>CAIWTJ010000251.1 GCA_903915535.1 Enhydrobacter aerosaccus
CTGACGTCGTCATTTCACCCTCATCGCGCAATCTTCTTACAAGCATCGCCGCCCGTCTATCGACAAACCTTTGGGTCAGCCGCTGGTGCAGCACGTCGGACAGCCTGTCCTCTATAGCCCGCGCGCGCTCCTGCCAATGCGCGGCGCGCTGAATCCAGTCGGCGCGGTGCGAAATATAGGTCCAGGTCCGAACATGCGCGATGCGTGCCATCAAAGTGTCGATGTCGCCGTCGTATTTCTCGAGTTTTTTGACGTGACCGTCGATCCAGTCCTCGGGCAGGCGCTCCCCGCCCTGTGACAGGTGCATGAACAGCGACCCCAGGAGCGCGGTGTGCTCCTCGGTCATGGTCTTGCGGAAGTCCGGAACCTGACAGACCTCCCACAGAAGCCTGACCCGCGACGGCGCATGCAGCCGCGGCAGGAATTCCGATTGCTGCGACAGCGTCTGCAACGCGAACTGGTCGTCCTGTTCGCGAACACGCTGCAGCACCGGGTGCGGTGGCTGCCGGTTGAGCGAGGCAATCAGGGCCGGGATCGATTTGAAGTCGAGCGCCGAGTTGCGCCACTGCAGGTCGCGCAATGGATCGAAGCGATGGTTCTCGATCGCCTCGACCGTCTCCTCGTCGAGGCCGCCGACGTCGATCGTGGTGCCGAAGGTGCCGTCGTTCATGTAGCGCCCGGCGCGCCCCGCGATCTGCGCCATCTCGACCGCGCGCAACGGACGCGACATGCGGCCGTCGTATTTGCGCAACGAGGCGAACCAGACATGGTCGACGTCCATGTTGAGGCCCATGCCGATCGCATCGGTGGCGACCAGGTAATCGACCTCGCCCGAC
The DNA here is from genome assembly GCA_903915535.1 of Enhydrobacter aerosaccus. Lineage (GTDB taxonomy): Bacteria > Pseudomonadota > Alphaproteobacteria > Reyranellales > Reyranellaceae > Reyranella > Reyranella aerosaccus_C. The sequence continues at coordinate 837 of CAIWTJ010000251.1, forward strand.
TGGAACATCTCGACCTGGGCGTTGCGCGTGCGCGGGCTGAGCGCGCCCATCACGATCGCCGTGCCGCCACGATGCCGGCGGATCAGTTCGGCGATGGCGTAGACCTCGTTGGCCGAGAAGCCGACCACGGCCGAGCGGGGCGGCAGGCGTGTCGCCTTCTTCGGTCCGACATAGGAGAGCTTGGAGAAACGTGGTCGGGCCACGATGTCGATGTTGGGCAGCAGTTGATTCAACACCGGGCGGACCGTGTCGGCGCCCAGCAGCATGGTCTCGTTCGTGCCGCGCGCGTTCAGGATGCGGTCGCTGAAGAAATGGCCGCGCTCGGGATCGGCGGCCATCTGCACCTCGTCGACGGCGAGGAAGGAGACCGGCCGGTCGAGCGGCATGGATTCGACGGTGCAGATGAAATAGCGCGCGCCCTTCGGGACGATCTTTTCCTCGCCGGTGATCAGCGCCACCCGGCCGGCACCCTTGATCTTGACGACGCGGTCGTAGTTCTCGCGCGCGAGAAGGCGCAGCGGGAAGCCGATCATGCCCGACTCGTGGCCGAGCATGCGTTCGATCGCCAGGTAGGTCTTGCCGGTATTTGTGGGGCCGAGGACGGCCGTCAGGCGGCCGGACTCGTTGGCGAACGACATTGCCTGAACTTGGCGTGCCCCGGCGTGCGGCGCAAGGCGGCCAAATCGCGTGTATTTAGCCCGTTATGCGCGGCTCGAGCTTGTTGCAGCCGATCATCGAGCCGTAATCGTGGTGCTGGACCAGCACGGCGATGCCCTGGCCCGGCTGGAAGCGGTCGGGTGCCACGATCCAGCTCGCGGCCGAGCCGTCCCATTTCGCGACCGTCTCGATCCGTCGCACGACGTTGAAGTTGTCGAGTGTGTGGCCGGTGTTCTCGCCGCGCGGCACGGGCGTGGAATGGCGGCGATCGTAGACGGCCAGCGTGATGTCGGCCGGAGCGCTGCCGTCGAGCTTGAACGGCGCGAGCGTGATCGTGAGCGGGCCGTCCATGACGCGCTCAAGCCGGGGCGTGGCGCGCGTGGGCGACTGGCGTTGCGCGGCGGCCAGCATCGCGTCGATCGAGGCCCGGGTGACGCCGGGTTCGTGGGTGACGCCGTCGACCACCATCTCGGGTGTGTAGACGTAGCGCTGGTGCAGCACACGCGCATAGGCGTGCTGGCGATCGGTCATGACGCGCGCGGCGAACGGATCCTTCCAGCCGATGTAGTCCCAGTAATCGACGTGGAACGACAGCGCCACGATGTCGGGCCGCTCGCTGAGCTTGCCCAGCTGGGCATCGGCCGGCGGGCAGGAGCTGCAGCCCTGCGAGGTGAAGAGCTCGATCGCCCAGGGTCCCGATGAGGGTTCCGAAGGAGGCGCGGCCGAGACGGAGGTGCCGAAAGCGGCGGTTGCGGTGGCGCCGATCAGGACCGAGCGGCGGCCAGGAGTGAAAGTGGACATGGCGTGAAGATGGGCTTGGGCGGCCTCGCCTGCCAATCAAGAACGCTCACGAGGCCGTGGACTCTCTGAAGGTAATATTATAACAATTCATTCATGCACGGAGCTCTTTCCCCCGGCACCGCCCTGCTCGCCATGAGCGCCCCCGCCCGCGTCGCGGCGGCGCTGGTCGTGGCCGGCGGCCTGTGGCTTTGCCTGTGGTGGGCCCTGTGAGCGTGCAATCGTGAACGCGGCTCTCAAGCTGGTCGACCTGACGGTGAGCTATGACCGCCACCCGGCGGTCCATCACGTTTCGGCGGAGATTCCGTCGGGTGAGATGACGGCCATCGTCGGCCCCAACGGCGCGGGCAAGAGCAGCCTCCTGAAGGCGATGCTGGGTCTGGCGCCCCGCATCGAGGGCAAGATCGAGTGCACGGCCAGGCGCATCGCCTATCTGCCGCAGCAGGCAGAGATCGATCGCAGCTTTCCAATTGCCGTTCTCGATACCGTACTGCTCGGCCGCTGGTCGCGTTTCGGCGCCTTCGGCAAGGCCCAGAAGATCGATATCCACGACGCGCAACACGCCATCGAGTCGGTGGGGCTGGGCGGCTTCGAACGCCGGCCGATCGACACACTGTCCGTCGGCCAGTTCCAGAGGGTGCTGTTCGCGCGCCTGCTTCTGCAGGACGCCGATCTCGTCCTGCTGGACGAGCCGTTTGCCGCCATCGATGCCAAGACGGTCGTCGACCTGATGGAGGTGATCCGCCGCTGGCAGGCCGAGAAGCGCACGGTCGTGGCCGTGCTGCACGACATCGACCAGGTGCGCCGCGACTTCCCCAACGCGCTGTTGCTGGCACGCGAGCTGGTCGATTCCGGCCCGACGTCGCGCGTTCTGTCGGCCGAAAACCTGTTGCGCGCGCGCTCCATGGCCGAAGCGTGGGACGATCACGCCGGCACCTGCGACGTGCCCCTGAAGCTCAGCGCCTGATCTCGCTCTAAGGGCGCTGTCTCCATGCTCTACACCTACCTGATCGAGCCGTTTGCGGACTTTGCGTTCATGCGTCGCGCGCTGGTCGCGTGCCTCGCGCTCTCGGTCGCGGGCTCGTCGATCGGCGTATTCCTGATCCTGCGCCGCATGAGCCTGATGGGCGACGCGCTGGCGCATGCGCTGCTGCCGGGAGCGGCGCTGGGCTTTCTCCTGGGAGGGCTCTCCTTGCCGGCGATGAGCCTGGGCGGCTTCGTGGCCGGCATGGCGACCGCGCTGGTGTCCGGCGCGATCGCGCGCTTCACCTCGATGCGCGAGGACGCGAGCTTTGCAGCGGCCTATCTCACGTCGCTGGCGCTGGGCGTGCTGATCGTCTCCCTGCGCGGCTCCGCGATCGACCTGATGAACATCCTGTTCGGCGCGATCCTCGCCGTCGACGACAAGGCGCTGTTCCTCATCGTCGGCACGGCGACGGTGACGCTGGTCGGGCTGGCCGCGATCTATCGCCCGCTGGTGGTCGAGTGCTTCAACCCGGGCTTCCTGGCCGCGATGGGTGTGCGCGGCGCGCTCTATCATTCGCTGTTCCTGGCGCTGGCCGTTCTCAACATGGTGGCGGCGTTCCAGGCGCTGGGCACCCTCATGGCTCTGGGGCTGATGCTGCTGCCGGCCGTCGCCGCCTCCTTCTGGGCGCGCGAAGTCTGGTCGATGACGGTGATCGCCGTGCCCATGGCGTTCCTGTCGGGTGCGATCGGGCTGCTGCTGTCGTTCCATGCCGGCCTGCCGTCGGGTCCGGTGATCGTGCTGGTGGCCAGCCTCTTCTTCCTGGTTTCGCTGCTGCTGGGCTCGCGCGCCTCGGTGCGCTCAAGGGTGTCGCGTCCGGTCCATCTTCGCGGCTAAGCTCGCGCCGATGACCTTGGACACCAACGGCCAGGTGGCGCTCGCCGCCTTTGCGATTGGCATTGCCTTCGGCGCGATCGCGCGCTGGTCGGGCTTCTGCATGCGCGGCGCCGTCGAAGACGCGCTCACGACTCCCAATGCGCCGCGCCTGCGCGGCTTTCTCACCGCCATGGTCGTGGCGCTGATCGTCGTGCAGGCGCTGGTCTGGACCGGCCGCCTCGATCTCTCCAAGGCCGTGGTGTTGCCGACGACGCTGTTCTGGGGCGGCGCGCTGCTGGGCGGCGCGATGTTCGGCGTCGGTATGACGCTCACGGGCGGCTGCGGCACCCGGCTTCTCGTGCTCTCCGCCGGCGGCAATCTGCGTTCGGTCGTTTCCTTCCTGGTCTTTGCGCTCGTAGCATACGCCACGATCCGTGGCGTGCTCGCGCCCGCGCGCTCCTCGCTCTCCGCCGCCACGACAATCGCGCTCGCCAGACAGACGCTGCCCCTCGCCGTTGGCGCGGCCTTCGTCGTGCTCGCTCTTGGCTTCGTCGTGTGGAAGCGCGTGCCGGCAAAACATCTGATCGCGGGCGCGCTGATCGGCCTGTTGGTGCCGGCGGGCTATCTCGCGACCGGCGTGCTGGGCGCCGACGATTTCGAACCGGTCACCGTCGAGAGCGTGAACGTCACGCGCGGCGGCGGCGATGCGCTGGTCTATCTGCTCACGTTCACCGGCGCCAAGCTCAACTTCGGCATCGCCTTCGTGGCCGGCATCTTGGTGGGCGCGCTCGCGGTCGTGGCCGTGACGCGCGACTTCAAGCTGGTGGGCTTCGAGCAGCCCGTCGACATGCTGCGCTACGCCGGCGGTGCCGCGTTGATGGGCGCGGGCGGCGTGCTGGCGCTGGGCTGCACGGTGGGCAATGGCCTGACGGGCGTCGCCTCGCTGGCACCGACCTCGTTCATCGCGGTGCCCGCGATGGTGCTGGCCGCGGCCGCGACGATGAAATGGCGCCAAAAAAGAAACCAGAGGAAACGCGCATGAACATTCCGCTGAAGACAGTCACCGCCAACGGCATCCACATGCGCTACGCCGATGTGGGTGCGGGACCATTGGTGCTGTTCTGCCACGGCTGGCCGGAGAGCTGGTACTCGTGGCGGCATCAACTCGAGGCGGTGAGCGCGGCGGGTTACCGATGCGTCGCGCCCGACATGCGCGGCTACGGCAGCACCGAGGCGCCGGAGGGCGCCGACCAGTACACGCTGATGCATCTCGTGGGCGACATGGCCGAACTGGTGAAGGCGCTCGGCGAGACGAAAGCGATCATCGTCGGCCACGACTGGGGCGCGCCGGTCGCCTGGCATGCCGCCCTTTGGCGGCCCGATCTGTTTCCCGCCGTCTGCGCGATGAGCGTGCCGTACTCGCCGCCGGGCTACGTCGACATCCTCACGGCGCTCGCCAAGCTCGGCATCACCGACTTCTACCTGCAGTATTTCCAGAAGCCCGGCGTGCCCGAGGCCGAGCTGCAGAAGGACATCAAGGGCTCGCTGCGCCGGCTCTACTACACCGCGAGCGGCGACCTCGACGACGACAAGAAGGGTTTTGGTCGGCTGCCCGATGGCACTCTGTTGGGCAACACCGCGAACCCGGAGAAACTACCGGCGTGGCTCACCGAAGCCGATCTCGACTACTACACGCAGGAATTCACGCGCGCGGGCTTCCGCGGCGGGCTCAACTGGTACCGCAACCTGCGTCGCAACTGGGAGCTGGGCGGTCCTTGGCGCGGCCAGCCGATCCTGCAGCCGTCGCTGTTCATTGCCGGCAAGAAGGACGGCGTGCTGCGCTTTCCCGCGGCGCAGGCGCAGCTCGACGCCTTTCCCAAGACGCTGCCCGGCCTGCGCGGCTGCCATCTGATCGACGGTGCCGGCCACTGGGTGCAGCAGGAGAAGGCAGCCGAGGTCAATCGGCTGCTGATCGCGTTTATTTCTTCTCTTCGAACTTGAGCGCGGCGCCGTTCATGCAGTAGCGGTCGCCGGTCGGCTGCGGCCCATCGGGGAAGACGTGGCCGAGATGGCCGCCGCACTTGGCGCAAGTCACTTCGGTGCGCGTCATGCCGTGGCTGACGTCGGTCGTGGTGGCGACGGCATCCGACAGCGGCGCCCAGAAGCTCGGCCAGCCCGAGCCGCTTTCGTACTTCGTCTTCGAGTCGAATAGCGGTTCGCCGCAGCCGGCACAGCTGAAGATGCCGGTACGCTTTTCATAGTTCAGGGGGCTGCTGCCCGGGCGCTCGGTGCCGTGCTGGCGCAGCACGTGATGCTGCAGCGGGTCGAGCTCCTTGGCCCATTCGGCGTCCGATTTCTGGATAACGGGTTTCTTGTCCATCATGTCCTCCGATATGGCGATGATTCCTGCCTAAGCAAGCGCGCGCAACTCCGCCGTGGCGACGGCCAGCATGGCGAGATCGAGCTGTCCGGCCGCCGCCAGTTCCTCCTGCAGCCGGTCGACCCGCTCCAGCGCCGTGGTGCGCCCTTCGCTCCAGCGTGCCAGCGCGGCGTCGGGATCTGCGGCACCCTGCGGGCCCGCGGCGCGCAGCACCGAGGCCAGCAGCTCGGCGTGGATCGCCGCCAGCTCGTCGAGCATGGAGATCGCGGCCTGCGACGGCCACTGGCCCTCGCGCGGCAGCTTCTGGGCGCCGAGGCCGAGGCTGGCCAGCGACAGCCGCTCGCCCAGCCTGAAGTAGACGCGCGCGGCATCCTCGATCGAGCAGTTGTTGGCTTTGGCCGCCAGCATCAGGTCGCCGGCACCGGCCAGCGTCTGGAGGGCCGCCGCGCGGCGCGCGATCCCGGCCGGCGCCCCCATCGCCTCGAAGGCGGCGGCACGCTCGGTGAGCGCCGTGCTCTCGGCCTCGCCAACCAGCGACGCCGGCAGATCGCCCAGCGCCGCCACGGCGGCGCCCAGCTGTTCGGTCGCGGCCATCGTGTCGATCGGCTGCGGCAGGCGTCTAAGCGTCCACTGCACGGCGCGCGTCAGAAAGCGCTGCGAGGCGACCAGCATGCGGATCTGTGCCTCGGCCTTGAGCGAGGAGTCGAGCGCCTCGATGTCGGGCCACAGGTCGCGCAGCTTCCACGCGTCGCGCACCACGGCGAAAGCGCGCGCGATCGCGGCGGCGGACGCGCCGGTGCGCTGTCCGACGTTGCGCACGAAGGTGGGACCGCAGCGGTTGACCAGCGAGTTCACGACCTGAAGGGCCGCGATCTCGCGGCGCAGGCGATGGGCGCGGATCGCCGGCTCGAACTTCTGCTGCAGCGCCGCCGGGAAGTAGCGCATCAGTTCCGGTTCGAGCAGCGGATCGTCCGGCAAATCGGAGTGCAGGATCTCGTCGTTGAGATCGATCTTGGCGTAGGCCAGCAGCACGCAGAGCTCGGGCCGCGTCAGATACTGCTTGTTCGTCCCGCGCGCCCGCATCGCCGCCGTGTCGGGCAGGAACTCGACGGCGCGGTCGAGGCGTCCCTGGCGTTCGAGCGCGCGCATGAAGCGCTCGAGCCGGTCGTGCTCCTCGCCCGCCTGCGCCTCGGTCACGCTGACCGACAGGCTCTGCTGGTAGTTGTGGCGCAGCACCAGCGCCGCCACCTCGTCCGTCATGCTGAACAGCAGCGGATCGCGATCGGCGGCCTTCAACGCGCCGGTCGTGATCGCCTCGCCGGTCACGATCTTGATGTTGACCTCGTGGTCCGAGGTGTCGACGCCGGCGGAATTGTCGAGCGCGTCGGTGTTGAGGCGCCGTCCCGCGAGCGCCGCCTCGATGCGGCCCTTCTGGGTGAAGCCCAGGTTGGCGCCTTCGCCGATCACCTTGGCGCGCAGGTCGGCGGCGTTGATGCGCAGCGGATCGCTGGCACGGTCGCCCGCGTCGGCATTGGTCTCGCTCGAAGCCTTCACATAGGTGCCGATGCCGCCGAAGTACAAAAGATCGACCGGCGCCTTCAGGATGGCGCGCATCAGGTCGACCGGCGTCGTCGTGGCGGTCTCGATCCCCAGTACTTCGCAGGCCTCAGTTGAAAGGGTGATCGACTTGGCGGCGCGATCGTAGATGCCGCCGCCTTTCGAGATCAGCTTCTTGTCGTAGTCCATCCACGAGGACCGCGGCAGGTTGAATATGCGCTGGCGCTCGGCCCAGCTGGCCGCGGGATCCGGTGCGGGATCGATGAAGATGTGGCGGTGGTCGAAGGCCGCGACCAGCTTGATCTGCTTCGACAGCAGCACGCCGTTGCCGAAGACGTCGCCCGACATGTCGCCGACGCCCGCCACCGTGAAGGGCGTGCGCTGGATGTCGGTGCCGAGCTCGCGGAAATGACGCTTCACCGATTCCCACGCGCCGCGCGCGGTGATGCCCATCTTCTTGTGGTCATATCCGGCCGAGCCGCCCGAAGCGAAGGCGTCGTCGAGCCAGAAGCCGTAGTCGCGCGCCAGCGCGTTGGCGATGTCGGAGAAGGTCGCGGTGCCCTTGTCGGCCGCGACCACGAGATAGGGATCGTCGCCGTCGTGCCGCACGACGTTCTCCGGTGGCACGACCGCGCCGGCCACGTAATTGTCGGTGATGTCGAGCATGCCCCGGATCAGCGTCTGGTAGCAGGCGATGCCCTCGGCCTGGATCTGCTCACGCGTGCCATTCACCGGAGGCCGCTTCACATAGAAGCCGCCCTTGGAGCCGACCGGCACGATCACCGCGTTCTTCACCATCTGCGCCTTCATGAGCGCCAGAATTTCGGTGCGGAAATCCTCGCGCCGGTCGGACCAGCGGATGCCGCCGCGCGCCACGCGTCCGCCGCGCAGGTGGATGCCTTCCATGCGCGGGCTGTAGACGAAGATCTCGACCAGCGGCCGAGGCGCGGGCAGCTCGTCGATCGCGCGGCTGTCGACCTTGAAGGAGATCCACTCCTTCTCCTGCCAGTAGTTGGTGCGCAGCGTGCAGCGCACGGCATTGAGGAACCGCCGCAGGATCCGGTCCTCGTCGAGCGTTGTCACGGAGTCGAGTTCGCTCGCGAGCGTCGCCTCGATCGCGTCGAGCTGCGTCTTGCGGATTTCGGAATCCGCCGCGCCCAGCTTGGGCTCCAGGCGCACCGCGAAGAGCTCGACGATGCCGCCGGCGATCGCGGGATAGGCGACCAGGGCGCGCTCCATGTATTCCTGGCTGAAGGGGAGCCCGGCCTGGCGCAGGTACTTCGCGTAGGCGCGCAGCACCGCGATGTCGCGCCAGGCGAGCCCGGCCCGCAGCACCAGCTTGTTCAGCCCGTCGTTCTCGAGGTCGTTCGACCAGAGCTTGTCGAGCGCGTCGGCGAAACGCGCGCCGGAGATATCGAGGTCGACAGCCGAGCCGTCGTCGGTTTCGACCGTGAGGACCTGCAGCGCCACCTCGCCCGCGCTTCCCGGGGCGTCATCGGGCGCGCGCAGCCGGAAAGGGGCTTCGCTCAGCACGCGCAGTCCGAGGTTCTCGGCCAGCGGCAGGATGTCGGACAGCGCAATCAGGTCCTTCGGGTGAAACAGCCGGAGCGTGAAGCGGTGCGCAGGCTGGTCGCGCTCGCGTGCCAGCCGCACGCCGAACGCGCGTCCGCCCAGTGCCGCCTCGAGCAAGTCCAGATCGGCGACGGCGTGCGATGGGGAGAATTCCTCGCGATAGGTCGCGGGGAAGAACGCGCGCCATTTGCGGGCGGTGGCGCGGCCTTCGGCTTCGCCCAGGGTCGATTCCAGGGTGGCGCGGAGGCGGTCGTTCCACGAGGTTGCCGCCTCGACCAGCGCATGTTCGAGGGCCGCGAGATCGGGTGAAGCGCTGTCGGGCTGCGCCAGTTTCAGGGTGTAAAGTGCGTGGGCGAGCGCCGATTCATCGCTCGCCAGTCCGGTGACGGCGGCGATCCGGGCGTTCCAGGCTTTCTCCAGGATCGCCTTGAAACGGTCGCTCAGCGCCGCGTCGAAGCGTCCGCGGGGCGCGAAGACCAGGCAGGTCGCGAAGCGGCCGACGGCGTCGCGGCGCGTGAACAGCGCCACCTGACGGCGCTCCTGCAGCTGGAGGATGCGCAGCGCATGGTCGTAGAGCGTGTCGACGTCGATCTGGAACAGCTCGTCGCGCGGATAGGAATCGAGGATCGACAGCAGCGCCTTGCCGTCGTGGCTGTTGGGGTCGAGGCCGGCGCGGCGGACCACTTCGCTCACCCTGGCGCGGAGCAGCGGCACGTGCTGCGCCATCGCGTGATAGGCGGCGGAGGTGAAGAAGCCCACCAGCCGGTGCTCGCCGGTCACCCTGCCGTCGCGGTCGTGGGTCTTCACGATCACGCAGTCCATCGCGCCGCTGCGATGGACCATCGCCTGGCGATCGGTCTTCACGATCAGAAGCTCGTCGCGCCCGCGGGCAAAACGCGCCATCGCGGCGCCGCCGCCCAGTCCCTCTTCGAACAGCCGGACCTCGTCGCGGCGCAGGATGCCGAGGGCGGAGCCCGGCACGATCTCGTAGCGGATGCCGCCCGATTGCGCGGGATCGTCGACATAACGGTAGCGGCGGTGACCGAGGAACGTGAAGTTGTTGGCCTCGAGCCAGCGCAGGAACTCCGTGTTCTCGGCGAGATCGGCCGCACGGCCCGGGGTCAGGTCCTCGATCGAATCGAGGCAGGCCTGGCGCATGGCGCGCCAGTCTTCGACCGCCAGGCGCACTTCGGCCAGCACGCGGGTGAGGGCCGCCGCGATCTCGTCGAGCAGCGCCGGATCGGCCTGTCGATCGATCTCGATATGCATCAGCGATTCGCGCGATGCGCCATGGCCGGCCTCGGTCGCCATTTCTCCGAGATCGCCATCGAGGTCGCGGCGCACGGCCATCACCGGGTGCGCCAGGAGATGGACGGCGATTTCGCGGCGGTTGAAGTCGTTGGCGATCGAATCGACCAGGAACGGCATGTCGTCGTTCACGATCTGCACGATCGTGCGCCGGCTCTCGAAGCCATGGTGGGCGCTGTCGGGGTTGAACACCCGGACCTTGGCGACGCCGGGCAGGCGGCGGCGGGCAAAGGCCAGGAGCGAGATCGCCGCGGCGGCGCGCTGCTCGGGCGGGGCGGCGGCCAGGTCCCTGTCGGCGACCCGCTCGTAGAGGCGGCGGGCGAATTGGGCGGCATCCTCACCGCCCGAAATCTTCAGTGCCGCCCTGCAGATCGCGTCCAGTCCATAGGGACCGGGGGCGGGAGCGGGGGCCTCCGGGCGGGGAGATGCCGTCGACATAGGATTTTTCCCTTCTTCTTGGGCGTTCTGCGGACGTCTCGGGGCGGGCGCCGGATGTTACGCCCGCTTGTGACAATCTGACGACGAAGATGGTGCGGCCAGAAGTGCCTACCGCATTTGGGCTTTCGGACTATGACCGGACGGTGGCAGGCCGAATCGCTGGCGTTTCTGTTTCAGGCCCAAGGATTCCGCGCGAAGGCGCGTTTTGTTCTTATTTGATGCTGCAGGTGCGAAGGTTCGTAAACAGCCAAGAAAACAAAATTTCAAACCACTATTAGTGGTGAAGAATCAAAGAGTTAGACACCAATTCTTCAGATTCACAGTCTAGGAATAAAATTAGCGATGACACCCCCTCACAGCAGCGTATCATCTACTGATAGCGGGGACGGACGAACCGGCCCCCAGTAATAGGTGTCTTCCACAATGTGTTTTATCCACATCTGTGGACAACAAGAAAAAGGGGGCTGCAAGTGTTTGATGTAGTTCAAGTTCGCAGCGGCGCACGTGTTGTTACCGATTCTTCCCGGGATGCCCGCCTCACGGCGTTCGGGAAGGCTACCCTGACCGATCGCTATCTCCTGCCAGGCGAAAGCTATCAGGATATGTTCGCGCGCGTCGCCTCGGCCTATGCCGACGACGATGCCCATGCCCAGCGCATCTACGACTATATTTCGAACCTCTGGTTCATGCCGGCGACCCCCGTGCTCAGCAACGGCGGCACCTCGCGCGGCCTGCCGATCTCGTGCTTCCTGAACGAAG
>CAIWTJ010000252.1 GCA_903915535.1 Enhydrobacter aerosaccus
GCGTTCCAGGTCAGGCCGCAGGTGCCGATCGGCGTATCGAAAAGGGCGAAGCCAAGGTCGGTCATGCCGCGCTCCACATCATCAAACTGAAACCCTCCCCCTGTATATGGGGAAGGTTGTTGTAATGCGGAGTCTGTGGATTGGTCTATCCGCGAGCCGAGAGTCATATCCGCCTCAGCGATGCGGTGCGCCGCAATCGTGCCCTGTCCCGCGAAGGGGTCCTGGAGCGCCTGTTCGAACGGATGTTCCGCGGCCTGGTCTACGCCCAGATCTGGGAGGATCCCGAAATCGATCTGGAAGCGCTGGCGCTGCGGCCCGACAGCCACGTCGTGGCGATCGCCTCGGGCGGCTGCAATGTCCTCTCCTATCTGACCGCCGGCCCCGCCCGCATCACCGCCCTCGATCTCAGCCTGGCGCATGTGGCGCTCAATCGGCTGAAGCTCGTGGCGGCGCAGCAGCTCACCTCGTGGGACGAGTTTCACCGCTTCTTCGGCGCCGCCGACGACAAGGCCAACGTCGAGACCTTCGACCGTCTGATCGCGCCGCACCTCGATGCCGAGAGTCTGGCGTACTGGAACGGCCGCAGCCTGCATCAATTCGGCCGCCGCCGGATTTCGATGTTCGCCCGCAATGCCTACAAGCATGGTGCCCTCGGCCGCTTCATCGGCCTCGCCCACGTCGTTGCCCGCGCCTATGGCGTCAAGCCGCGCGATCTGTTGTCGTCGCGGACGCTCGCCGAGCAAAGGCACTTCTTCGAGACGATGCTCTCGCCCTTGTTCGACAAGCCAGCGGTACGGTGGGCCACGTCCAATCGCCTGTCGCTCTACGGCCTGGGCATTCCGCCCGCGCAATACGAAGCGCTGGCCGGCGGCCGCGACATGCGCGTGGTGCTGCGCGAGCGGGTCGAGCAACTGTCCTGTGGCTTCAGCCTCGACAGCAACTACTTCGCCTGGCAAGCCTTCGGTCGCGGGTACGGAGAGAACGGACCGCTGCCGCCTTATCTGCAGAGGGACAACTTCGACGCGGTGCGCGCCAACGCCGACCGGGTCGAGGTGATGAACCGCTCGATCACCGAATATCTCGCGGCGTGCCCCGCGGCCTCGCGCGACCGCTACGTGCTGCTCGATGCGCAGGACTGGATGACCGACGAGCAGCTCAACGCGCTGTGGAGCGAGATCACGCGCACGGCACGGCCGGGCGCGCGGGTGATCTTCCGCACCGCCGCCGAGCCGTCGTTGCTGCCGGGCCGGGTCGATCAGTCGATTCTCGATCGCTGGTGCTACGACGCCGAGGCGTCGCGCGCCTTCACCAAGGCCGACCGCTCGGCGATCTATGGCGGCTTCCACCTCTATCTTCTGGACTCCTAGGCCATGAGCGACGCCATCGTGTCCGCCGACCTGATGGACCGCATCTACCGTCATCAGCGGCATATCTACGATCTCACGCGAAAGTATTACCTGCTGGGCCGCGACCGGCTGATCGCGCGGCTGCGGCCGACGCGCGGCATGCGCGTGCTGGAGATCGGCAGCGGCACGGCGCGCAACCTGGTGCACACGGCGCGGGCCTATCCCGACATCGATCTCTTCGGCATCGACATTTCCTACGAGATGCTCGAAACGGCGCGCCAGACCATCGTGCGGCAGGGCCTCACCGCGCACATCCAGCTCGCCCAGGCCGATGCCACACGCTTCGATCCCGCGCTGCTGTTCGGCGTGCCGGGCTTCTCGCGCATCTTCATTTCCTACAGCCTGTCGATGATCCCGGGCTGGCGCGCGGTGCTGGAGCAGGCGGCCGCGTGCCTGCTGCCGGACGGCGAGCTGCACATCGTCGATTTCGGCAGGCAGGAACGGCTGCCCGGCTGGTTCAAGGCAGCCCTGCGCCGGTGGCTGGCCTTGTTCCATGTCCATCCGCGCGACGATCTGGAGGCGGAATTGGCTAGGTTGGCCGCGCGTCACGGCTTCTCGTTGGCGATCGAACGCCCGTACGGGGGATACGCCCAACACGCCATCCTGAGCATGGCCCCTCTGCCTGTGGGGCATTGGCAACGGGGCTGAGACGGTGCTAACCGGGCGGGAACGATAGTTTAGGGAGTTCCCCCGAGATGACCGAAGCCTTCATTTGCGACGCGATCCGCACCCCCGTCGGCCGCTACAACGGCGGCCTGGGCGCGATGCGGGTCGACGACCTTGCCGCCCATCCGCTGAAGGCGCTGATGCAGCGCAACGCCAATGTCGACTGGGGCGCCGTCGACGACATCATCTACGGCTGCGTGAACCAGGCGGGCGAGGACAATCGCAACGTCGCGCGCATGGCGGGCCTGCTGGCCGGCCTGCCGGTCGAGGTCGCGGGCGCGACGGTGAACCGCCTCTGCGGCTCGGGCCTGGAAGCGGCCGGTCACGCGGCGCGCGCCATCAAGCTGGGCGAGGCCGACATGATGATCGCGGGCGGCGTCGAGGGCATGACCCGCTCGCCCTACGTGATGGGCAAGCCCGAAGGCGCGTTCGACCGCGGCATGAAGCTCGAGGATACGGTGCTGGGCTGGCGCTTCGTCAATCCGAAGATGAAGGCGGCCTATGGCGTCGACCCGATGGGCCAGACCGCCGAGAACGTGGCGACCGAGCACCAGATCAGCCGCACCGACCAGGACGCCTTCGCCTATCGCAGCCAGCGCCGCTGCAAGAGCGCGCAGGATCGCGGCTTCTTCGACAAGGAGATCGTCAAGGTCACCGTGAAGAAGGGCAAGACCGAGATCGTCGTCGAGAAGGACGAGCATCCGCGCGGCGACACCACGATGGAGACGCTCAGCAAGCTCTCGGCCGCGTTCCGCGAGGGCGGTTCGGTGACGGCGGGCAATTCGTCGGGCCTGAACGACGGCGCCTGCGCCATGATCATCGCCTCGGAAGCCGCGGCCAAGGCCAACGGCCTCGTGCCGCGCGCGCGCATCCTGGGCACCGTGTCGGCGGGCGTGCCGCCCCGGGTCATGGGCATCGGCCCGGTGCCGGCCAGCAAGAAGCTGCTGGCCAAGCTCGGCATGACGATGAAGGACTTCGACACGATCGAGCTCAACGAGGCGTTTGCCGCCCAGGCGCTGGCCGTGCTGCGCCAGCTGGGCCTCGCCGACGACGCCGAGAACGTGAACCCGAACGGCGGCGCGATCGCGCTTGGCCATCCGCTCGGCGCCTCGGGCGGCCGGCTGATGATCACCGCGCTCAACCAGCTCGAAGCCACGGGCGGCAAGCGCGCGCTCTGCACCATGTGCATCGGCGTGGGCCAGGGCATCGCGCTCGCACTGGAACGCGTCTAGATGCGGTTCTGGCTCGTGGCGGGGCTCGCACTTGTCGCTTCCACGGCGCCCTTCACGTCCTGGGCACAGGTCGACCCGAAGTTCACCAAGACCCTCGACAGCAACGCACCGGGATCCGGCGACCAGTTGCTGCCGCGCTACGCCGGGTCGTTCATCGTCGCACAGACGAAGAAGGACTTCGACGAACTCGTCCTGCCGCTCGGCAAGGCCGTCGGCGCTTCCTACGCGAGCGAGCCCGACAAGAAGCTGCGCTACGAGAAGACGCAGACGGTCGAAGGCCGGCTGACCCGCACGATCTACGTCGTGCCGGAGGGGCGCTCGACCCTCGAAGTCGTACGCAACTACACCAACGAGCTGGAAGGGAAGGGCGCCAAGGCGCTGTTCCAGTGCAGCAAGATCGAGTGCGGCGAGGAGTTCCACAAGCTGCACGGCGTGCCGCGCGCGCTGAAGCCCGAAGGCACGGCGTACGACCGCACGCGCCGAGACCTGACCGGCAACGTGCTGGAGTATGTCGATCCCAACGCCGACCAGCGCCTGTGGGTCGGGCAGTGGACGCGCGACGGAGCCGGGGACGTCTACGTGTCGATCTATGCCGCGACCCAGACCGGCGGCTCGATGGGCGACATCTCGTCGGCGCTGAAGGGCCGCGTGCTGGTCATGCTGGACGTGCTCGAGACCAAGGCGATGCAGCAGAACCTGGCCTTCGTGTCAGCCGAGCAGATCGGCGGCGCGCTGGGCAAGGACGGCAGGGTCGCGCTCTACGGCATCCTCTTCGACTTCGACAAGGCCGACCTCAAGCCCGAGTCGGACAAGCAGCTGGCCGAGATGGCCACCCTGCTGAAGTCGTCCGCCGGCCTCAAGGTGTTCATCGTCGGCCACACCGACAACAAGGGCACGCTGGCCTACAACACCGATCTCTCGCAACGCCGTGCCGATTCGGTGGCGAAAGCGCTGGCGACGCGCTTCGGTATCGCCGCCGACCGCATGGTGTCAAAAGGAGTCGGGCCGCTCAGTCCGCTCGCGTCCAACGACACGGAAGAGGGCCAGGCGAAGAACCGCCGCGTCGAGCTGGTCAGGCAGTGACAAGGTTTAGCAGCGGATATTGGCGTGCCTATTTCTTGTCGCTCGACTTCCCGTCGATGGTTAGTGGCGCGCTAAAGAGCTGCTGTTGCAGAACCATGATCTGGCGCGAAATGTCTGAATTTACGTCTTGAAGGCGGCGCACTTCTTCGCCCGAGCCTTTAAGAGCTTTGATTTGGTCGCTGTTCGCCAACTGTTGTTTGCGCAGGGACTCGATGCGCTGCTGAATGCCAGGCGCCGTATCGTCGAATTTGGCGTTGGAGTCTGTAAGCGCGGTGATACCCCAAGCAAACGAGCAGAATTGATTGTAGCGTTCGACGTCGCCTACTGCGCTTTCCGGCGTGTATTCAGTGACGGGGGCAGCCTGGCGCGGCTGTGATGAGTCCTTTTGAGCTCTTGAGCGCTTCGCCAGAATCTCCTTCAGTTTTTCCGCGCGGCCTTCGTTGATCTTCTTTACGATCGCTGGCGTTACGAATTTTTGATAGATCTCGGCGTTGATGTGGGAATTGGTGGCGCTGGTAAACGCACCGATCGCAGCCAGAATGTTTGTTGCGGGAGCGACTACGATTGCTGCCGTTGCGCTTACGCCTGTAGTCACTGCGTTCAGTGCAAGGCTAGACGTAGCTTGACCGGCAAGAATGCCGGCCTTGTGGCGCTCGCACATCTGATCCGATCTGGTGATCAGATAGTCTTGAAACCTGTTTCGCAGGTACGCCGCATTTTCGCTGATGCCCGCGGCTTCAATTCTTTGAAACGTAGGGTTGGTGCATTTGCCGCCTGGATCGAGATGGGCGGGAATGCAGTCGGCGATAAGATCGAAGGGCGGCTGGTCTCCCGTAGTTGCCGTCCCATTCTTGCTCTTGCCTTCTACAAACGCCGGGTCGTTCATGTAGAGGTAGTCAAATTGACTACAGCCAGTAGCAACGATCGTTGAACAGATCGCTATTGCCGTAGGCACAGCTCCCCGAATCCTGAAAGTAAGATTACGCTCCGCCATATTCCCCCTATCGCAGCAGGCGACCCCCATCGCCCATATCTTGCTACGGTAGCAACGCTCTCCGGTTGTGCTCGCGGAGTCAAGTCGCCTGTTACGCCGTCGCGTTCAGGTTGATCCCGGCCTGGCGCATGTCGCTCAGCATGCGCTTGCGGCTGCCGTCGAGGTCGATGGCGGCCGTTGCTTCGACGACGACAGCGATGTCGAAGCCCGCCTGACGAGCGTCGATCGCCGACCACGCCACGCAATAGTCGAGCGCCAGCCCGCAGAAGACCAGCCGCGTGAAGCCGCGCGCCTTCAGGTAGCCGTCGAGGCCGGTGCGCGTCATGCGATCGTTCTCGCGGAATGCCGAATAGGAATCGATGCCGGCATGGAAGCCCTTGCGTACGATCGTCTGGGCCTTCAACGCATTCAGATCGGGGTGGAACTCCGCGCCGGGCGTCCCCTGCACGCAATGATCCGGCCACAGCGTCTGCGGACCGTAGGGAAACTTCACGGTGCTGAAGGGCACGCCATCCTTCCAGCTGCTGGCAAAGGAGGCGTGGCCGGGCGGATGCCAGTCCTGCGTGAGGACGACGTGCTCATGGCGGCCGATCAGTCGATTGATGAGAGGAAGGACGGCGTTGGCGCCCGGGACGGCCAGCGCACCGCCGTCGCAAAAGTCATTTTGAACGTCGACGACGATCAATGCCTCGTTCGGCATTCCTGAGGCTCCCCGCTACTGTGGTTCGATGTCTCCTCGCCCTTGTTCCGCCTCGAATGCGGCGATGTCATGGCCGAGTGTGCCGCGCTCGATGCTCGTGCGCAGGCCGCGCATGATGTCCTGGTAGTAGTGGAGATTGTGCCAGGTGAGCAGCATCGCTCCCAAAATCTCCTCGCTGCGGATGAGATGATGGAGATAGGCACGACTGTGGTTCGTGCAGGCGGGGCAGGCGCACAGCTCGTCGATCGGCCGCGGATCGTCGCGGTGGCGCGCGTTGCGCAGGTTGAGTTCGCCGCGGCGCGTGAAGGCCTGCGCCGTGCGGCCCGAGCGCGTCGGCATAACGCAGTCGAACATGTCGATGCCGCGCTTCACCGCGCCCACGATATCGGACGGCCGGCCCACGCCCATGAGATAGCGCGGCTTGTCCGCCGGGAGCTGCGGCACGGTCGTATCGAGCGTGGCGAACATCATCTCCTGGCCCTCGCCGACGGCGAGACCGCCCACGGCGTAGCCGTCGAAGCCGATGTCGAGCAGCGCCTTCGCGCTTTCGGCGCGCAAGGCGGGGAAGGTGCTGCCCTGTACGATGCCGAACAGACCGTAGCCTGGCCGATCCCTGAACGCGCGTTTGCCGCGCTCCGCCCATTTCATCGAGAGCCGCATCGAGGCCGCCGCTACCGGCTCCTCGGCCGGCCAGGGCGTGCACTCGTCGAACGACATGGTGATGTCGGCATCGAGCAGGTGCTGGATCTCCATCGACTTCTCGGGCGTGAGGCGATGCTGCGAGCCGTCGTTGGGTGAGCGGAACGTGACGCCGTCCGGATCGAGCTTGCGCAGCTCCTTGAGCGACATCACCTGGAAGCCGCCGGAGTCGGTCAGGATCGGCCCCGGCCAGTTCATGAACTTGTGCAGCCCGCCCAGCGCCGCGACACGCTCGGCGCCCGGGCGCAGCATCAGGTGGAAGGTGTTGCCCAGCACGATCTGCGCACCGGTCTCGGCGACCGACTGCGGCAGCATCGCCTTCACCGTGCCCGCGGTGCCGACCGGCATGAAGGTTGGCGTCTCGACAGTGCCGTGTGCCGTCGTGAGGCGGCCGCGCCGCGCGGCGCCGTCCGTGGCGAGAAGCTCGAAGGAAAGACTCATCGCCGCAACAGACAACAATCGCCGTAGGAATAGAAGCGGTATTGCTCGCGCACGGCGTGCGCGTACGCGGCCTTCATGCGGTCGAGGCCGGCGAAGGCCGAGACCAGCATGAATAGGGTCGACTTCGGCAGATGGAAGTTCGTGATCAGCAGGTCGACCGCGCGAAACTGGAAGCCTGGCGTGATGAAGATATCGGTCTCGCCCGTCCAGGCACGCATCGGTCCTTCGCGGGCCACGCTTTCGAGCAGCCGCAGCGACGTCGTGCCGATCGAGACCACACGCTTGGCCCTGGCAATGGCGTCCACCGTCGCCTGCGGGACCTCGCCCCATTCGGCGTGCATCGTGTGCGCCTCGGTATCGTCGACGCGCACCGGCTGGAACGTGCCGGCGCCGACATGCAGCGTGACACCCGCGGTCGCGATGCCCATCGCGTCGAGACGCTGCATCAGGTCGGGCGTAAAATGCAGGCCGGCGGTGGGTGCCGCGACCGAGCCGTCGCGTTTGGCAAACAGGGTCTGGTAGTCGTCGCGATCGCGCGCATCGGCGGTGCCGCCGCGGATGTACGGCGGCAGCGGCACGGCACCCGCGCTTTCGATCGCGGCCAGGAAGGCGGCGCCGCTTTTGTCGAAGGCGAGCACGACGGAGCCGTCCTCGTGCTTCTCGGCGACCGTGGCGGCAAGTCCCTTGAAGGCGAGCGTGTCGCCCACATGCATCTTCTTGGTCGGACGGGCGAAGCAGAGCCACCGGCTGTCCCCAAGGTCGCGGATCAGCAGCACCTCGGCCTTGCCGCCGGAGGCGCGCGTGCCGATCAGCCGCGCGGGGATGACCTTGGTGTCGTTGAACACCAGCAGATCGCCTTCCTCGAGCAGGCCCGGCAGGTCGCGCACCGTCCAGTCCTGCAGGGCGCCACCCGAGACATCGAGCAGCCGCGCGCTGTCGCGCGGCGAGACCGGCCGCTGGGCGATCAGTCTTTCAGGCAGTTCGAAGTCGAAGAGGTCGACGCGCATCCAGCTATGTTGGACCGATATCCATCATGTCGGAATCGGAATCGTCGCCGGGCGGCTGGCTGTGCGGATCGACCAGCGCCACGAAACGATGAACCCCGTCGACCACGACCCGCTTCACGCGCTTGCGGGTCTCGAGGCAATGGAGATGCGCCAGGGTCTCGCCGAAGGCGAAGACGATCTGGTTGTTGTCGAGGTGGCGCGGGAACAGCACCGGCACCATGTCCCAGCCGGTCGAGCCCTTGGCGCCCGTGCGCGCGATGGCATTGGTCATCTCAGAAAGGCGCGCGTCGTGGTGGGCCACGAGTTGGTCGAGGCGCGTGTGCATGCCGACGAAGGGGAAACCATGGCTCGGCAGCACCAGCGCGTCGGCCGGCAGGCGGCGGAAGCGCGAGAAGCCGTCGAGGAACCAGGTGAGCGCATCGGCGAAAGGCTCGTTGGGCCAGACGCCCACGTTAGTGCTGATCTTGGGCAGCACCTGGTCGCCCGCGATCAGCACGTTGAGCTCGGGGCACCAGAGCGAGGCATGCTCAGGCGCGTGACCGCGTCCCACGATCACGTCCCAGCGATGGCCGCCCATGGTGAAGGGATGGGCATGGATCATGCGCTGGAAGGACACCGGGAGCGGCGCCACGCCCTTGGCGTAGCCACCCTTGTGGCGGTGAAACAGAGTGACCTTGTCGGCGGGCACGCCGTTGCGCATCACGTGCGCCGCGCGCGTGTCTTCGCTGTCGATGAAGTCGTTGCGCGCGGCCTGCGCGCTCATGTATTCGCCCAGCGTCATCCAGAGCGGCGCCTTCCAGCGCTCGCACAGCCAGCCGGCGAGGCCGATGTGATCGGGATGGAGATGCGTGCCGATCACGCGCGTCACCGGTTTGCCCTTGAGCTTCGCGGCGAAGATCTTGTCCCACAGCTCGCGTGTCGCATCGGTGTTGATGCCGGTGTCGACGATCGTCCAGCCGTCGGCTTCCTCGATCATCCAGAGGTTGATGTGGTTGAGCTGGAACGGCAGCGGCATGCGCAGCCAGTAGATGCCGGGGGCCACATTCTTGATGTCGCCGGGCTCCGGCACGTCGCCGCACGGGAAGCTCAACTGGGCCAGCAGGCGCTGCGAGAGATCGGATGAATCGGGCATGCGGATATCTCTAAAGGCTGCTCCGGCAGGGTGTCACGGCCGGCGGGCGACTGCCCGCCATGCAATATCGCGCCGGCAGAAGCCTTCTGGCCAGTCGATCAGATCGACCGCTTTATAGGCACGGGCGCGGGCTTCCTCCACGGTGGGGGCGGTGGCCGTGACGTTCAGCACGCGGCCGCCATTGGCCAGGATACGCGGGCCGTCCGCCTTGGTACCGGCGTGGAACACTTGCACACCCTCGACCTTACCGGCGGCCTCGAGGCCCCTGATCTCGGTGCCCTTCTTGTAGGCATCGGGGTAGCCGTTGGCCGCCATCACGACCGTCAGCGCCGCATCGTTCGACCAGCGCAGGTCGAGATGCTTCAGCCCGCCGTCGGCGCAGGCGATCAGGGCCGGCACGATGTCGGACTTGAGCCGCATCATCAGCACCTGGGTTTCGGGATCTCCGAAGCGGCAGTTGTATTCGATCAGCTTCGGGCCGTTCTTGCCGATCATCAGGCCGGCATAGAGCACGCCCTTGAAGGGAATGCCGTCGGCCTTCATCGCGCGCACGGTCGGCAGCACGATCTCGTTCATGGCCCGCTCGACCATCGCGGCGTCGAGGATCGGCGCGGGCGAGTAGGCGCCCATGCCGCCGGTGTTCGGTCCCTTGTCGCCGTCGAAGGCGCGCTTGTGGTCCTGCGCGCCCGCGAGCGCCAGCGCGTGCTCGCCGTCGGTCAGCGCGAACAGGCTCGCTTCCTCGCCGTCGAGGAACTCCTCGATCACGACCGAGGCGCCGGCCGCACCGAAGCGGTTGCCGGCCAGCATGTCGCGCACGGCGCTCTCTGCCTGCTCGACTGTCTCGGCCACGACGACGCCCTTGCCGGCGGCGAGGCCATCGGCCTTCACGACGATCGGCGCGCCGTTCGCCTCGATGTAGGCGATCGCCTTGTCGAGATCGGTGAAGCGCTCGTAGGCGCCTGTCGGGATCTGATAGCGGCGGCAGAGATCCTTGGTGAAGCCCTTGGAGCCTTCGAGCTGGGCCGCTTCCATCGACGGGCCGAAGGCCTTGATGCCGACCTTGGCCAGCCGATCGGCGAGGCCCGCGACCAGCGGCGTCTCGGGGCCGATCACCACGAAATCGATCTTTTCCGCGAGCGCCAGCGCCACCTGGCCTTCGACATCCTCGGCCGGGACGTCGATGCATTGCGCCACCTGGGCGATGCCGGCGTTGCCCGGCGCACAGAGCAATTTCGTGCACAGCGGCGAGGCCGAAATGGCCCAGCACAGCGCATGTTCGCGGCCGCCGCCGCCTGTCACCAGGATTCGCATGGCGATGCTTTGAGCATGGTTTCCGCAGGGTCCACAAGCCGCTAGGGTGACGCCCCC
>CAIWTJ010000253.1 GCA_903915535.1 Enhydrobacter aerosaccus
TCAGCCGTACCTCGGCTTCCCGCAGCATCCCAATCGCCTGCTCAGGCGTGTAGTCCTTCCGTGCCATTTCTCGCTCCTTCAAAGCTCAAAATAGCCGAAACTCTAACTCTCAGACCGGTACCGTTTCAGGGGTGCAGACCAGCGGCCACTGCATCCGGCTTGCCCGTCATCATTTCCAATGAACGGGATCGTTTGCTTCCCATTAACAAGGCGGTTCTTGAAGTCTTGGCGACACGGTGCCACCTTCGACCACTTGCGACGGGAAAGTATATTTCTGCGTTTGTAACGGAGGACTGCTCGACTGCTATTTTGAAATAGGCGGACGATTCAATCCCTGCCGGCCGTGTCGACTCTGTCCAGAAGATGGGCACGATCGGGATAGACCAGGTAGACCAGCAGGCCCGGCAGAACGGAAATCATCAGCACGCATCGGAAGATCAGGAATATCGTGCCGTAGGGCGTGTTCCCAGCAGCCCCGCCCAACGCGACACACAGAGACGCAAAAGCCCCTTCGCCAACTCCCAGCCCGCCGGGCGTGAGCGGGACGTTATTGACGAGTAGGCCATAGGCAGCGGCAATGGTGTAGTCACCGGCGCTAAGGCCCCCGAAATTCATCAATACCGCAATGATCACGATCGCACCGATCTGCATTCCCGAAACCAGGATAGCGACACCGAGGGAATAAAGCAGGACGGGCCAGTCAAGCCGGTACTGGCGAAGTGCTTGAGACGTGTGCTCGACAATTTCAGCAATCTTGTGCCATCGGCCCCTGAAGATAGAATTGCAGATTCCGAGCACCCTGTCCCCAAAGACCAGGACGATCGCTATGCTTACTAAAAGGCCGGACGAGAGCAATACGAGGGTGTATTCGAGCAAGGTGAAACTGCCGGACGGCCGACTGAGAGTGACGACAATCGCCCATATCATCAACGCTGCCAGGCCGATCATGCGGTCGACCAGAATAGACATGTAGGCGCCGGCACGTCGGCCGAATGATGCTCTGTGGACATAGACGACCCTGATGATGTCTCCGCCCACAGCGCCCGGCAAAAACGTTCCGAAGAAGGTGGAGATAGCGGCGATACGCACCGTATCGACGAAGCGAAGATGCAAGGCCTGCGAACGAAGAAGAAGCTGCCAGCGGAAAGCGGCGGTGGGGATCGCCAGGAAGGAAACGAAAGTGGCCAATGCCAGAGTCACGGGGTAGTGCAGCGCGGTGCGCAGCACGACTAGGTCGATCAAGCCGGAATAGAACAATGCGCCGAGCAATAGCAGGCCGATCGCAAGTCGCAATATCGTCGACGCCAACTGCTGGCCCTCTTCCCGGTTATGGGCTGCTAGAAGATGACTCAGAAGGCCCGCTTGCCGGCTCGATCATGGCGCGTGTCTGCATCAGTCGATCCAAGGCGAAGTAGACAGACGCGATCCGACGCCCCTTGGCGGTGATGACCAACTCATCACCCTGCCTCTCCAGGATGCGGGATTGCTCGCACTCGCGCAGCCGCTTGCCCAGAAGGGCCGCGTGCGTGTAGAGGCGAAACAATTCGGACTCCCTGATTCGTCCGCCGGACGACGCGTAGAGCAAACCGACGATGTGCGCCGACAGCGATCGATCTACACTGATCGGCAGGATCAGCGCATAGGCCCCTGCGAAGCCCGCAAAAGTCAGCGCGCCACCTATACTCGCCACGAGGGCGACCGCAGGGGCGGAAAAACCGCCGGAAATGACGAAGTTGCCAATGATGCTCCCTGCCAACGCCGACACTGCGATACTCGCTCCCAGTGCCATCACGAGAGGGCCTCCCCGCTTCGCCTGACTGAGGACGATGTGCAGCGGAAGAAAGACTGCGCCGCTTACGGCAACCACGGAAAAATAGAGCAGAAGGTCGTGCATCAGTGGCCTTTTACAGGTCCCTAGCCCGAAGCCGGGCGGATTGTCAGGGCATCTCCGCTGAATTCGAGAAGTGCGCCGCAC
This sequence comes from Enhydrobacter aerosaccus, assembly GCA_903915535.1. Lineage (GTDB taxonomy): Bacteria > Pseudomonadota > Alphaproteobacteria > Reyranellales > Reyranellaceae > Reyranella > Reyranella aerosaccus_C. The sequence continues at coordinate 1,976 of CAIWTJ010000253.1, forward strand.
AGTACGGCCTTGCCGGCGTCAGGACCGAATCGCCGCGGCCCGAATTCCAAGCCATGCCACGGGCATCGAACGAGCTTTCCCGTGACGTCGCCTGCGCCGAGCTCAGCCCCTTCGTGCGGACAGATGCCGGGCCACACCTCGAGCTGCTGTCCTGACCGGCGCAGGATAAAGGCACGATCTCCGACCTCGGCGCGATAAAGCTCTGCCTCCGGCAGATCCTTGAGCGCGATCGAATGATGGCCGGGAAAGGCGGGAAACTCGACATTGTTGGCCACGACGTTCGAGTTGAGGAAATTTGGAGCGTCGGTCGCAAATCGATAGTTGGCGGCGCGCAAAGCTACGCGCTGGTCGCGCATAGGATCGTCTTCGCGGTTCTGCACATCATTGAGTCGCTGGAACCGGCGACTGAGAAGCGGATGGAGGAAGCGGAGCCAGCGATGCGATGCCACCACCCACCCGACGTCCATTGCCGTGCCATCGTCTACCTTATTGCATTCGATTATGTTGACGACCACGATCAGCCCGAACAGCACCATCACTTGATAGAAGCCGTTCTCGCGAAAGTATCCGTCGAAGACGGGGATCGCGACCGGCCACCGACCGTAGCGAGTCAGCGAGAAGCTGGCGTGAGGATCGATGAAAAGGCGCGCGGCTTCACCATAGGTCCGATGAATGTGCGGACGATGGTTCTGGTCCATGTGGTTCCACACCAGGTCGCGAAGCTCGGCGCGGCTGGGATAGGTGAAGTGGCCCTTCGAAATGTGCGCCCGCGGGATCAGGCGCAGGAGTGCCTCCTCGATCTTCGCCGGGTCGATAAAGGCAGCCCCTTCAATGCCGACGAGGCGAGGGTCGAAAAAGGATTGATTTAAGGACATGATACCAGCGACTGAAGGGTCATAGCACTTCGAAATACACTCATCCAGCAAATGGAAGGTTCGCTTTTGGCACGCCTTCCCTGCCGCTATGCAAATTAGTACCCATACCCGCTTCGTCGAGGCGGAAATCGCGCCGCTGAAGCGCAAACCATTCGGCAGGTTCTATTGGCCCGCCCGCAAAGACAAAATCGGCTAGCCCCTGCAGCGCTACTTCCGAGGGCAAAGCGCCTCCTGGCTATCGGCACCGGCACCGGTAAAGCTACCCAACGCTGCACTGAGTTACTTGCCGGTGCCTGGTTTAAGGCAACCGACATCCAGCAACGGGCTGCAGGTGGCTGAGCGCGCGCTTCCGGAGTCCTCGCCGAAACCTGCGCGCCTGAAACCAGACGGCAAAGCCCTCCACTTGGTACCAGAGCATTCCGCGACCTATTTTCCGGCAAGCAGGGAATTCCGGCACTTCTGGCCCCAAAGAACAACGATGCCAAGTCGAACCTCAAAGACGCCGGATTCGAAGTCGTATTCAGCGCGCCCATCATCTGCGGTCACTTCCCCCTCGGTGGTGCTGTCCTGCGCCAAATCAATGTTGTCCGGCAAGCATTCCGATGAGGGGGTGCGCGTACAGGGCCTGGGTTTTGGGCGCGCTTGAAAAGATCCAGCGCCTGGAACTCTCTCTCGAAAATGGCTGGCGCTGTTCCGTCGGCGTCTCGCGCAGTAGCTGCAATTCGTCCGAACTAGATGGCTAACAGCGATTGGTCGCGCGGGCTACGTAGCGCAGCCGACAGTCGATGTGGTGCAATGGGGATGCTCTTCGGCGCCGGCAGTTCGTCGATCGCGTCCGCGATCCTCGCCCAATTGAAGAGTTCGAGCCAGCGTGCTCTCAGTTCGTCGTGCGCCAGCTGAATATCCCGATTGCACACGACGAGAGCAAGTTCCTTGATGCGCAGGCAGAACTCGCCGTTGCGAACGTTTACAAGAACTGGATAGTTTGCGCCGGGGTCCTCCATCGGAGAAGTCATCGGGCTGTCACTCATGCGACACTCGCTATTTTTTGGGCATGGCTGCGGAAAGGTCGAGGCTCACATCGTGCCACGCCACATCGTAGTTGACGCAGGCCACCGGCGCATTCGTCCTAATCGTATCGACCAGTTGCCGAACCTCGACCGACATCCCGGCGGGATAGGTATCGGCCGGCCCCCGCAATAGTTCGCAGGTTATTCCTGGACCCGGATCGTTGTTCCGCACCGGCGCGATTATCATCCTTTTGGCATCCAAGCCCTGCTCCTCGGCGACGATCCGGAATATCGCGTCCGTTTGGATACAATAGCCGGAGAAGCACCCCATTTCGTAAGGCACCACGGCCCGGCCTTTTTGATCGAAGACGACCGGAATTTCCTCCGGCAACATGAAGGGGCGTGGATCGATCAGCACGATCGTGGATGAGCCCATCGCTTTTGCAGCACGGATTACCTGAGCAATGTAAGCATGCTCGTTGCGCGCGAGTCTCATCGTCAGGTAGTTGTCGTAAAGGATCGCAGCCGCAGCCGCGATAACCAAGCCCACGGCCGCGCAGTCAGCCGCCCTGGCCTTCCCGAGCGATGACGCCCCCGCCATTGCCGCGATGAATTCGCCGAGATATCGGACCGAGAACAGGGTCACCACGCCGACTACGGCAATCGGCATCGCAATCGTTCGATAGGTAACAAAGCCTCCTCTCGAGCCCAGCACAGCCGATCCTGCGAGGGTGAAGCATGTGACTACGGTAACCAGAACGACGACCCCGTGGTCGTGCCAGTTGGACATCCGCAATCGCTGGACGGCTTCAAAGGCGGCGAGGCGAGCAGATTTTCCGCGCAGCAAATGCCATACCAAAACTGTCACGGCGACCGCCACGAGCAGTATGGCGACGTAGATATGAACGTTGAGCTGGGGCAAAAACCACAAGTCGCCCGCGACTTTGGTCACCGCGCCCAGTCGATTGAGTGCCTCGCCGGGGTCGGAATTGAACGAATAGCGATAGTTCTCTGCGATGCGTATGTCGAACGTCGTCCGATAACTCTGATACCAGGCATCGCTGAAGCGATAGACGATCATACGCACGATCGGGATATATACGAGTTTGGCACTGACGGCGTAGAGGGCGACGTTTGCGCCAAGAAAGACAAGGTCACGCAAGGCGAGCAGCACCCTGTAAGCCGGCGGATGGGCGGAAAACAGGAGCGTCGCTATCGGAAGGCAGGCCAGAATCATTGCCTGTGGTGGGTAGTCGTAGAGCGCCAGTTGAAGGATTACGATAGCCGCGATCACCGGCCGCAAACTGATGTAGGCCGCGACATGCCGGAGAAACGAGCGGTAGTCCCGCCGCTGCATCAGTCCGATGAACGATGTCGCCTGAATGTTCGAGCGGCTCAGCGTTGCATACGACCAAAGCGCCAGGAAGATACTAATCAGGTGCGGCGCCCAAGCCGCAGCCCCGAGGACAGAGTAGAGAAACGACGGCACGAGGAAGATGGCAAGCGCCAACGCCAGCGCTATGGCCGGCCTGATTGAAAGATGGCAGACACAGATGATCAGCAACTGGATGCCCATCACCCAGACTGTCAGAATCGAGAACAGCCTGATCCAACGGAAGTCCGCAATCTCCATGGCGGGTAGCACGGTGAGATTGCTCAAAAGTGCAGCGACCGGACGCCCAATCGCCGCCAGCGCGGCGGCTTCCGTGTGAAACGGGCTCCATGTCTTGTACCAAATCATCTCATAGTCGTTATGGATGCCGACCACGAATGCCACACACGGCAAGAACACAGCCAAATAAACAACGCAAAAGGCGCCGATGGTCCAGCCGGGAACCTTATCAGGCCATCTCGCCGCTAGTGCAGTGCCGAAGGGCACGGTGCGACGCGCGCGAACTGTCATCGCAAATTCTTACCTTGCGCCAGCCGATGCAGGTGGATTGCGCCAAGTTTCGATGATCGGCGTGAGCTGCCGGGATATCTCGCCTGCGTTCCGGCGTAGATCTTCCTTTCGGTTCTCCGGCAGGGTGCCGAGATCCCGCACAATGTCGTCAGACTTGGTGACGACATCACTCAGAGTGATGGAGCCGATCGCCGCCGCTGCGCGGGACAAGCCCTGCGTCACACCAGTGAGGGAACTCTGGATGGCATTTACGGCCACCACTCCTATCCCGCCAATCAGCACCAGCACGAGGCCACACTTCGTGGCGAACAGGGCGATCTCGGAAAGGAAGCCACGGTGTATTGCAACACCCGTCGCCTGCGTGACGGCAGGAGCGGCCGCGATTTCGAGTCCTGCACGCCGGACGTCATCCATGTACCGACACTTCGCATCGTCGAACTTCCGATAGGCGCTCGCGACGTCATCACCCGAGGTGATCAGACCGGTGGCGGGTTGGTAAAAATAGTACCGACCGTCTTTCTCCAGTAATACAACCTGCGGCGAAAGATCACTCACGCTTGTCTGCAAAATTGCGTCCCCCGACTGCCCCCGGATCATCGCCTCATCGCTCTCGAAGGGTCAACTGCGAAAACCCTCGCCCAAGCCGTTATAGCGTCGCGCCTCGTGAGTTGCACTAATTGTCGCCACGTCCTAAGACGATTGTCATGAAGGCAAAAATTCGACTCGGATGCTTGACGCCGCCATTGCAGGCCTGTCGCACACCGTGGGCATAAAGAAAACGACAATCGCGCTGCTCCTGCCGACCTTGAACGAACTGCAGGGCCTGCAGGCTACCGTACCCGGGATTGATCGATCGCTGTTTGACGAGATCGTTGTCATCGACGGTGGGTCGCGCGACGGAACAGTCGAATACGCGATGGAAATGGGCTTGACCGTCGTGAGCCAGATACGGCCAGGTCTTCACTACGCGATCTACGACATCTGCCATGCTTTGACGACCGACTACGTCGTCGAATTCAGCCCGGACGGAAACTGCAAGGTCGACCAGCTTCCAGAACTTATCGCCAAACTCCGGGAGGGGTACGATCAGGTGGTCGTGTCGCGCTATTTGCACCATGCGGTGTCGGAAGATGATCACGCCGTTTCCGCTTTCGGCAACTGGCTGTTCACACGCCTCATGCGGCCGCTCGCCAATTTTCAGATTACAGACGCCCTAAATATCTACCGCGGTTACCGGCGTGAGATCATTCTGGACCCCGATTTCGGCCACTACCTCCAAGGCCCCTGTCTGGAACCCCTAGTCACCGGCATGTGCGCCGTGAGGGGGCTCAGTGTCACGGAGATCCCGGGCGACGAGCCGATGCGGATTGGCGGTGTGACCAAACGGTCGATCATCTATAATGGATCGCTCTGCCTGCTGATGGTCGTTCGCCTTTATCTGCGCAAGTTCCTTGGACTTCGCCTGTGACAGACGCCTCCAAAGCGATCCCGGGCTTCCCTGCCCCGCTGCGGAAAGGGTTCAATAGGGGAGTTCTTTCACATTTGTGGCGTGTCACGTTGGCTCGAGGCAGTCAGCGCTTTTCGCAAGCTCACCGCCACATGTAATTTCTTTGGGAACTGCTTCTTCCAGTGAGCTCACCTACCACCGCCTCTCGCCGACCTGACCAAGAGTCAAGACCGTGAGCGCAGATATCCTCCTCTCGCTAGATTTTGGTGCAAGCAGCAGCCCTTCCGTCTCGCACCGACCAACGGCTCGGTCCTGCTCGCGATCCTGCGCCACTCCATCTGGAAAGCCGTGGGCCCGGCCGTCCACGAGCAAATCAGGAATCGGGAAACTGCCCCATCCTCCATATCGTTGCAGTTCGGTTTGAATAGCGAACTCTTGTGGTGCCTTCATTGTTAAAAGCTGCAAATACCCCCCTTATACCGGCCCCGGCCTCTGCGCACGCCCCACTGGTCTCTGTGGTGTGGAACGCGAGCAATCGCCTCGAGGCCGCACGGGCGTGCGTTAGGGCACTGACCGACGGCGCATATTCGAATTTCGAGATCGTTGTCCAGGCTGGCAATTCGACGGACGGCACACTGGAAGAGTTTCAGAAGGCCGCGCGGGTAGACTCGCGAGTTCGGATCCTGCCAATGGCCGCCGCTGATTCTGGCGCGGGCCTGCTCACGTCGATGCGCGCCTGCCGGGGTGAGTACATCGGCCTGTGGCCCATGAGCGGACGCCTGATGCCTGACGCGATCGAAATCGCTGTCAACGCGTTCGCGAATCGTCCTTCGGTAGGTGCCGTCTGCGGCTGTGACTTTCTCGTCGACGGACACGGAAACAATCTCGCTTCGGTCGATATCGTCACCCTCCTCTTCACCAGCTATCAGCCCTTCCTGCCCGCCGGATTCTTTCGTCGCCAAGCTCTGGAGGAATGCGGACAAGCCCACGAAGGCTGGCTGACCGAAGCAATCGATCTCGACCTATGCCTTCGCCTGGCGACCGACTTCGGCATTCACAGCCTCTCACGCCGGCTGGCAGACTGCCCCAATCCGATCGCGATCAACGATGGCCTCCCGATGAACGCGGCGAGTGCAATCGAGGAACGGATGAGAGTCCTCTCACGAACCTTCTCGATCGAGGGCTTCTTTGGACCGATCGAAGCGCTGCACCTCGAGGCTGTGGTCAACCACCTATCGAACCTCTGGCAGCGCCTTTCCGTACTCGGCACGCGCGACGCGGATTTTTTGTGCGTCACCAGCCTCCGGTCGGCGGCACAGCGCTTTCACTCGCTGCTGAGGGTTGATCACCGGGCGTTACAGAGCCTTCACCGACTGTTTTGCGTACGCAGCGACAACCTGGGCCTCCTCTCCTTTCCCCTGCAAAAGCTCTTTGCATTCAGTTCGCGCCTACCCGAGCGGGCCCAACTTCACGTGAACTACCAAGTCTGGAACTGCACGTTCCTCTTGGGCTACTGGCTGAAGCGCAAGATCATCGCATACACCAAGCCACGGTCCGACTTTCATCCGGCGGCACCATCGCGTGCAGAGATGCTCGCCGATCTATACGCCTTCGTCGCGTCGCGACACGAAGCCCGCGGTCAGGTGGACCTTGCCATGGAGATGTTGGAGCGCGCCCGGCCTCCCGGCGGCATCCCCCGCGACAGCTCCGCGGCCCAAGTCCTGCTGAAATCGCCATCCGCAACCGATGCTTCCATCGCCGAATACCAGAAAAGATGGGTCGACCGTCATATCGGCCCCAAGCCGATGGTCGCGCTCCGCACGCCCAACGTTCCGGTGGTCACGCGCAAGGTTCGCATCGGATATCACTGCTCCTTCATGGACTCGGACACGATCCGCTACATGATGCGCAACGTCGTGGCTGCCCACGATCGGTCCCGCTTCGAGGTGTACGGCTATTCGTCTAAACCCTATCCTGTCGATATTGCCGCTGCGTTTGACGTGCCGCGCGATACCAGCTCGGTAGATGTTTCTTCCACGGAACACAGCTTCGAAAAGTCTGCTCGAGCGGACGAAGCCTTTGTTGCGCTCGTGCGCCGCGACGAGATCGACATCTTCGTCGAACTCACGGGCTTTTCGCCGGGAAATCGCTTTCGCGCGATGAGTCGGCGCTGCGCGCCGGTTCAGGTGAGTTTCCTCAATCACACAGGCACGAGCCAGGTGCCGAACGTCGACTACATTCTCACCGACGAAATCTGCACTCCCAGCGAATCGGAAATGCAGGAGCACTACTCGGAGACGCTCTGGCGCCTGCCGGGCTGCTTCTTCAGCTTCGACTACCGTGGTTCGGAATGCCCGCCGCTGGTCGAGCCTCCTTCACAGCGGCGAGGCTATACGACATTCGGCTGCTTTGGGCATGGCGGAAAGCTAAACCGTGAACTCATCGCGATATGGGCGAAAATCCTTCACCGCTGCCGGAACAGCTTACTCTGCCTGCAAAACCCCCAATTCAGCAATGACGACACCCGTCGCTTCATCGCCAGCCAGTTCCGGCAACACGGCATTGCCAGCGACCGGCTTGTGCTGGCCAAGGGCGTTGATCGCAACTCCTTGCTCGGTGTCTATAGCCAGATCGACATCAGCCTCGATACATGGCCCTATTGCGGCGGCAACACGATCGCAGAGGCACTTTGGATGGGTACGCCGGTCGTCACGCTTCTGGGCGAGCGCTTCAGTGCCCGCTACGGCGCGTCGATTGTGACCGCCGCTGGCTGCAGCGACCTTATCGCCCAGACGCCCGAGCAGTATGTTGAAATCGCAGTCTCTCTCGCGGGCGACCTGCCCCGGCTGCGCAGGTTGCGACAGGAATTGCGGCAAATGTCGTTCGACCACGGGCTTGCCGACTCCACTCGGTTCGCCCGCAACCTCGAAGCCGGCTACCTCGAAATGCTGGGCCGGTCAGGCAAGGGTTGCGTGACAGGCTGACGATACGGTAGGCACGCTCCATCATGAGCAAGGGCCCATACGTCACCTTCGTCACCTATGGCCGCAATGACGGCTACACGCCAAGCTATGCGCGGCGCGTGACCCGTGCCACGGCCTGCCTGGCGGGCCAGCTCGAGCGCGCCGGCATCGATTCCGAGATCGTCTTCATGGAGTGGAATCCGCCGGCCGAAAGAACGCTGATGCTCGACCTGTTCGAGCTCCCGGCCAGCCTTCGGCACGTGACGGTCCGCGGCTTCATTGTTCCACCCGAATATCATCGCCGCTTCGCCGGCTCCGGCGAAGCGGGTTTCCATGCGGGTGAAGCGGCGAACTCCGGCATCCGCCGCGCCCGCGGGCGCTTCATCACACCCAAGGCCAGCGATACCATCTACTCCAACGACGTCTTCAAAATGATCGCTCGACGCGACCTTGACGCCGACACCATGTACCGCATCGACCGACATGACGTCGCAATCACCGACGAGTCGATCTGGGATCTCGACGACGAGTCCCTGCTGGCCAAATTCGAGACTCTTCCCTCCCATCCGCATGCCTGGATCCGACAGTCGCGCCATTGGGGTCTCCGCGAACTCCACACCAATGCCTGCGGCGACTTTACCCTGATGTCCGCAGCCTATTGGGACTACATGCGCGGCCACGTGCGCGACCCGACGGTCCTGGCCCTCGATATCGATTCGCTAGCCATGCACGCCGCCGCCGCCCTCGGCGTGCGCGAATGCCGCTGGCCAGACTCCTGCCGCGTTTACAAGCCGACACACGACAAGCTTCACAGCGAGCGCCTGCAGCAGCTCTGGCGGCCCTGGCAGCGCAGGCTCGACAAGTTCCTATCCGAAAAAGTGAGCGAAGAAGCCGCCCATTGGGCGCGCACGAAGCTCGACTATCCGCGCCGCCAGGTGCGCGGTATCAGCACGGCGCTCGGCCCATCGATCGAGAAGAATTTTGTCCACCCGGCCAGCCGTTGGGCGGCGGGCGAGAAGCCGGTGCCGACGCAGCCGGCCAACTGGGGCCTGATGGACGTTCCGCTGAAACCTCGGATTCTGTGCCGTGCCGACTGGGACGTCGCGGCGGCCGCCTAGCTAGGACGCGCGCGGCTTCGCAACGAAGAATTGCCGACGGCGATTGATCTCCAGCACCGCTTCGACCGCCGCTTTCGGCAGGGGACCGAACGCGCTGGCGAGCGCGTTTGCGTCGGCTTCGTCCGGCGTCAGGATGCCCGGGATTACACTCGAAATGGCCGGGAACGCCAGACAGAAGCGAAGCGCGCTCCGGGCTCCCTCCTGCCCTGGCCCGGCGTTCACAGCCGTCAGCAGATCGGCCGCGCCATCGATCCAATTGTCGAGTTGGGCCCGCGACCAGCCGAGGCGATGGTCGCCCGGCGGAAACACCGTGTCTTTTGAGATCGCCCCGGACAGGAAGCCGAAGCAAAGGGGCGTGCGGCCGATGAAGCCCGCCTGCCGGTCCTCCACTTCGCTCAACAGCCCGTCGAGGGCTCGAACGTCCATCATATTGAAGTTCGCCTGGACGACCGCAACGTCGAATTCCCTCAGCGCCTCGATGGCCTCAACCGGACTCTTGGCCGACACGCCCCAGGCACGAATCTTTCCGGACTTCTCGAGGCCTGCCAATGCCGCGCGAAGCTCGGCCGATCGAAGAGCTTCCTGTGGCGGGTTGTGAAGCTGGAACAAGTCGATGACGTCCGTCCTCAGGCGGCGCAGGCTCGCCTCGGCCGATACCACGACGGCCGCCGGCGAAAAATCCGGTGGCTTGTCCCAGGCATCGTAACCGGCCTTGGTGGCGATCACGACCCGGTCGCGCCTGGACTCGAATGCCTGACCGATCAGCGCTTCGCTATGACCGTTACCGTAGGCGCTCGAGGTGTCGAAGAAGGTTATGCCCGCTTCCAGTGCCCGGCCGAGGGCGGCGAGCGATGTGCGATCGTCGGTCTCGCCATACGACGTCGTCCCCACGGTGCGACCGCCGATGCCCCAGGCGCCGAAGCCGATCTCCGACACTTGCAGTCCCGTCTTGCCGAGCGCGCGATATTTCATGGGGAAAAGGTCTTCTTCCACCATTGGACGGTGCGGCGAACGCCTTCATCGAATGGGATTTCGGGTTTCCAGCCAAGGACGTGGAGCGCCCGGCCGTTGTCGAGGGAGAAGGACGTCTTGATCGTGGGCCCTGCCGGGTCGTGCTCGATGCGGAGCGCGCGGCCCGAGGCCGCCACGATGCGGGCCACGAGATCCTTGATCTGGATCGAGTGCCCGGCGCTCGCGTGCAGCATCTCGTAGGGCTTGGTCTGCTTGTCGATCGACAATTCGACGAAGCGCACCAGGTCGTCGACATAGATCAGGTCGCGGGCCTCTTCACCGGTGCCCCACACCGTGACGGCCCCCGTCGTGCTGGTCATCGCCTTGGTGACGGTGGCACCGAAGACGTGGCTGCGCTCGAGATCGAACTTGTCGTACGGACCGAAAACATTCGTGTGGCGAATGGCCGTGTGCTTGGTCACCCCGAGCCGGCTGAAGAACTCGCACATCTTCTCGATGTAGACCTTTGTCCAGCCGATCCCGAAATAGTTGAGATGCATCTCCTGCGAGGCATCCCACTCCTCCTCGCGCCACGGCGTCTCGCGGGGCTGGTACATCACGGAGCAGCTGAAGAAGACGAAGTGCCCGACCTTGTGGTCGTAGCAGGCCCGCAGCAGCAGCGAGTTCATGACGGCATTGTCCGTCACGTGGATGTAGGGCGTCTTGACGATGTCGCGCGAGCCCGAGGTCGTGGCCGCGGCCTGGATGATGACATCCATTCCTGGCACCAGCCGGTTCACCGCCTCGACATCGCGCAGATCGCCTTGGTGCCAGGTAACACCGGCCACCGAATAGGCCGGCCGCGTGAAGCGCATCGCATGGATTTCGAGATCAGACCGCCTGGCCAGCGTCTCGACCAGATTGCGGCCGATGAAGCCGGTCGCGCCGCAGATCAGGACGCGCCGCTTCGCCATCTCACTCGCCTGCCCGCTGCTCGGCTTCGTAGAGCACGAGCTGGGTTCCGCCGCGTTCGAATTTGAACGGCACCGGCAGGAGCTTCTCCATCGCGCGCAGTACGGCGGCACGCTTTTGGGGCTCGACGAAGATCAGCATGAAGCCGCCGCCGCCGGCGCCCAGGAGCTTGCCACCATCGGCCCCGGCCTTGCGCGCCGCATCGTACATATCGTTGACCATGGTCGGCGCAATCTTGCTCGAGAGCGAGCGTTTGCGCTGCCACGCCTCGTCCAGCAGGCGGCCGAAGTCGCGCAACGTGCCGGTGCCGGCCAGGATCTTCTCGCCTTCATCGACCATCGCCCGCATCGCGTGCATCTCGGCGGTCTTGCTGCCCATCGTTGAAACCTGCTCGGCCGCGATTTCGGACGCATGCCGCGACAGGCCGGTATAGATGAGCAGCAGATGGTCCTGCAGGCTGGCGAGCCGGTCAGCCTGTACGACCAGCGGCACGACCTCGAACGATGCATCCGGCCGGATGTCGACGCGGTTGAGGCCGCCGAAAGCCGACGAAATCTGGTCCTGGATGCCGACGTTCTCCTGCAGCACCGTCTGCTCGACGTAGATGGCTTCCTCGGCAAGCGCACGCTTGGACACCAGCTCTCCGCGCATCGCGTGAAGCGCGTGCAGGAGACCGACGGTGAAGGAAGAACTCGAGCCCAGGCCAGTGCGCGCCGGCAAGTCGCCGTGGTGAAGTATCTCCACGCCTTCGTGGATCTTCATCCACTCGAGAACGCCACGGATCGCCGGATGCTTGATCTCGCCGGCGTTCTGCACCTGCTCGATCTGCGACCACACGATACGACTCTTGAAGTCGAAAAACGGCGGCAGGTAACGAACGTGCAGGTAGAGGTACTTGTCGATCGTGGTCGCCAGCACGGCGCCGCCATGCTCCCGGAACCACGTCGGATAGTCCGTGCCGCCCCCGAAGAAGGAGACGCGAAGCGGCGTGCGCGTGATGATCATCTGTTAGATCAGCGAGCGCGCGCGCAGGAAGGCACGGACTTGCTCGGCGACATAGGAGCGCGCGCCCGAATCGACATCCTGGTGGTTGCCGAAAGAGAAGGCACCATCCATGACCGCGTTGGAGTGCTTCATGTCACCGACGACGCGGTGCTCGTAGAGCTTGAGCGCCGGCTGGCGGGCGATGTTGCCCGCGATGATCGGGCGGGTCTCCACGTGTGCGGCATTCAGCGCCTTGGTGAGCTCGGTCACCTTGAAGCCTGCGTTGCTCTTGACGCGCATCGGGAAGCCGAACCACGAATGACGGCCCTTGGGCTGCTCTTCCTGGAAGTCGAAGAAGTCGCCGTACTGGGCGAACTCGCGCCGGAACCAGGCCGAATTCTCGCGGCGCGTATCGACGAACTTGGCAAGCCTCGGCAGCTGCACCATGCCCATCGCACCGGAGAGCTCCATCGGACGCAGATTGTAGCCCACGTTCACGAACAGGAAGCGCGGATCGAACTCGGGGTACTTCTTCAGCCAGCGGTCACGATCCTTGACCTCGCGCACCCACCCATGGGCACGGAGGATGCGCATCAGCTCGGCTAGTTCGAAGTCGTCAGTGACGGTGATGCCGCCCTCGAGCGTCGTCATGTGATGAGAGAAGTAGAAACTGAACGTGCCGACACGTCCGAACTTGCCGACGGGCTTGCCGTCGTAATAGGCGCCCAGCGCCTCGCAGCAGTCCTCGATCAGGATCAGGTTGCGTCGCTTGCAGACCTCGACGATCGCATCCATAGCGCACGGATTGCCGTAGACCGGCACGATCATGACGGCGCGGGTCTTCGGACCGATCGCCTTCTCGATCTCGTTGGGATCGATGTTGAAGGTCGCCGGATCGATGTCGACGATCACCGGCTTCAAGCCGCACTGGATCACGGGCCACACCGTGGTCGACCAGGACAGCGCCGGCACGATCACTTCGTCACCGGGACGCAGCCCGTCCTCGGTTGCGGGATTGGCGAGAGCCGCCACGGCCAGCAGGTTGGCCGAAGAACCGGAATTGTTCATCACGCCTTCGGTCCAGCCGAACTCCGTGCAGAACATCTCCTCGAACTTCTTCACCTTCGGCCCCATCGTCACGTAGGTCGATAGCAGGCACTCGAGTGCGGCGTTGATTTCGTCGGCCTGGAAGGTCGGTTCGTGCAGACGCACGACGGGATTCTTCTGGTCGAACGAATAACCGAAATCGGCAGCGCAGTAGTTCTCGACTGCCTTGAACACGGCGGCGCGAAGCGCGTCTTTGTTGGCCATCAACCCCTCGGGTGTTTTTAATCGCGTGTTTGAATGAGCTTAAAACGGACCGCGGAACTCGGCGACTTCGTTGCTGTCCACCTTGCCCGCTTTCCATACGGGCGCGTCGGCGCCGCGCGTGAGCAGATACGCGGCCTCGGCAATCGACTGCGGCGACGGATAGTAAAGGTTCTCCAGGATCTTGGTCGTCGGGCACGGCGTCGGCAGGTATCCCAGCCGCTTGGCCACGAACGGGCGGCGCGCACCGATGCGCTCAAACACTTCGGACAGGATTTCCGACGAGGCGCCGCAGCTCAGCCAGCCCGTGTCGACAACCAGCAGGCGACCCGTGCGCTCCACGGACTTGGCGATCGTCTCGGCGTCGAGCGGTGCCAGCGATACCGGATCGATGACTTCGGCGTCGATGTTCGCGGCCTCGAGCAGATGCTTGGCCCGCACGCACTCCAGCGCCATATGGCTGATGCCGACGATGGTGATGTCCTTGCCCGGGCTCAGCACCCGCGCCTTGCCGTAGGGGATCTCGTAGCTCTCGGTCGGCACCACGCCCTTCACGTTATGGAGCATGCGGTGCTCGATCATGATCACCGGATTGTTGTCCCGGATCGCGGTGATCAGACAGCCCTTGGCGTCATGTGGCGTGGTCGGCGCCACGACCCGCAGGCCGGGGATGTGCATGAAATACGAATGGAACGCCTGGCTGTGCTGGGCGCCTTGCCCCCAGCTCCGCCCGATGATCGCGCGGATCACCATCGGCACATGATGGGCGCCCGAGAACATGTAGCTCATCTTGGCGGCCATGTTGACGATCTGGTTCATGCACAGCAGCACGAAGTCCATGCGCTGATGGACCTGGATCGGGCGCATGCCCATGAGCGCGGCACCGATGCCGATGCCGGTCATCGCGTCCTCGGCCAGCGGCACGTCGAAATTGCGCTCGGCGCCGAATTCCTTCTGCAGGCCCAGGGTCGTGCCGAACATGCCGCGCGCGTCGTCGACGCCCTGGCCCATCACGAAGACCTTGGGGTCACGGCGCATCTCGGCCTGCGTGGCCTCGAACACGGCCTCGCCGTAAGTGAGCGTGCGGCCTTCAGTTTGCGAAGACATGATCGTAGATCTCCCTGTCTTCCGGGAAGGTGCTGGCTTCCGCGAACGCAATGGCGTCGGCAATGCGCTTCTCTTCCGTGGCTTCGATCGACTTTCTCAGCGCGTCGGGCAACAGCTTGCCCACGATCTTGAGGTTGTCCCCTTCGATCTTGGCATCGAGTTCGGCGTCGGGCCGGTATTTGTGGACGCGGTCTTCGGTCGGGCCGACATGATCGCGCCAGCGATAGGTCATGCACTCGAGGAAGCGAGGGCCTTCGCCCCGGCGGACGGCGGCAACGGCCGCCCCTGCCCGTTCGTGCAGCTCCATCGGCACGTGGTCTTCGATATGCTCGGCCGGAATGCCGTAGGCTTCGCTGCGCGCCAGCAGCCCCGGTCCGGCGAGCCGGTCCTTCACGTGACTGTAGATCGCAAAGAAATTGTTCTCGCAGACGAACAGGATCGGCAGCTTCTTCAGCGAGGCGAAGTTCATACTCTCGTGCCAAGCACCCTCGTCCGTCGATCCCTCGCCGAAGAAGCACACGACGATCGATTTCGACTTCTGCATCTTGAGCGCCAAGGCCGCGCCGACCGCGTTCGAAATACCGGTGGCCACCACGGCCGAGGTGCCCATCATCCCGACGCTCGGATCGACCAAATGCATCGAGCCCGCCTTGCCGCGAGCGCATCCGTCGACCTTGCCGTACAGCTCGGCCATCATGCGCGGCACGTCGCCGCCCTTCGCGAGATAAAGCGCGTGGCCGCGATAGGTGCCGAACAGGATGTCCGTCTTCTCCAGATGATCGCAGACGGCAGCCGACACGGCTTCCTGACCGATACTGAGATGAACCGGGCTCTTGATCTTGTCGGTCGGATAGAGACGGATAATCTCCTCTTCGACGCGACGGATGAGATACATCGACCTGTAGAGGCGGGCCGCTGGGTTATTCGTACGCTCTTCCATCATGCCGCCGCATTGACCTTGTTATTGCAGTACCACTGATACATTTGTGCCAATCCGTCCGCAAGCTCGGTCGAGGCGCGCCAGCCGAGCGCGGCCAGTCGCGTGTTGTCGAGCAAGCGTCGTGGCGCGCCGTCGGGCTTGCTTGCATCGAATGTGAGCGCCCCCCGATAGCCCACCACCTTGGCGGTGAGTTCGGCAAGTTCACGAATAGAGACATCGACGCCGATGCCAATATTGATCGGCTCACCCGCCGAATAGCGTTCGAGAACGAACACGATCGCATCGGCGGCATCGTCGACGAACATCAGCTCGCGGCGCGGCTTGCCCGATCCCCAGATCGCGACTTCGGGCACGTTCTTGTCGCGCGCCTCGATCATGCGCCGCATCAGCGCCGGCGCCACATGACTCATCAGCGGATCGAAGTTATCTCCCGGGCCGTAGAGATTGGTCGGAATGACAGTGATGTAGTCGACGCCGTACTGCGCTCGATACGTGGACGCCATGCCGGCCGTGGCAAGCTTGGCCATCGCATAGGCCGCGTTGGTCGGTTCCGGCGGACCGGCGCCCAGGCTCGCCTCGGCGATCGGCTGGGGGGCCCCCACGGGATACATGCAGCTGCTGCCGAGATTGACCAGACGGCGCACGCCCACCTTGTGTGCGGCACTGACGACATTGGTGCCGATCATCAGGTTGATCGACAGGAACTCGGCCGGCAGCGTCGAATTGGCATGGATGCCGCCCACGCGCGCGGCCGCCATGACGATGGCGTCCGGACGGTTCTTGTCGAGCCAGCGCTCGACATCGGATTGCCGCGTCAGGTCGACTTCGCTGTGGGCAACGGTCAGGATCTCGCACTTCTCGCGTGCGAGCCGGCGCACGACGGCGCCCCCCACCATGCCGCGATGGCCCGCCACCCATATGCGCTTGCCTGAAATGTCGAAAATCTTGGGATCCACGTCGCCCCCGGTTAAGGCGGGCGGAACATGACGGGTCGGAATCGGCCGGTCAAGCGGCGGAAAATCCACCAAAATCAGCCCGCTAGGACGGCTTTTGAAGGGTGGCGTGGGGGCCCGGCCTGCACTAGGTTCGCCCCGGTTTGGGGCATTGGGAACGGGAAATGGCACGTCCTCGCGTTTTGATTACCGGCATCACGGGCATGGTGGGCTCACACCTCGCCGACTTCCTGCTGACCGAGACCGACTGGGATATCTACGGCATGTGCCGTTGGCGCAGCCCCATGGACAATCTCGGTCACATCGCGGGCCGGATCAACGCGAAGGACCGCGTCTTCCTGCTCTATGGCGACCTGCGCGACACCATGTCGATCCGCGACGTCGTGGTGAAGGCCAAGCCCGATTACGTGTTCCACCTTGCCGCCCAGAGCTTCCCGCGTACCAGCTTCGATGCGCCGCTCGACACGATGGACACGAATATCCAAGGCACTGTTCGCGTCCTCGACGCGCTGCGCGAGCATGCGCCCAAGGCCGTGATCCATGTCTGCGCCTCTTCCGAAGTGTTCGGCCGCGTGCCGAAGGAGAAGCTGCCGATCGACGAGGAATGCTCGTTCCATCCGGCCTCGCCGTACGCGATCTCCAAAGTCGGCACCGATCTCGTCGGCCGGTTCTATGCCGAGGCTTACGGCATGACGATCATGACGACGCGCATGTTCACCCACACCGGTCCGCGGCGCGGCGACGTGTTCGCAGAGTCGACCTTCGCCAAACAGATTGCGATGATCGAGAAGAAGCTGATCCCGCCCGTGGTCAAGGTGGGCAATCTGCAATCGCTGCGCACCATCGCCGACGTCCGCGACGCCGTGAAGGCCTACTACATGCTGGTCACGGTGAACCCGGTCTCGGGCGCCTACTACAATATCGGTGGCACCCACTCGATGACCGTCGAGGACATCCTGAAGACCCTGATCTCCTACTCGCCGCGCAAGGCGGAGATCACGGTGGAGATCGATCCCGACCGGCTGCGCCCGATCGACGCCGATCTGCAGGTGCCGAATACCGCGAAATTCGAGGCGCATACCGGCTGGAAGCCAACGATCCCGTACGACAAGACCTTGCGCGACCTGCTCGACTACTGGCGCGAGCGCATCGCGACCGAAGGCGACCGCTTCCTAACGCGCTAGCGTCGAGGTTCGGCGGTACCAGTCTATCGTGTCGGCCAAGCCGGCACGCAGCGACATCGAGGGCACCCAGCCGAAGCGCGCCGCGAAGGCTGCGCTCGATACCTCGAGGGCAGAAGCACCCCCCGCTTTTTCGAGAAGGTGGACGACCTTGGCGTCCGTGAAGCCATCCACCTCGAGCAGGGTCGTCAGCACCTCGTTCATGCTGACGCTCCTGGGCGTCGCCACGTTGTAGGCGGCGTAGCCCTTGTCTTGGGCAAGCGTGGCAATCACCGCCGAGGCGACGTCGGCCGCATGAATGAGATTGCGTGTCTGGTTGCCGTCGCCCCAGACTTCGATCGGCTTCTCTCGGGCCACCACGCGATGAATGAAGGACGGCACGAAATGGGCCGACTCCGGCTTGAAATCGTCGTGCGGTCCGTAGATCAGCGTCGGCCGCAGCGCGGTCGCCGCGCCGATGCGGCCGAGGTGCCGGCAGTACCATTCGAGCTGCTTCTCAAGATAGCGATGCATCCAGCCCACGCCGAACCACGCAGCGGGAGGATCGCCCGCGAACATGCCGGCTTCTTCCTTGATGCCGCGTGCCTCGGGATAGCCGGTGCACGAACTCAACATCACCAGGCGGTCGACATTCTCTGCTGCTGCCGCTTCCAGCACATTGACGCCGATCCGGAGCGTGTCCGTGACCGAGCCGACCGGATCGCGGCGCAACTCGGCGGCGGTCGAGAGCTTGCCCGCGCATTGAAGGACCACATTGACACCACGCAGCGCTGCCCGCGCGCTCTGCGGCAACATCAGGTCGGCGTGTCGCCACTCGAGGCCCTTGGCTTCGTACGCAGGCCGTGCGCGATAGGTTGCCACGATGTCCGTGGCGCCTCGCGCGAGCAGGGTTTCGACGAGATGGCGCCCCACCAGGCCCGTGGCCCCCAGCACCGCGATACGCCCAAATTGCTTCATGCGCCTACACTAGCGCACGGGGAAACCTCAAACTAGGATGAGCCGTGCTCCCCCTCGTCTCTATCTTCATGTTCGTGCGCAATGGCGCACCTTCGATTCGCCGCGCCGTCGACAGCGTCCTGAACCAGACGCATTCGAACATTGAATTCATCGTTCAGGATGCCGCCTCGACCGACGGCACGCTCGAGATTCTCAAGAGCTACGGAGATCGGATAAAGCTGATCTCCGAGCCCGACGCAGGCGCTCACGAAGGCCTGTGGCGGGGTCTCGTGCGATGCACGGGCATATTCGTCGGCTCCTGCCTGGCGGACGAAGAACTGCTTCCCGATGCCGTCGAACGTGCCGTCCGCGTCTTCCAGGACAACCCGGACATTGGCGCGATCACCGGCGATGCGGTGATTACCGATATCGAGGGCAACACGACCGGCTCGTGGACGAGCGGCCCCTTCAACCTCGTAGACTATCTCACCGTCGCCTATTCGCCCTACTTCGTCTCGAGCTTCTTTCGCCAGAGCGCGCTGCGCGAGATCGGACTGCGGACGGAGGGTTGGGGCGCCCTCTCCATTGAATTCGAACTCTGGTGCCGCCTGGCCACCCGCAGCCGCGTCAAGTACGTACCGGGCGCGTTCGGAAAGTATGCCTCCCATCCCGGCCAGCTCAGCAACACGTCCCGCGATGTATTGATCCATGTGCGCGGGCGCATGTCCTACATCTCGAGACTGTGTGCGCCCGGCGGGTTCTTCGACGACAGGCCTTTGTTGCGAACGCTCTTCATATGGGGCCATGCGCGCGCGTTCTGCAATCACGCGATGATCTTCGATCGCGTCGAGATGGCCCAGGACGAATACAAGATCATGATGGAGGCGCTGGCCGAGCATCCTCCGGTCCTGCTCGATGGCATTCCCTACGACGCCGACTATGAATATCGATCGGCTGCGCGAGTCGCTTGGAACCTTACGGGCAAGAAACTACCGCGGGTCTTCGGATATTTCCTCGGCCTCCCTGCCGGTGAAGCCACTCAGCCGGAATTCGAACGCCGCCTTGTCGAGCGTCGCTATCTTGGCAACGGCCACTGGCCGACCGTTCTCAAGTGCCTTTCCCTCGCCAAGCCGACGCCGCGCGATGCTGCGGAGCTCCACTTCCCCCCGGCTCCGGACCACAATCTCAAGGCGCGTCTCTACGTGGAGATGGCCCGATGCTACGAGGCGAAGGGCCTGTTGCCACAAGCGCTCGAAAGCTGGCGCTTCGCGGCCATCGCATCCGGCATCTACGTGCCGGAAGATCAGAACTTGCGTGCCGACCGCCAGCACGGCTGGGCCGACGCAAAGAGCTAGCTCGCGGCTTCGTCGAGTTCGCTCAGCGCGCAAAGCACGTGGTAGAGCGTGCTCGCCGGCATGAAATCGGTGGCGGGACGCCCCTGTTGATCGAGACGATCCATCCATCCTCCCGGAGCCACCTTCACGAAGAAGCGCTCGTGCAGGCACGCGGCGAGAGCAACCGCCCTCTCCGTGGCACCTGGCCGTCCCAATGCCGCTTCCGCGAGGTTGGCCTTGAGCGCTTCCGTGACCGGCCAGGTCCGGTGCGATGGCTTGTGGGTCCGGCCGTCACGCAGCAGCTCGTCCATGACCAGGCCGTCGCCCGCATAGCCATGCGCATCGGCGTGACGGTAAAGCGCGTCGGCGTAAGAACCGACGGCGCGGCCGCTCTCCCGCTCGAACCAGCGCAGCAGCCACACCCATTCGTAATGATGTCCGGGCTCGACGATGTCGCCGGTGACGCCGGCCGCACGCGCGAGGTGGTCGTCGTAGTATTCGCCGAGCACCCCGCGATCGGGCTGGAAGAAATGAGCTGCGAACAGCTCGAAAATCCTTTCGGCGCGATCGAGATACCGTCGCTCACCGGAACTCGACCACAGCGCCAGCAGCCCTTCGAGCATGTGCATATGCGGATTCTGCCGGCGCAAGGCATCAGGCCGTGGGAGCGCGTCAATGTATCCACCACTAGGGGCCCGGAGGTGTCCGTCGATGAAGGCCAGCGTCTCGTCGGCGACGGCGAGTGCGTCCTTGCCGCCACCTGCGTTCACGTACGACGCAACACCCAGCAGGACAAAGGCGTGCGAGTAGAGATCGCGCGTGGCATCCACCACCGTGCCGTCGCGGGCGATCGAGAATACCCAGCCGTCCCGCCCATCGGGCCGGTGATAATCCCGCAGCATCGAGGCGTAGGCTTCTTCGACGAGGTCCCGTCCGCCATGCCAGCCGCGCCGAACGGCCAGCCCATAGGAGTAGATCTGCCGCGCCTGGACGATCAGCCGCTGCGGTGCATCGGCGATCGGCGTGCCATCGAGCGTCAGGCGTTCCTCAAACCGGCCGTGCGTGCGGTCGTAGCCCGCGCCCGCCCACAGCGGCAGCGCCTGGTCGATCGCCCAGGCACGCAGTCGAGCGGCGGCCGGCTTGAGATACTCGGTAATTGTCTGCTTGGACTGCACGCCGGTCGCGAGCCTCAGGCCGTACCCAGAAGTTCGGAAAGCCGTTCCTTCGGAACCGCGATGATATTGGCGGAAAGAGCGCCGCCGTCGACGAATGGCTCGACCAGGCCGGTCACCGGCGAGAAAATGAGAATCTCGTAGTTGTGGCCCTTCCGCAGCATCTCCAGCAGGTCTCCGGCGCCAATTCCCTGCGCCCGGAGCGCGCCATCGTTGATCTCGAGCAGCATGACGGGCCGCATCGTGGCCAACACCGAACCGGCGCCCGCCACGACGCTCGCCTCCGCTCCTTCGACGTCGATCTTCACGAAGTCGATGCGATCGAGCTTCAATTCGCTCGCCACCCGGTCGAGCGTATTCACCGTCACCCGCTCGAGCTGGGCTGCCTTGACGTCATCGTGTGCGAACTTGCCAAGCGTATTGTGGCCGGAGTGCGCCCCCTGGGCGAGGCGAAGGTCGGCATCCCCGGGCGCGGCACCCAGCGCCGCCGGAACGACATGAACGTTGTCGAGGCGATTGCGCAGCAGATTGCGCCGCAGATTGATCCGTTCCCGTGTGCTGGGCTCGACAGCTACGACCTTGCCGGATGGGCCGACCCGTCGCGCGGCGAACAGTGTGTAGTAACCGTCGTTGGCGCCGACATCGACGAACACCATGCCGGGCTTCAGGAAGCCGTGCAGGAACGAAAACTCGTTGGGCTCGAAGGAGCCGCACACGTAGAGGCAAAGGCTGTTGTCGTTGCCCAGGGTGACGTCAACGGTCGTTCCGTCGTACCACGACAACAGCAGAGGCATTCCGGGGTCGCGCTTCTTGGCGGCCTCCCAGAGCGTTCCCCGCCGGCAGGCCATCCAAAGTCGCTGGTCGTAATATTCGCCCGCGAAGCGCCAGCCTGGGTGAGGGCGCAGCCGGGGCACGCTGGGTGCCAGCAGGGACGCATAAATTGCGGCTATCTTCGGCGCATGCGCCACCAGCCAACGTCCCAGGTTGTCGAGGTGATATCCCACGCCCGAGGTGACTGAGTCCCAGGCGCGGAACTTGACGATAGATCGATGGGTTACGACCATGGGCGAATTATGGGCCCTCATGCACGCCCCCGGCTAAACCACCCGCAGGAGAGCGTCAAGCTTTGCGGCGGGATTTAGGCGGGACAGACGATGCATTGCTAGACGAAGGCCACCGAATATAATGGCCTGCCCTCTCATAATCCCCGTGGTTCAATGTACGCGCTGATCTTCCGCGCCTTCCTCGCGCTCATCGTCATCCTCAGCCCGGTCCTCGCCTCGGCGCAAGGCCTGCGGGTGGTCGCGCGCGTGAACGACGACGCGATCACCGATTTCGAGCTGACCCAACGCGTCGTCCTCGCCATCCGGACGACCAATCAGCCCGACTCACCGGAGCTGCGCCAGCGTATCGCGCCGCAGATGCTGCGCCAGATGATCGACGAGCGCCTGCAGATACAGGACGCGAAGAAGCTCGGCCTGCGGGCGACCGATGGCGAGATCGCCCAGAGGATCGGCGAAATCGAGCGCTCCGCCGGCTTGGCGCCCGGCCAGTTCAAGCTATTCCTCCAGGGGATCGGCGTGCCTTACGAGGTCGCAGCCCAGCAGCTCGAGGCCACGATCTCGTGGCTGAAGATCGTGCGCCGCAAGATCCGCTCACAGGTCGACATCTCCGACACCGAAATCGACGAAACACTCGCCCGCATGCGGGCCAACATCGGCAAGACCGAATCCCGGGTCGGCGAGATATTCATTCCGATCGACCGGCCCGACCAGGCGGACGAGGCCCGCCGCAGCGCCGACCGCGTCGTCGAGCAGCTCCGTCGCGGCGCGCCGTTCGCCACACTTGCCCAGCAATTCTCACATGGCGCCACAGCTCAGGCCGGCGGCGACCTCGGCTGGATCCTGCCCGGCACGCTCGATCCGGCGCTCGATGCCGCGATCGACAAGCTGCAGGTACGCGCAACATCGGAACCGATCCGCACGTCGGCCGGTTGGCACATCCTTCTCGTCGCCGATCGGCGCAGCTTCGCCTCGTCGCGACCCGACGACATACGCCTGAACCTCGTTCAGCTGACGCTCGCGCTTCCGGTCAACGCCTCTCCGGCCGAAGTGGAACAGTCGACCGCGGAGGCGCGTCGGGCGATGGGCAACGTGCGCCAGTGCGGCGATCTGCATGTCATGGCACGGTCGATGAAGGGCGCATCCTCGGGCGACCTTTCGAATGTCCGCGTCGCCGATCTGTCAAGCAATCGCCAGATGTACGACGAGATTCCCAAGCTGGCGATCGGCGGGGTGGCCGGCCCCTATCGCGTCGCGGAGGGCCTGCAGATCGTGTCGCTCTGCGCCAAGGAAGGCAGCAACGGCCTACCGACGCGCGACAGCATTTCCCAGCAGATCCTGCTGACGAAACTCGAGGCGGCGAGCCGCCGTTACATGCGCGATCTTCGGCGCTCGGCCACGATCGACCTCAAGCCATGACCACCGCGTCCCTGCCGCTCGCCGTGACGATGGGCGAGCCGGCCGGCATCGGCGGCGAACTCACCCTCAAGGCATGGCTGGCCCGTCGGCCGGGTACTCGGCCATTCTTCGCCCTCGACGATCCCGCACGCCTCGCATCCATCGCGCTGCAGCTTGGCGTCGCCGTTCCTCTCCAGGAGATCACGGCGCCGGTGGAAGCCGCCGGTGTCTTTGCCAGGGCCCTGCCCGTTGTGGCCGTAAAACTTCGATGCGCCGTCCGCACCGGCCATCCCGATCCCGCCAATGCGCCGGCCACCATCGAGTCCATCGAGCGGGCGGTGGCATTCGCGATGTCGCGCGAGATCGCCGGCGTCGTGACCAATCCCATCCAGAAGAAGACGCTGCAGGATGCGGGCTTCAGGCATCCCGGCCACACCGAGTTCCTGGCCGAACTGGCGGGCGGCATCGATGTCGCCATGATGCTCGCCTGCCCCGAGTTGCGGGTCGTGCCGGTGACGATTCACCTCGCCCTCGCCCAGGCCGTGCGCACGCTCGACAGCGACAGCATCGTGAGGATCGGCAGAATCGCCGCGGCGGGACTTAAATCGCTGTTCGGCATCGAGCACCCGCGGCTGGCGGTGGCCGGTCTCAACCCGCACGCGGGCGAACAGGGCGCCATGGGCGACGAGGAAAGCCGCATCATCCAGCCGGCCATCGAGCGCCTCAGGGCCGAAGGCATCGACGTGAGCGGTCCTGCCTCGCCCGACACGATGTTCCATCCCGCCGCGCGCGCAAACTACGATGCGGCGCTCTGCATGTATCACGACCAGGCGCTGATCCCGATCAAGACCATCGACTTCGCGGGCGGCGTCAACGTGACCGTCGGTCTTCCCTTCGTGCGCACCTCGCCCGATCACGGCACCGCGCTGGACATCGCCGGCACCGGCCGCGCCGATCCTGCGAGCCTGCTCGCGGCCCTTGCCATGGCCGACGACATGGCGCGACGGCGCAAGGTCTGACAGGTGGCGGACACCGTCGCCGATCTGCCGCCGCTGCGCGAGACCATCGCCACCCACGGCCTCGATGCCCGCAAGCGCTTCGGCCAGCACTTCCTGCTCGACCTCAACCTCACCCGCCGCATCGCGCGCGCCGCCGGCGCGTTGGGCGACGGCACGACCATCGAGGTCGGGCCCGGCCCCGGCGGTCTCACCCGCGCCTTGCTGCTCGAAGGTGCCGCCCGCGTGGTGGCGATCGAAGTCGACCCGCGCGCCATTGATGCCCTCGGCGAACTGCGCGAAGCCTCCGGCGGACGACTGGAGGTGATCGAAGGCGACGCGCTCCAGATCCCGCCGGCGAGTCTGGGACCTGCGCCGCGCCGGATCGTGGCCAACCTGCCTTACAACATCTCGACCGCCCTGCTGGTGCGATGGCTGCATGCCGCGAACGATGTCGCCGACATGGTCCTGATGTTCCAGAAGGAAGTCGTCGACCGCCTCGCCGCGAAGCCGCGCACCAAGGACTACGGACGCCTGTCGGTGCTCGCCCAGCATGTCTGCGAAGTCCGCCGCCTGTTCGACGTGCCGCCGTCGGCCTTCGTGCCGCCTCCCAAGGTGATCTCGTCCGTGGCCCAGCTGACGCCCCGCCCAGCAGGCGATCGTCTCGCGAACCTGGCGCCGCTCGAGCGCATCACGGCGGCGGCGTTCGGCCAGCGCCGCAAGATGCTGCGCGGCGCATTGGCGGGCACCTTCGCCGACCCGGTCGCGACCCTGGAAGGCCTGGGTCTCGCGCCCACGGCACGTGCGGAAGAACTCAGCGTGGCGGATTTCGTGCGACTAGCGGGTGCCCTTGACTAGCCCGCGGAGAATGCGGATATCCGACGCCGCGCGGTCGACGCCCACCGATCTCGCCGGTTATAGTGCCCCGTACGTCCCGATGCGCACCCTTCGCCAAGAACGGCCCCCAGCCTGATGACCGACGTTGCAGCCACCAAGTCGACGCGAACCGCCGAAGCAGAGAATCTGGAGCGGCTGACGACGGCTCCCTTCACGCCAAAAGCAGACCGGGGCTCGGAGATCGAACTGTCGTTCGCCACCACCGAGACCTGCGAACTGAGCTGCGTCTTCTGCCACTTCAACGGCCCCAACGCGACGAAGAAGGCGAAGACCCTGGCGCCCGACCTGGTCAAGAAGGGCCTCGAGCAGGTGCCTGCCGGCAAGACGGTGCACTTTGCCGCAACGGGTGACTTTTTCCAGGATCCCAGCGCGCTGGATCACCTGCGCGAAAGCACGAAGCGCGGCCATACGCCCAACGTGCTCAGCCACGGCCAGTCGATGCCTCCCGAACGGCTGGAAGAAATGCTGGCGATGGGCATCCGCGAATTCAGGTTCAGCGTCGATCACATCGAACCGCGCCAGTACGCCAAGATTCGCCGCGGCGGCGACCTCGAAAAGGTATTGTCCACCATCGGGTACCTGCGCGAGCGCAAGGCGCAGATTCCCGACATCAACGTCGAGGTCAACTGCATCCTGATCGGCGACGCCAAGGCGCGCATGCAGGAGTTCACCGACTTCTGGTCGACCCGGGTCGACGCCATCTACTTCCATGCCGAGTATTACGACACGCTGAAGTTCCGGAACCTGTTCTGGATGCCCGAGAAGCGCAACGACTGCCATATCCAGCTCTATGTCCTGCCGTCCGGTCAGATCACGCCGTGCTGCGCCATGATGGTGCAGGCGCACGAAGTCGAAACGCCCTGGCTGCCCAACATCGCGACCACGTCGCTCAAGGATGCCTACGACCAGCTCTGCGACATGTACGAGGATCCCTCGAGCGAGCTGGGCAAGGTCTGCGCCAAGTGCCAGTGGTGGGTGATGTGGAGCGAACCCAAGGACGGCTGCACGCCCTATCACAAGACCATCCGCTTCGATGAAGCCGACCGTTCGCCGGCCGGTGGCGCCGTCGATTTCGTGAAGTCCCTGGTGAGCAACGTAACGCGCAGGATCGCGAAGTCTTTGGGCGTAGCCCATCCGACAGCCTAGCCGCGACGGCGAACTAGTTCGCCGGCCGCAACTCAGCCTTGACCAGGGCGAACCTGCTTCGGCCTCTGGCGCGAAGGTTTCTAACGACTAGCTTCTCCGGCAAGCCGATACCGACGGCCCGCAACGTAATGAGCCGGCTGTCCGGCCCCTCTTCGACCGAGATCTCCGCGCCGGGCAAATACGCGCCGCCCGCATCGACCAAGCCGATGCCCACGGCGCCCCTGGTCACGCGACATTCGACATCGACAGCAACACCCGGCAGGCTGGCCGCCGCATCCACCAGAGCACGAAGAGGCGCGTCGAGGTCGATCGTCGCGGCGCGGGCAAACATGCCCGCGGGACAAACGATTCCCTTCCCCAGCCATTGCTGCCGAGCACCCGTCTCGAGATGCGGCGATGCCGCCAGCAGATCCAGTTTCCGCGACAGCAATCGCACGTCGTAGTCGTCGATCCGGAATGGCTCGTCCGCGGCATAGACCAGATCGAACCAGCGGTAGTTGTGCGAGCAGAACTCGAAGTCGAGCACTGTGCGCAGCGGCGCCGGAAGCAGGCGAGACCGCACCTTTTCAACGTCGTGCCACTCCGCCCACGGCGTGCGTTCGCCATCTGTGACCTTGCCCCACTGATCAAACGGCAGCGCACCCTCGCGTAGCCAGCGCTCCCTCGGATAGACCAGCTCCATCCAGCGGCCACGCGGTTTTAGATGCCCGAGCAGATCGAGCGCCTCGCGGCGCGCGACCTCGAACGGCACGTGATGGATCGAACCGAACACCCAGATCGCGTCATAATCCGCGGGAAGCGCCGCGAACGAGAGATCGTCGCCGATCGCATGGAAGCGGGCGCGGCCAGCAATGCCCTTCAGCGTGGCAACCCGACGGATGACGGCGAGATTGTCCGGCACGATGTCGCAGAACGTCCACGCGGCCCCGCGCTCGATGAAGCGGATCCCGTCGAAGCCCAGCCCCGAGCCCAGTTCGGCCACATTGCGGTCGCGGAATGTGTCGAAGTACAGCGTCCCCAACCAGCCCAGTTCGCCTTCATATCGGCGCGACGCCATGGCTTGCCACGTCGACAGAAAGACATCGTCCGACATAGCCAAAAGCTCGGACGAGAAAATCCGGCCATCGGTATCGCTGCCGCGCGGCGCCTCGCGCCATTTCTCCCGATAGGATGCAAGACCGACCGTAGCCATCAGCGGCCCTCGCGCAGCGCCTTCACGAAGTCCGACAGGCCGAGCAGGCGTTCCCGCTTCAGCCGTTCCGCCGTCAGGATCGCCTTGAGCTGGCTGAGGCTGGTCGCGATGTCCTTGTTGATGATCGCGTAGTCATATTCGGCCCAGTGGCTCATCTCGTCGGCGGCCTTGCTCATTCGGCGCGCCACCACCTCGTGCGAGTCCTGGGCGCGCGAGATCAGCCGGCGCTCGAGATCGCGGGTCGAAGGCGGCAGGATGAACACGGTGACGAGGTCGTCGCGACCCTTTTCCTTGAGCTGCTGCGTGCCCTGCCAGTCGATGTCGAACAGCATGTCCCGGCCGGCGCTCAGCGCCTCTTCGACCGGCGGACTGGGCGTTCCGTAGTAGTGATCGAACACGCGGGCATGTTCGAGAAATTCGCCGCGATCGATCATGCCGCGGAACGTCGCCGTGTCGATGAAGTGATAGTCGACACCGTCCTTCTCGCCCGGCCGCTTGTCGCGTGTCGTACAGGAAATGCTGAGCGAGATGTGCGAGTCGTTGCCCAGCAGCTGGCGCGACAGGGTCGTCTTGCCCGCGCCGGACGGCGAGGACAGGACCAGCATCAAACCGCGCCGCTGGACGGCCAACGTGTCGGCTTCATTCGACATTCTGCACCTGCTCCCGCATGCGCTCGATGGCGCCCTTCAGATCGATGCCGATGCGCGTGAGCTCGATGTCCGCCGA
>CAIWTJ010000254.1 GCA_903915535.1 Enhydrobacter aerosaccus
CAGCATGTTTTCGCCCTCGTAGAAGCAGTCCACGGGGCAGACTTCGACACAGTCCATGTACTTGCACTTGATGCAAGCCTCGGTCACGACATAGGTCATCAAACGCTCCTGAAGCGGGCGCGTGTTAACGCGACCCCGGGCCTCGCGCAAGGCTCTCTGGCGCCGCGCTGTCGATTTCGTCGTACAGGGCTCTGGCCTCCTCGGACGGTCCGCGCCGTTCGCCCAGCGCCACGACTTTCACCACCCGCACCCTCGGTCCAAGCGCGAAGGTCAGGACCATCCCCGGACTGACCGCAGCATGCGGCTTGTCGGTCACCCGCCCGTCGATGCGGCAGCGCGATTTCTCGATGTAGCGGGTGGCGAGCGAACGGGTTTTGAAGAAGCGGGCGTGCCAAAGCCACTTGTCGAGCCGCATGCGCCGGAAGCGTTATTTCTTCCCGCCGAGCTTGAGCTCGAGCAGTTTGGCAAATGGCGAATTGGCCTCCGCATCGCCCTTCTTCTCCGTCGTCGCATAGAGACGCAGCGCCGGGCCGCCCTGGTCGCGACGCGGCGGACGCGAATCGCGGCGATCGCCGCGACGGTCGCCTTGGGGCGGACCGTCCCCGCGCGGCTTGCCGCCCCCGGGCTTGCCGTCGGAGCGTGGAGCCGTGGGACGGCCTCCTTCGCGCCTGGGCGCATCGGCGAAGAACTGGCGCTCGTCCGGCTTTGCCGGGCGCTCGCGTTGACGCTGCTCGCGCTGCTGGCGGCGCTCCTTTTCCTGCAGACGCTGACGCTCGCGTTGTTCCTCACGCTCGCGCACGAAGCGAGGCTTCACGGAGAAAGCGAACAGCGGACCACTCTCGTCGGTCGGCGGATGCACGCGATAGCCGAGGCCGCGCAGCACGTCGGCCATCTCCGGCTCCGAGCAGCCGACCAACGACATCATCTGCGGCGTCGCGCGGAACCAGCCGGGCTGAAGCGGCTTCGGTTCGGTCTTCTGGGGCTCGACCTTCCGGGGTTCCTCCGGCTTGGCGTCTTCCGATTTGGCCTCTTCGGGTGCAGGCACCGCGATCATCGCATCGACAGCCGGTGCCGGTTCTTCGGCCTTGATCTCTTCGACGACAGGCTCGGGGGTGGGTTCTGGTACGGATTCTGGTGCGGGTTCTGGTGCGGATTGTGGCGCCGGCTCGACCACAGGCTCCTGTATCGCGGCGACCTCGGGTACGGGCTCGCTCTCGCCGAAGGCGGCGGCGACAATGGCCCACTCGCTGATTTCGTCGGTTGTCGGCGCCTCAGGTACGCCATCGGGTGGGGGGGCGGCAGCGTCGGCGACCTTTGTTTCCGCCTTCTTTTCCTGCTGCGCACGACGCGTGTTCTCGCGGCTGTCGCGCACGGCCGCGCGGCACATCGCGGCCAGACGCTCGACCATGTCGGCGCGGATCGCATGGTTGCCGAGCGGGATGTAGCCGATGGTGGCGTAGAAATCGCGCTCGGAGTTGGGCGGCAGATCCATCGACGTGCGGCCCTCGGCGGGCAGCGGCGGAATCATCTCGCGATTGCGCGCGACCATCCAGAGGCCGGCGCGCAGGCGGATCGGCACCGGCTTCAGCATGCTTGGGAAGTAGAGCGTGAAGACGCCGACGCGCACGCCGAGCTTGGCGAGCGCCTTGCGATCTTCCTCGCCCAGCTGGCCGAGCTGCTGCTCGATCGGCTTGCGCTCGATCACGCCCAGGCCCTCGCAGAGCTGGAAGACGATGCCGCGCGCGCCGGCCGGGATATTCTCCGAAGCGGCGCGGGCGTCCATCAGTTCGCTGAGGCCGAGGCGAATGCGTGTCTCGACCCAGGCGGCGGCGCGCTTGCGTACGTCCTCGCGTGCCGGGCCGTCGAGCAGGTCCGAAGAAAGCGCTTCGATCTTGGGGGCGAGCACGTCGCCGCTCGACATCAGTTTGGCGATCGGCCCGCCGCCCCAGCAGACGCGAAGCTGGGAGTCGAACACGAGCTCGCCGTCAGGCGCCGCCGTGAAGGCAGCCAGGCGCGTCGGCAGGTTCTCCCGCAGCGCACGCAGCGCCGCGGTCAGCACCGCCTTCTGGTCGGTCTGCTCTTCGGTCGCATCGGGAACGAACCGGAAGCCTTCGATGCGTCCCAGATGTTCGCCTTCGACTATGACCTCGCCGGCCTCGGCGACTGACGTCGTCATTTCACCCTCATCGCGCAATCTTCTTACAAGCATCGCCGCCCGTCTATCGACAAACCTTTGGGTCAGCCGCTGGTGCAGCACGTCGGACAGCCTGTCCTCTATAGCCCGCGCGCGCTCCTGCCAATGCG
>CAIWTJ010000255.1 GCA_903915535.1 Enhydrobacter aerosaccus
GAACCGGTCGCCGATCTTGAGGTCGCGCCAGTTCCAGCCTTCGCCGAGCTGTTTCATTGTCGCACCTCAGTGCGCGTGGGCGTGGGTGTCCGCGCCTTCGCGCAGTACGTATACTCGGGAGCAGTACGGGCACTCGATGCGGCGTTCCTCGCCGAGGTTGAGGTAGACTTTGGGATGGCCCAGTGCGCCGCCGCCGCCATCGCAGGCAACGCGGTCGGTATCGACGATGATGGTTTCGAAAGGCTCGGTCACTATTTCGCTCCTGTTACGCCGCCAGATGATAGCCGCGCTTGTCCTTCCGGTCATGCTCGCTGGCTGTGCGCCGACCGTGATTCCGGCGGGCGAGAGCGTGCGGGCACCTGCCCTTTCTGGCGACAAATACGTGGCCGCCGACGGAACAGCGCTACCTCTGGCGGTATGGGGTGCCGAGAACGGCCCGCCCAAGGCCGTGATCCTCGGGCTGCACGGCTTCGGCGACTATCGCAACGCCTTCGAGGAACCGGCGGCGATCTGGGCCAAGGACGGCATCGCGACCTATGCCTACGACCAGCGCGGCTTCGGCGGCAGCCCGACGCGCGGCCGCTGGCCTGGCACCGACGCGCTGGTGGACGATGCCAAGGCGGTCGCCGCACTGTTGCGTCAGAAGTATCCCGACGTGCCGCTCTATCTTGCGGGAGAGAGCATGGGCGGCGCCGTCGCCATGGTCGCGGCCGATCGCGGCCTCGCCAGCGACGGGCTGATCCTGCTGGCGCCGGCCATACGCTCGCGCGCCAGCTTCGGGCCGGTCGTCAGCGGCGCCCTGTCCTTCTTCGTGCACATCATCCCGTGGTTCCCCGACGGTCCCTCCTCGATCGATTACCAGCCGACCGACAATCCCAAGACCCTCGACAAGCTGCGCAAGGATCCGATGATCATCCGCGCCGCACGCTTCGATCTGGGCTATGGCCTGCTCGACCTGATGGACTCGGCCGTCGCCGCCGCCCCGCGCCTCCACGAGCCGTACATCATGCTGCATGGCGTGGGCGACAAGATCGTGCCGGCCGGCCCGGTGCGCTCGGTGATTGCCGTCCTGCCCAAGCGCGAGGACTCGCGCCTCGCCTTCTACAAGAACGGCTATCACCTGCTGCTGCGCGACAAGAACGGTCCTAAGGTCGCCGCCGACGTGGCCGCCTGGATCGGCGATCACGAGGCGACCCTGCCCTCGGGCGCCGACGTTGCGCGCTCGCAGCCCGAGATCGCGAACCTATGGGGCTCGGAGCGCCCGCAGTAGCGCCCTCGACTAGCCAATCATCGCCGTGGCTTCGATCTCCACCTCAAGGCCAGGCGTGGCGAGCGCACTCACGCCGACCATCGTGGCCGACACCGACGTGCCCTTCAGCACCCGGGCCAGCGCCTTCGAGATCTGCCCCATGTCCCGGATGTCCGTGACGAAGATCGTGAGGCGCACAAGGTCCTTCAGCCGCGCGCCGGCCGACTTCAGTGCCGCGTCGATCTTGCGCATGACGACCACCGTCTGCTCGGCGGCATCGCTGCCCTGAACGCGGCCCCTGGAGTCGAGCGAGGTCGTGCCCGACACGAAGACGAAGGGTCCGTTCTTCACGGTGCGGACGTAGAAGCCCACGACCTCGGTGCCGTCGCGGAACAGTTGCTTGGCCATCTGGCGATCTCTCCTCAGGAATCTGCGGTGAACCCGATCTTTCGCACGATCGGGCCCCAGCGCTCCAGATCGGACTTGAGGCGCGTCGCGAGCTCTTCCGGCGTCGACGAGATCGTCTCGAGTCCCATCACCGCGAGGCCGTCGATGATGTCCTTGGCGCCGAGGGCCGCCCGCAGCGCCTGGTTGGCGCGCATCACGACCGGCGCCTCGGTGCCGGCCGGCACGAAGAAGCCGAACCACTCGCTGAACACCATGTCCTTCAGTCCCTGCTCGGAATAGGTCGCCACGTCCGGCACGAAGCGGCTGCGCTTCCCACCCGAGACGCCGATCAGGCGCGCCTTGCCGCCGGAGAGATGCGGCATGGCATCGCCGATCGGCGACGACACCGCCTGGAGCTGGCCGCCCAGCAGATCCTGCATGGCCGGCTGCGAGCCACGATAAGGCACGTGTTTCATTTCGACGCCGGCCGACTGGCCGAGCAGCACGCCGATGAAATGCGGAACCGATCCCGCCGCCGGCGAGCCGAAGTTCGCCTGGGTCGGGTTGGCTTTGCACCAGGCGAGGAATTCCGGAACCGTCTTGACCGCTGCGGGCACCGCGGGCCCGACCGTGAGGCCGAATTCGAATTCGCTGGCGAGCGTCACCGCCGTAACATCGGCGGGCGTATACGCGAGCTTCTTGTAGATGTGCGGATAGATCATCAGCATCGACGCCGGGGTCTGCAGGATCACGCTGCCGTCGGTTGCGGCACCCTTCATCGACTGCACCGCGATCTGGCCGCCGGCACCGGCCTTGTTCTCGACCAGCGCCGACTTCGCGAAGGCGCTGCCGCGCAGGCCTTCGGCAACCCTGCGGCAGAGCGTGTCCGATGTGCCGCCCGGCGGGAAGCCGGTGACAATGCGCGTCGTTTCGAGGGTCGCGCCCTGTGCGCCGGCGCGACCGCCCGCTCCCAGTGTGGCGACAGCGGCGGCGGCGGCGGCGGCGGCCGAGGCGCGGACAAATTGACGGCGGCTGTGGTGCGGCATGAACGTTTCTCCCCTTGGTTTCTTGTGGGGAGAAGTTTCGCAGCGCTAGTTGTCGATGTCGATATCGATCCGGCGCAGCAACGGCCCCCAACGTTCCTTGTCGGCCTTGAGGCGCGTCGCCAGTTCGACCGGCGTGGAGGACTTGGCCTCGAGGGCCACCTGGGCCAGATGGTCGACGACATCGGGGCGCTTGAGGGCCGTCCGCAGCGCCTGGTTGGCGCGCAGCACGACCGACGCGGACGCGTCGCCGGGCAGGAAGAACCCGTACCATTCGCTGAACGCCATGTCGGTCAGACTCTGTTCGACATAGGTGGGCACGTCCGGCACGAAGCGGCTGCGCGTCTTGCCCGAGACGCCGAGCAGCCGGAGCTTGCCCGCCTTGAGCTCGCCCATGAAATCACCGATCGGCGCCGAGCCCGCCGAAACGATGCCGTCCGTCACGCCCCTCAACATGGCGCGCGTGCTGTTGAAGTCCATGTGCTTCAACGCAACGCCAGCGGTCTTGCCGACCAGCGTCCCGATCAGCTGCGGAACCGATCCAGTGCCGGGCGAACCGAAGCTCGCCTTGTCAGGATTGGCTTTGCACCAGGTGAAGAAGTCCGTGAGCGTCTTCACCTCTGCGGGCACTGCCGGCCCGGCCGCGATCGCGAACTCCAGCGTGCAGGCCATGGTCACCGCCGTCACGGTGGCAGGTTCGGCGTAGCCTAGCTTCTTGCGGACGTGCGGATAGAGGATCAGCACCGCGGCCGGAGGCTCGAGCAGGACGCTGCCGTCGGTCGGCGCGCCCAGCATCGCCTGCACGGCGCGCTGGCCGCCGTCGCCGCTCCTGTTGTCGACCGCCGCCGTCTTCGCATAGTCGGTGCCGGAGATCCCCTGGGCGACGAGACGGCAGAGCGTGTCCGACGTGCCTCCTGCCGGGAAACCGGTGACGATCCGCACCGACGCGAGTGCGCCGTCCTGCGCGCCGGCGCCATCTGCGCCAAGCACGGCGAGAGATGCGGCGGCGCCGGAGGCGCGGAAGAAACTGCGGCGGCTGTGAGAAGGCATGAACGTTTTTCCCGCGTATCTCCCGCAGGATCAAGCCCGGCAGCGACGCACGTCATCACCAACCCGTGCGCGTTGCGGTTTTGGCCCCCCTCCGGTATGGTCCCGCCCGTTGCGGACCCGTAGCTCAGCTGGATAGAGCACTGCCCTCCGAAGGCAGGGGTCGTGAGTTCGAATCTCGCCGGGTCCGCCACTAACTCTCTGAAATGCCAGCACTCACGTTTTCAGCTCATCCACTGAAAGCGCAGGTTTGCGCTCCGCGATGCGCGAGCACGCGGATGTTTTGGGCACGTTTTTGACACGCGTGTTTTGAGACGCCTGGTCACCGCATCGCTCACGATCCTAGTGCAGTTAGTTCGCACGCTAAGGCCGGAAATTTGACGACTGGGCGCTAGCCTGCGGTGCCGAGCAAAGGAGGGGGCAGGCTACTTGGAGCGCGCGCCTGGGCGAGCCCCCAGGGGCTCCGCACGGAGTGCTAGATATAATTGCACTCTCGTTTGCGGTGTGAACTCATGGGCATCTACCCGACCGCCTCAGACGCCGACTTCACTCAAGATCCTCTAAGCTCGCACGAACGCTTCCGAGCTCAAGAACAAGGCGCGAGGTACTGATCAGCGCGGCTGGATTCGAGAACGGCTTGGCGATCGGGGTTGTTGATGCGGCTCGGTATATCTTTCTGCAGCGTTTCGCGACTTGGTGGGCCAGCAATTATCTTCCGAGAGGCGCTTTTCAATGATGTCGGCAAACCAACTAGGTGTTGCCAGGCCGCTCTTCTTGAGCGCTCTGAACGCATTGGCGCCGAAGCGGCGATGCCAATCGTCCTTGACGAGGTCCATCGTAAATGCAGCCGCCTGCTCGATGAGCCAGCGATTCCAACTGTTGTCGATCAGGCTGCTGCGATCGTTATTGAGATCAAACGGCGCGCTTACGCTGACCGCGCAGCCGGTATGGCTGGCTGAAGTTCCCCCGGTTTCGTGGACACCCGAACATTTGTGTTCCAGGAGTCCATCATGGCCAGAAAGCACCCACCCTTCACGCCTGAGTTCCGGCGTCAGATGATCGAGCTAGTTCGCTCCGGACGCAGTCCGGAGAGC
>CAIWTJ010000256.1 GCA_903915535.1 Enhydrobacter aerosaccus
GCTGAAGGCCAAGCTCACCATCGGGCCGACCGGCATCGACGTCGACTTCGCGGGCTCCGCGGGCGTGGTCCAGCTCGGCATCAACGTGCCGCTCTGCTACACCGAGGCCTACACCAGCTTCGGCGTGAAGTGCATCGTGGCACCGCACGTGCCCAACAACTGGGCGTCGCTGGCCACCATCCGCGTCACCGCGCCGGAAGGCTGCATCCTGAACGCCAAGCATCCGCTGCCGGTGGCGGGCCGCTCGATCATCGGCCAGATGCTGCCCGACGTCGTGTTCGGCTGCCTGCAGCAGGCGATCCCCGACGGCGTGCCGGCCGAGGGCACCTCGTGCCTCTGGAACATCCGCCTGATGGGCGGCATCGGCCGCGTCGAGGGCGACGCCGCCAAGCTCATGAAGGCCACGGCCTATTCGGTGACCGGCTTTCACTCCGGCGGCACCGGCGCGCGGCCCAAGCTCGATGGCCTCTCCGCAACGGCGTTCCCGTCGGGCGTGCGCAACGTGCCGGTCGAGATCACCGAGACGATCGCGCCCGTGCTGTTCTGGAGCAAGGAGTACCGCCAGGATTCAGGCGGCGCCGGCGAGTTCCGCGGCGGCCTGGGCCAGGTGGTCGAGATCGAGACCGCGGAGGAGATGCCGTTCACCATCTCCTCGTCCTACGACCGCGTCTACTTCCCGCCGCGCGGCCGCCTCGGCGGCCTGGCTGGCGCGACCGGCAAGATCGAGGCGGTGCATGCGAACAAGCAGCTGCCGCCCAAGGCCTCGTCGAGCATCCCGGTCGGCGAGCGCCTGCGCGTCTCGATGCCCGGCGGCGGCGGCTACGGCGACCCGCACAAGCGCCCGGCGCAGAAGGTGGCCGACGATGTCGAGCGCGGGCTCGTTTCAGCCAAGTCGGCGCGTGAGCACTACGGCGTGGCGCTGAAGGCCGACGGCTCGGTCGACGAGGCGGAGACGGCGCGGCTTCGGACAAAGGTGGCGGCGGAGTGAGCGTCCTCGGCGCTCATCCGAGCCTTTGCGGAGTATCTGTCGAGCTGCTGACTCTGTAGCTTCGGGATAAAATAGACAGCGACCTACTGGCGCTTTGTCGGCCCGTACATGATCGCAGTGCCTACCACTCCGAATACCAGCACCGTGTAGAGCATGGCGAATATGATCTCCACCGCAGCCACGGCGCGAGTCAGATCATGATTCGGATAGATGTCCCCATATCCCACCGTGGCAAACGTCACGATGGTGAAGTAGATCGCCATCACCGGCGTCAGGGGACTGGGATGGAAAGAGTCGGGCAGCCGGTGCGAGAGTTGAAAATAGATAATCGAGAACGCCACCAAAAATACGATCAGCGAGACAGGTAATCGACTGATACCGAATGCGAACTTATCGGGCTGCCGAACTAACTTGGTCGCCAGAAAAGCCATAAGGAATGCCTGACCGAGAGTGTATACGAGCATCCCGATCACAAGCCCCGCCCCGAGATCTGATTTCGTAGGGGTGAACCCATAATAAATAGTCGGCCGTGAAGAACGCGGATTAAGCGCAGCCGTTCATCGGCAGGGCGAAGCCGAGGGCAGCGGCGAGTAGGCATAAAAAAGCCCTGAACCAGCGCAGGATTAGCCTGAGGTTGTACCCGACGGCGGTGAGCACGA
>CAIWTJ010000257.1 GCA_903915535.1 Enhydrobacter aerosaccus
AGGAAGGCGAGCTCGACATCCATGACGATGCCGTCCGCGATCTCGTGCGCTACTACACGCGCGAGGCGGGCGTTCGTAACCTGGAGCGCGAGATCGCCAACCTGGCGCGCAAGGCGGTCAAGGAAATCCTCATGAAGGGGACGGGCAAGGTGAAGATCACCGCCAAGAACCTCGACAAGTTCGCCGGCGTCCGTCGCTTCCGCTACGGCGAGGCGGAGCTCGAGGATCTGGTCGGCATCACCACGGGTCTTGCGTGGACCGAGGTCGGCGGCGAGTTGCTGCAGATCGAGGCCGTGCTGGTCCCGGGCCGTGGACGGGTCACCGTCACCGGCAAGCTGGGCGATGTGATGCAGGAGTCGGTCACGGCGGCGAACGCTTACGTGCGCTCCCGCGCCTCCGGCTTCGGCATCAAGCAAGCCGTGTTCGAAAAGCGCGACATCCATGTGCACGTGCCGGAAGGTGCCACGCCCAAGGATGGTCCGTCGGCCGGTGTCGGCATGGT
Source organism: Enhydrobacter aerosaccus (assembly GCA_903915535.1). Taxonomy (GTDB): domain Bacteria; phylum Pseudomonadota; class Alphaproteobacteria; order Reyranellales; family Reyranellaceae; genus Reyranella; species Reyranella aerosaccus_C. The sequence goes on from CAIWTJ010000257.1 coordinate 503, forward strand.
CACCTCGATCGTGTCGGCGCTTACCGGCATTGCCGTCCGCAAGGATGTCGCCATGACCGGCGAGATCAGCCTGCGCGGCCGGGTCATGCCGATCGGCGGCCTCAAGGAAAAGCTGCTCGCGGCGTTGCGCGGAGGTCTCAAGACCGTGCTCATTCCCAAGGAGAATGAGCGCGATCTGCCCGAGATTCCCGACAACGTGAAGAAGGGCCTGGAGATCATCCCGGTGTCGACCGTCGATGAGGTCCTCGCCCGGGCGCTGGTGAAGCCGCTGGTGCCGATCGAATGGACGAACGACCTGGAGCCGGTGGTCAAGAAGCCGGATGGCCCCGAAGCCGTCGTAGCGCACTAAAGCGTTCGAAATTACCGCGCAAAGCCCCGGAGAAATCCGGGGCTTTGTCGTGTCTGCACCCCACCTGCAGCGGGACGCAGGGCAGTACTGACACAAAATGTGGTGATCGTCGTTGACGCCGTTTTCCTGCCGCCCCTACACTTGAAGCTGCCGGATTCATGTTGGGGACTAGCCCGTGAACAAGAACGATCTGATTGCCGCCGTTGCCGCCTCGACCAATCTCACCAAATCCGACGCGGCAAATGCGATCGATTCGATCCTGACCGTGATTACCAAGTCGTTGAAGAAGAAGGACAAGGTGCTGCTGGTCGGCTTCGGCACCTTCCAGGTGTCGCGCCGCAAGGCGGGCGAGGGCCGCAATCCGCAAACCGGCGAGAAGATCAAGATCCCCGCCGCCAACGTGCCGCGCTTCAAGGCGAGCAAGGCCCTGAAGGACGCGATCAACTAGCGTCGCTTATGTTCTGCGTGCTACGACGCGCGCCGGGCGATTAGCTCAGCGGTAGAGCATTCCCTTTACACGGGACTGGTCGGCGGTTCGATCCCGTCATCGCCCACCATCTCATTTCGCACGTCGCGGGAAAGTGTCGATATTCCGGGCACTTACGAACCGTTCGCATACGCGGTAAGCTTGACACCCCATGGAGCGTCCTTTATCTCTCCGCGCGCTGTTTGGGGCTAATGCGGGCGTAGTTCAGTTGGTTAGAATGCCGGCCTGTCACGCCGGAGGTCGCGGGTTCGAGTCCCGTCGCTCGCGCCAGCCCCAACACTGGCAACCCGGTGCGGGGAAGGGGTGACGATGGAAGCGCTTCTACTGGAATATCTTCCGATCGTGATCTTTCTCGGCCTTGCCATGGGCCTGGTGCTGGCCATGCTGGGCGGCTCCTATCTGATCGCCAAGCAGCATCCCAATTCCGAGAAACTGTCGCCCTTCGAGTGCGGCTTTGCGCCGTTCGACGATGCCCGCGGGCAGTTCGACGTTCGTTTCTATCTCGTGGCAATTCTCTTCATCATCTTTGACCTCGAAGTGGCGTTCCTGTTTCCCTGGGCGGTTGCGCTGGGCGACATCGGCCTGTTCGGCTTCTGGTCGATGATGCTCTTCCTGGGCGTGCTCACGGTCGGGTTCATCTACGAGTGGCGCAAGGGAGCCCTGGAATGGGAGTGATCCAACCCAAGCCGAGTGCCGCTGCCGAGGCGGCACTGTCGCGTGCGCTGAACGATGAGCTGGCGGACAAGGGATTCGTTGTCGCCCAGCTCGACAAGCTGATCACCTGGGCGCGCACCGGTTCGATGTGGGGCCTGACGTTCGGTCTCGCCTGCTGCGGCGTCGAGATGATCCACTGCTGGATGAGCCGCTACGATCTCGATCGCTTCGGCTTCGCGCCGATGCCGAGCCCGCGGTCGGCCGACGTGATGATCGTGGCCGGCACGCTCACCAACAAGATGGCTCCCGCGCTGCGCAAGGTCTACGACCAGATGGCCGAGCCGCGCTACGTGATCTCGATGGGGTCGTGCGCCAACGGCGGCGGTTACTATCATTACAGCTACTCCGTCGTGCGCGGCTGCGATCGCATCGTGCCGGTCGACGTTTATGTGCCCGGCTGCCCGCCGACGGCCGAAGCGCTGCTCTACGGCGTGCTGCAGCTGCAGAAGAAGGTTCGCCGCACCGGAACGCTGGTGCGGTGATGGACGAACTCGGCAAGCACATCGTCGACGCAAGCGGCGCCACGACCGGCATGTCGGTTCGTCTCGGCGAGCTGATGCTGGAGACGACCTCCGACAAGGTGATCGCGCTGCTCACGTTCCTGCGCGACGATCCCAAGTGCCTGTTCAAGCAGCTCATTGACATCTGCGGCGTCGATTGGCCCGAGCGCTCCAAGCGTTTCGATGTCGTCTACAATCTGCTCAGCCTGAAGAACAACATCCGCGTCCGCGTGAAGGTTCAGACCGACGAGACGACGCCGGTGCCGTCGGCCGACGTTGTCTATCCCTCCGCCGGCTGGTTCGAGCGCGAGGCCTACGATCTCTACGGCATCTGGTTCTCCGATCACCCGGACCTGCGCCGCATCCTCACCGACTACGGGTTCGAGGGGCATCCGATGCGCAAGGATTTCCCGCTGACCGGCTTCGTCGAGCTGCGCTGGGACGATGTGCAGAAGCGCGTGGTCTACGAGCCCGTGAAGCTGCAGCAGGAGTTCCGCCGCTTCGACTTCCTCAGCCCCTGGGAAGGCGGCATCCCGCACGAGCTTCCCGGTGATGAAAAAGCAACCGGCGAAAAAGCGACCAAGAGCTGACATGTCCGACGTCGAGATCAAGACACTGACGATGAACTTCGGGCCGCAGCACCCCGCGGCCCACGGCGTGCTGCGCCTGGTCGTCGAGATGGACGGCGAGATCGTCGAGCGCTGCGATCCGCACATCGGGCTGCTGCATCGCGGCACCGAGAAGTTGATCGAGTACAAGAGCTACCTGCAGGCGGTGCCGTACTTCGACCGGCTCGACTACGTCTCGCCGATGAACCAGGAGCACGCCTACGCGCTCGCCGTCGAGAAGCTGCTCGGCATCACCGCGCCCGAGCGCGGCCAGTATATCCGCGTGCTGTTCTCCGAGATCACGCGCATCCTCAATCATCTGCTGAACGTGACCACGTTCGCGATGGACGTGGGCGCACTGACGCCGCCGCTGTGGGGCTTCGAGCAGCGCGAGCTTCTGATGGAATACTACGAAGGCGTGTCGGGCTCGCGCATGCACGCGGCGTACTTCCGTCCGGGCGGCGTCCACCAGGACTTGCCGGCCGGCATGCTCGATTCCATGGATGCCTGGATCAAGCAGTTCTATCCGTTCCTCAAGGACATCGAGAAGCTGCTGAACGAGAACCGCATTTTCCGCATGCGCACCGTCGACATCGGCGCGGTCAATGCCGAGGACGCGATCGCGTGGGGCTTCTCCGGCCCGATGATCCGCGCGTCGGGCGTGCCGTGGGATCTGCGCAAGTCGCAGCCCTACGACGTCTACGAGCGCATGGATTTCGACATTCCTGTCGGAAAGACGGGCGACTGCTTCGCGCGCTACCTCGTCCGCATCGAGGAGATGTACCAGAGCGCCCGCATCATGGAGCAGTGCGTCAAGGCATTGCGCACGGTGGGCGGCCCGGTGCGCGTCGACGACCGCAAGATCTCGCCGCCCCGCCGTGGCGAGATGAAGGATTCGATGGAAGCGCTGATCCATCACTTCAAGCTCTACACCGAGGGCTACAAGGTGCCCGCGGGCGAGACCTACACCGCCGTCGAGGCGCCGAAGGGCGAGTTCGGCGTCTATCTGGTGTCGGACGGCACCAACAAGCCTTATCGCTGCAAGATCCGGGCACCGGGCTTCCCGCATCTGCAGGCGCTCGACATGATGACCAAGGGCCACCAGCTGGCGGATATGTCCGCCAACATCGGTTCGCTCGACATCGTGTTCGGCGAGATCGACCGCTAGGAGACGATGAGATGGCGATGATCACCGCCGATCCCAAGGATGTGCCGCAGGTCGCTTCCTTTGCCTTCACTCCGGAGAACATGGAGAAGGTGAAGGGCTTCATCGCGAACTATCCGCCGGGCCGCCAGGCCAGCGCCGTGATCAGCGTGCTCGACCTCGCGCAGCGTCAGCAGGGCTGGCTGCCGCGCGTGGCGATGAACGAAGTCGCGCGCATCCTCGATATGGCGCCGATCCGCGTCTACGAGATCGCGACTTTCTATACGATGTTCCAGCTCAAGCCGAAGGGTAAGTACCTGCTCCAGGTCTGCACCACGACGCCGTGCTGGCTGCGCGGTTCGGATGCCGTCATGAAGGCCTGCCAGCATGCGGCCGACGGCGAAACGTTCAGCGTGCAGGAAGTCGAATGCCTGGGTGGCTGCGTGAACGCGCCGGTCGTGCAGATCAACGATGATTTTTACGAGGACCTCGACGAGGCCTCGATGAAGAAGGTACTCGACGCGTTCAAGCGCGGCGAGACGCCGAAGCCCGGCCCTCAGGTCAATCGCCAGACGTCCGCTCCCGAGGGCGGACCGACCACTTTGAAGGGTGAGTGAGCCATGCTCGCTGACAAGGACCGCATCTTCACCAACCTTTACGGTTTCGAGAGCTGGAGCCTCGAGGCAGCCCGCAAGCGCGGCGCCTGGGACCATACCAAGGCTATCCTCGACAAGGGCGGCGACTGGATCATCGACGAGATGAAGAAGTCGGGCCTGCGCGGCCGCGGCGGCGCGGGCTTCCCGACGGGCATGAAGTGGTCCTTCATGCCGAAGGAAGTGAAGGATCGTCCGCACTATCTCGTCGTCAACGCCGACGAGTCCGAACCCGGCACCTGCAAGGATCGCGACATCCTGCGCCACGATCCGCACCTGCTGGTCGAAGGGTGCCTACTCGCTGGCTTCGCGATGAAGGCGCATGCGGCTTACATCTACGTCCGCGGCGAATTCTACAATGAAGCGCAGACGCTGATCGCCGCCGTCAAGGAAGCGCGCGAAGCCGGGCTGATCGGCGACAATGCCTGCGGCTCGGGCTGGAAGTTCGAGGTCTACGTCCATCGCGGCGCCGGCGCCTATATCTGCGGTGAGGAAACCGCGCTGCTCGAGAGCCTCGAGGGCAAGAAGGGCATGCCGCGCCTGAAGCCGCCGTTCCCGGCGGGCGCCGGCCTCTATGGCTGCCCGTCGACGGTGAACAACGTCGAGTCGATCGCCGTGGCGCCGACGATCCTGCGCCGCGGTGCTGCGTGGTTCGCGGGCTTCGGTCGCCCCAACAACACCGGCACCAAGCTCTTCTGCATCTCCGGGCACGTGAACAAGCCGTGCAACGTCGAAGAGGCGATGAGCATTCCGCTCAAGGAGCTGATCGAGAAGCATGCCGGCGGCGTGCGCGGCGGCTGGGACAACCTGCTGGCCGTCATTCCCGGCGGCTCTTCGACGCCCATGCTGCCCAAGTCGATCTGCGACACGGTCCTGATGGATTTCGACGCGCTGAAAGAGCACCAGACCGGTCTCGGCACGGCGGCGGTCATCGTCATGGACAAGTCGACAGACATCGTGAAGGCGATCGCCCGTCTGGCCTACTTCTACAAGCACGAGAGCTGCGGCCAGTGCACGCCCTGCCGCGAGGGCCTGGGCTGGGTCTGGCGCGTGATGGAGCGCATGGTCACGGGTGACGCACGCATCGAGGAGATCGATTCGCTGTACGACGTCACCAAGCAGATCGAGGGTCACACGATTTGCGCGTTGGCCGACGGCGCGGCGTGGCCGGTCCAGGGACTGATTCGGCACTTTCGGCCCGAGATGGAGCGCCGCATCCGCGCGCGCACCGAAAAGCTGGCAGCGGAATAGGGCGGGGAGCAGCGTAGGATGCCCACGATCAAGATCGACGGTAAGGAGATGGAGGTGCCGGCCGGCATCACCATCCTGCAGGCCTGCGAGATGGCTGGCATCGAAGTGCCGCGCTTCTGCTACCACGAGCGCCTGTCGATCGCCGGCAACTGCCGCATGTGCCTGGTCGAGGTGAAGCCCGGTCCGCCCAAGCCGCAGGCCAGCTGCGCGCTGCCGGTGGCGGACAAGCAGGAGATCTTCACCAACACGCCGATGGTCACCAAGGCGCGCAACGGCGTCATGGAATTCCTGCTGATCAACCATCCGCTCGACTGCCCGATCTGCGACCAGGGCGGCGAGTGCGACCTGCAGGACCAGGCGATGGCCTATGGTTACGACCGCAGCCGCTATCACGAGAACAAGCGCGCGGTGCCGGACAAGGAACTGGGCCCGCTGGTCAAGACGTCGATGAACCGATGCATCCATTGCACGCGCTGCATCCGCTTTGCGACTGAGGTCGCGGGCACCGAGCAGCTGGGCGCCACGGGCCGCGGCGAGAGCATGGAAGTCACGACGTATGTCGAGAGCGCGCTGCAGACCGAGCTCGCCGGTAACCTGGTCGATCTCTGCCCGGTTGGTGCGCTAACCGCGAAGCCCTACGCCTTCGAGGCGCGCTCGTGGGAGATGCGCAAGACCGAGTCGGTCGACGTGTTCGATGCTCTCGGCGCCAACATCCGCATCGACACGCGCGGCGGACAGGTGATGCGCGTGCTGCCGCGCCTGAACGACGACGTGAACGAGGAGTGGATCTCCGACAAGACGCGCCACGCGATCGACGGCCTGCGTCACCAGCGTCTCGACCGCCCGTACGTGCGCGTGAAGGGCAAGCTCGTTCCTGCCACTTGGGACGATGCCTTCGCCGCGATCGCGGCCAGGCTGAAGCCGCTCGACGGCTCCAAGGTTGCCGCCATCGTGGGCGACCAGTGCGATGCCGAGTCGATGGTCGCTCTCAAGGACCTGATGGCAGGCCTCGGCTCGACCAACATCGATTGCCGCCAGGACGGCGCCAAGCTCGAGGCCGGCGTGCGCGGCAGCTACATTTTCAATCCCGGCGTAAAGGGCATCGACCAGGCGGACGCGATCCTGCTGGTCGGCACCAACCCGCGTTGGGAATCGCCGGTGCTGAACGCGCGCATCCGCAAGCGCTACCTGTCGGGCCGTTGCCTTATCGGAAGCGTCGGCCCCGCCGTCGATCTCACTTATCCGGTCGAGCGCCTCGGCGCCGGTCCTGCCTCGCTGGCGGATATCGCTGCGGGCAAGGGCAGCTTCGCGGAAAAGTTCAAGGCCGCGAAGAACCCGCTGGTCATCGTCGGCATGGGCGCGCTCTCCCGCGAGGACGGTGCCGCTGTGCTCACCATGGCGCGCAGCCTCGCCACCGTGCGCGACGACTGGAACGGCTTTGCCGTCCTTCATACCGCCGCTGCACGCGTCGGCGCACTCGATCTCGGGCTGGTGCCTGGCGCGGGCGGCAAGGACGTGGCCGGGATCCTGGCAGGTGCTGCGTCCAAGGAAATCGAAGTCGTCTATCTTCTGGCCGCCGACGAGATCGACATGTCGAAGCTCGGCAAAGCCTTCGTGATCTACCAGGGCCATCACGGCGACGCCGGCGCCAACCGCGCGGACGTGATCCTGCCGGGCGCGGCCTATACCGAGAAGCCCGGTACGTATGCGAACACCGAAGGCCGCGTGCAGTTGGGACAGCGCGCCTCGTATCCGCCGGGCGATGCCCGCGAGGACTGGGCGATCCTGCGCGCGCTCTCCGAGCGACTGGGCAAGCCGCTGCCGTACGACACGATCGACCAGGTGCGTGCGCGCCTGATCGCAGTCAACAAGAGCTTCGCAGCCCTCGACCAGCAGTCGCCGGGCGCCTGGGGCGATTTCGGCAAGGCGGGCACGACGGCTGACGCGCCTTTCGTTTCGCCGGTCGCGAACTTCTACATGACGGACCCGATCAGCCGGGCGTCCAAGACGATGGCCGACTGCATGGCGTCGCGCACACAGCTCATGGCAGCGGAGTAGGGCATGCTTCCGGTGCTGATCGACTTCTTCACGAACAATTGGCTGGGCCGCGCGCTCGTCATCCTGGCCGAGTGCCTGGCCGTGACGGTGCCGCTGCTCGTGGCCGTGGCCTACATGACCTACGTCGACCGCAAGGTCTGGGCGTCGATCCAGCTTCGCCGCGGTCCCAATGTCGTGGGCCCGTTTGGCCTGCTGCAGCCTTTCGCCGACGGCCTGAAGCTGATGCTCAAGGAGACGATCGTCCCCTCGAGCGCCAACAGCGTCCTGTTCATCATCGCGCCGATGATCACTTTCCTGACGGCGCTCATCGCGTGGGCGGTCGTGCCGTTCGGCGACGGCGTGGTGATCGCCAACATCAACGTCGGCATCCTCTATCTCTTCGCCATCTCTTCGCTCGGCGTCTACGGCGTCATCATCGCGGGCTGGGCATCGAACTCGAAGTACGCGTTTCTGGGCGCGCTGCGCTCGGCCGCGCAGATGGTGTCGTACGAGGTCTCGATCGGCTTCGTGCTGATCACCGTGCTCCTCTGCGCCGGCTCGCTCAACCTCAGTAAGGTCGTGCTCGCCCAGTCGGGCGGCTTCTGGCACTGGTACTGCCTGCCGCTGCTGCCGATGTTCGTGATCTATTTCGTGTCGTCGCTGGCCGAGACCAACCGCACCCCGTTCGATCTGCCCATGTCGGAAGCCGAACTCGTGCAGGGCTTTCAGACGGAATACTCGTCGATGCCCTTCGCGCTCTTCTTCCTCGGCGAATACGCCAACATGATCCTGCTGTCGGCGCTCGGCGCCGTGCTGTTCCTCGGCGGCTGGATGGCGCCGCTGCCGTTCCTCCCGTCGAATGCCGCCTGGGGCGTGTTCTGGTTCGCCTCCAAGATCGCGTTCCTGCTGTTTGTGTTCTCGTGGACCAAAGGCACCTTGCCTCGCTACCGCTATGACCAGCTGATGCGCCTGGGTTGGAAGGTCTTCCTGCCCGTCTCGCTGGCCTATGTCGTCCTCACCGCCGCCGTACTGCAGTTCGGCGGCTGGGTTCCGAAGTCCTAGGGAGAACGCATCATGGCCTCTCTCGACCGCGTCGCCCGCTCGTTCCTCCTCACGGAGATCGTGTCGGGCTTCCTGCTCACCTTGAAGTACATGTTCAAGCCCAAGGTGACGGTGAACTATCCCTACGAAAAAGGACCGCTCGGCCCGCGCTTCCGCGGCGAGCATGCGCTGCGCCGTTACCCGAACGGTGAGGAGCGCTGCATCGCGTGCAAGCTCTGCGAGGCGATCTGCCCGGCGCAGGCGATCACCATCGAGGCCGAGCCGCGTGACGACGGCAGCCGCCGCACCACGCGCTACGACATCGACATGACCAAGTGCATCTATTGCGGCTTCTGCCAGGAAGCCTGCCCGGTCGACGCGATCGTCGAAGGTCCGAACTTCGAGTTCTCGACCGAGACGCGCGAAGAGCTGATGTACAACAAGGACAAGCTGCTCGCGAACGGCGACCGCTGGGAAGGCGAGATTGCCGCCAACCTCCATGCCGACGCGGCATATCGCTAGGCCGGGGCAGGGGACACGACAATGATCTTGCAGGCTCTGGCCTTCTACGTGTTTGCCGCCGTGACGATGGCCTCCGGTGCGATGGTCGTCGTGTCGCGCAATCCCGTCTACTCGGTTCTGTTCCTGATCCTGGCGTTCTTCAACGCGGCCGGCCTCTTCGTGCTGATCGGTGCGGAGTTCGTCGCGATGATCCTGGTCATCGTCTATGTCGGCGCGGTGGCCGTGCTCTTCCTGTTCGTGGTGATGATGCTCGACATCAACATCACGAAGTTGAAGGAAGGCTTCCTCGAATACCTGCCGGTCGGCGCTCTCGTCGCCATCGTGCTGGCGCTGGAGATCATGTTCGGTCTCGGTGTATTCGGCTCGACGCCGGGGACCGTGATGACGCTGGGCCAGCACGGCGCCAAGGTTGCCGCGGTCGAGAATACCCGCGCCATCGGCCAGGTGCTCTACACCCAGTACTTCTACCTGTTCCAGGTGGCGGGCGCGGTGCTGCTGGTCGCCATGATCGGCGCTATCGTGCTGACGCTGCGCAGCCGTCCCGGCGTGCGCCGTCAGAAGGTGGGCGAGCAGCTCTATCGCTCGAAGGCCGACGCCATCTCGGTGGTCAAGGTCACGACCCGGGGAGGCGTGTGATGTGGACCATCGGTCTCGGCCACTACCTCTTCGTCTCTGCGGTCCTGTTCACGTTCGGCGTGTTCGGCATCTTCGTTAACCGCAAGAACGTCATCGTCATCCTGATGTGCGTCGAGCTGATGCTGCTCGCGGTCAACATCAACCTCGTGGCCTTCTCGGTCTTCCAGGGCAACGTGGTGGGGCAGATCTTCGCCATGCTGGTGCTGACGGTGGCCGCGGCGGAGGCGGCGATCGGGCTTGCCATCCTGGTGGTGTACTTCCGCAACCGCGGCACCATCGAAGTCGAAGACATCAGCGCGATGAAGGGCTAGGGCGTACGCACCATGGATCTCGCCATCAAGCTCATCGTCTTCCTGCCGCTGGTTGCCGCCGCGATCGCGGGCCTGTTTTGCCGCCTGATCGGCGACAGGCCTGCGCAGATCGTCACCTGCGCCGCGCTCCTGATTGCCGCGGCGCTTTCGGTCTTCGTCTTCATTCACATTGGCTTCGGTCACGAAGACAGCAAGATGATCGTCGTCCGCCTGTTCTCCTGGTTCACCTCGGGAACGGTCGACGTCGCCTGGTCGCTGCGCGTCGATACGCTGACTGCCGTGATGCTGATCGTGGTCACGGGCGTGTCCTCGATGGTGCATGTTTATTCGGTCGGCTACATGGCCGAAGACACCTCGATCCCGCGCTTCATGGCCTATCTCAGCCTGTTCACCTTTTTCATGCTGATGCTGGTGACGGCGGACAACCTGGTGCAGCTGTTCTTCGGATGGGAAGGCGTGGGTCTCGCGTCCTACCTGCTGATCGGGTTCTGGTACGACAAGCCGTCAGCAAACGACGCGGCGATGAAGGCCTTCATCGTGAACCGCGTGGGCGACTTCGGCTTCGCGCTCGGCATCTTCGCGGTCTGGATGCTGACCGGCTCGATCTCCTTCGACGCGATCTTCGCCAAGGCGCATGAAATGGCCGGGATGCACTTCGTGTTCCTCGGCAAGGAAGTACCGGCGCTCGAGTGCGCCTGCCTGTTGTTGTTCGTCGGCGCCATGGGCAAGTCGGCCCAGCTCGGCCTGCACACCTGGCTGCCGGACGCGATGGAAGGTCCGACCCCGGTTTCTGCCTTGATCCATGCCGCCACGATGGTGACGGCGGGCGTCTTCATGGTCTGCCGCTTGTCCCCGCTGTTCGAGATGGCGCCGACGGCTTCGGCGGTCGTGACGCTGGTCGGCGCCGCCACGGCGTTCTTCGCGGCCACCATCGGTCTCACCCAGTACGACATCAAGCGGGTGGTCGCCTATTCGACCTGCAGCCAGCTCGGCTACATGTTCTTTGCTGCGGGCGTCGGCGCCTATTCGGCCGCCATGTTCCATCTCATGACGCACGCCTTCTTCAAGGCGCTGCTGTTCCTGGGCTCGGGTTCGGTCATTCATTGCCTCCATCACGAGCAGGACATGCGCAAGATGGGCGGCGTGAAGGAGAAGGCGCCGCAGACCTTCATCCTCATGTGGATCGGCACGCTCGCGCTTGCGGGCATCGGTGTCCCGTTCATCTTCGGCCACGGCATGGGCTTCGCGGGCTTCCATTCCAAGGACGCGATCCTCGAGGCCGCCTACGGTGCGCACAGCACGGTCGGCCAGATCGCCTACTGGCTCGGCATCGCCGGTGCCTTCATGACGGCCTTCTACTCGGCGCGCCTGATGTTCATGACCTTCTACGGCAAGTATCGCGGCGATCATCACACCTGGGATCACGCCCACGAGTCGCCGATGGTCATGCTGATTCCGCTGTACGTCCTGGCGGCCGGCGCGGTGCTGGCGGGCTTCGTCGCGTACCCGTGGTTCGTGGGCGAGGGCTGGGAGCATTTCTGGGGCCACGCGATCGCGATCCATGCGACCGAGCACATCCTGCACGCCATGCACGAGGTGCCGCACTGGGCGGGCCTCCTGCCGCTCGCCTGCGGCATCGGCGGGATTGCGTTGAGCTACGTCTACTACGTCGCCAGGCCCGACCTGCCGGCCAAGACGGTGGCGATGTTCAAGCCTCTGCACACGTTCTTCTACAACAAGTGGTACTTCGACGAGCTTTACGACGCGATGTTCGTTCAGCCGTCGCTGGTGATCGGCCGGCTGTTCTGGAAGAAGGGCGACGGCGCGATCATCGACGGGCTCGGCCCGGACAATATCGCGGCCCGTTCGCTGAACGTGGCGGGCGTGCTCAGCCGCTTCCAGAGCGGCTTCCTCTATCAGTACGCCTTCATGATGCTGCTGGGCGTCGCGGCGCTCGTGACGTACTTC
>CAIWTJ010000258.1 GCA_903915535.1 Enhydrobacter aerosaccus
GACGCGCGGAAAATAGAACGACACCACCCAGTTCGGCCGGTCGACGATCGAACTGATGCGCAGGTCGGCGCAGACGCTGCAGAGCATGTAGGCGTCGATCGCCGAATAGCCGAAGCGCTTGCACAGCAGCTCGACCATCTCCGCGACGGCCATGCGCGCACCGGTCATCAGGTCCGGTCCGATGCCGGTCGTGACTTCGTAACCCTTCTTGTCAAAATGGTCGGTCACCGGGCCGGGCGTGACATAGCGCGGCATCTTGAGGTTCGCGCCCTTCACCAGCTCGAACTGCAGCATGACGTCCATCGGGCTTTCGATCGCCGAGCCGCAGACCTCGCCGTCGCCTTGCGCCGCATGCGTGTCGCCGACGGAGAACAATGCGCCCGCGACCTCGACCGGCAGATAGAGTTCGGATCCGGCGCAGAGATCGCGAATGTCCATGTTGCCGCCGACATTGCGTGGCGGGACGATGCTGTGCAGGCCCGCCTCCGCCGGCGCGACGCCCATCGTTCCCGCGAACGGCCGCAGCGGCACCCGCCCACCCGGCCCGTACATGGCCGGCGTCAGCAAGTTGGTGTCGTACTTCCAGATGTGAAGCTTGGCGTCGGGGAACTGGTCGGCCAGCAGGCCGAAGCCCGGGATATTGCCGGTCCAGCCCCAGCCCGAGGGCGCAAACGACAGGACCTTGACCTTGAGGGCGTCGCCCGGCTGCGCACCGTCGATGAAGACGGGGCCGGTCACCGGATTGATCAGCGAAAAGTCGAGCGTAGCGATGTCGGCCGTTGTCGACGCGGGCGTCAGCTGTCCCGACGACGGGTCCTTGGTCTCGAAGTGGACGGTCTCCCCCGGCGCGATCGTGAGCCTGGGCGGAAACGCGTTGTCCCAGCCGTAGTGCCCATGATCGCGATGAATCGTATGCTTCGAATGCGAGTGCATTCACCGAGTCCTTTTCTGCACGGTACAGGCGCGTCTGAACGCGCCTAGGCCGCCAAAAACTCGTTCCACTTCTCCGTATAGTACTCGAGATTCTTGGGCCGGGTATTCCAGACGTAGACGCGCTTGGCGCGCTCCTCGAGCGAGCCGCCGTCGCGGCCTTCGCCGCCGTAGACTTCCTTGATGAGCTGCGGCTCGAGGTACTTGTCGTAGCCGGCGGAGGTCGAGAAGTAGCCGATCTTCGACTGCTGCGCGCCGGGATAGCCGTCCATCCAGAAGTTCAGCCACTCGTAGGCGAGGTCGACGTTCTTGGAGTTGGCGGCGATGCCGTAGCCGTTGCACCAGGCGCGATAGCCTTCCTTGGCGACGGCGTAGTGTACGGGAATGCCCTTGGCCGCGACCTCGACGACGACCGGCCACCAGGCATCGGCAATCCAGACCTCTTCCGAGGCCATCAGGTTGACCAGCTCGCCATAGGCCTTCCACATCGCGCGGAAGTGGCCTTCCTTCTTCTTGTCCTTGAGGAAGAGGATGACGGTGTCGACTTCCTTCTCGGTCATGCTGCTCATGTCGACCGGCTTGAAGATGCCCAGCGCCTGCATGCCCATGGCGGCGTTCAGCATGCCCAGCCAGTCGATACCGTACATCGCGACCTTGCCGCGATACTTGGGATTGAACAGATCGCCCCACGACAGCGAATTGTTCTCCGCCTGGATCTTGCCGGCGTTGTAGCCGATCGAGTCCATCTGGAAGAAGCCCGGCATGAAGGAGATCTTCGTGCGCGCCTCGTCGAGGTACATCATCTTGCCGGGATTGGCGCCGACGCCGAGCGGCGCGCCGGGCGCGGCCTGGCCGTTCTTCAGGAGCGGGTGCATCTTGTCCCAGTTCTTGAGCTTCGATGTCTCGATCGGCAGCAGCAGCTTCTCGCTGTTGGCGTAGGCCGCGAACGGCGCGTCGAGCAGCACGCAATCGACCGGCGCCGTGCGGATGCGATCGACGCGGGCCTGCGTGGACGGGTTGACGAAGGGCTTCGGATCGAGGCCCGTGCGCTTGGCGAATTCGCCCAGGATGGCCTCGCGCATATCGTAGCTGGCGCCCGCGAGATAGATCGGCTTGCCCGCGGCCGACGCGGGCGAAAGAATCGACGGCGCCGCGATCGCGGCGGCGCCGGAGGCGGCAAGCAGGGAGCGGCGTTTGATCAGCATGTCTGGTCTCCTTCAGGCTTTTCGGGGCGCAGTCGATCGCCGCATGGCCCAAAGAGCGGACGTGCACAAAAGAACGGCGATCAGGGAAAACACGGTGGTGGTCGTGCCGATGGCGTAGATCTCGGGCGTGAGCTGGCGGTCGAGCTGGGCCATCACGGCGAGCGGCAGGGTCTGGTCCGGGCCGGTCGTGAACATGCTGCGCGGATATTCGTCGTAGCTGAGCGAGAAGCCGAACAGGCCCGCGCCGATCACACCCGGCATGATGAGCGGCAGCGTGATGCGGCGGAACGTCGTGAGCCGCGAGGCGCCCAGGGTGAGTGCGGCTTCCTCCACGCGCGAATCGAAGCGGTTGAAGACGGCCAGCATGGTCAGGAAGCCGAACGGCAGGGTCCACGAGACCTGCACCAGGAAAGTCGTGGTGTTCCAGGCCAGCTCGACGTCGAGCAGGCGCATCAGGATCGCGAAGCCGAAGCCCACCAGGATGCCGGGCGCCATGATGCCGAGCAGCATCAGGTAGAAGAACCAGTCGTTGCCGCGGAACTTGCCGCGCATCGCCTGCGCCGACATCACCGACAGCACGACCGTGGTGATCGCGCAGGCCGCGGCCAGCAACGACGAGCGCACCAGCGGCGGCTTGAAGTCGTTCATGACGGTCGCCTTCCACAGCTCCTCGTACCAATGCAGCGAGACGCCGTTCATCGGAAAGGTCGTGCCGCCCGTCGGCCCGGCGAAGGACAGCAGGCCCAGCGTCAGGATCGGCATCCACTGATAGACGAGGAAGACCACGGTGAGCGTGCCCAGTCCCCAGCCGGTGAGAGCCGAGCGGAATTTCCAGTCGCCAAGGAGGGCAAACTTCATCGATCGGCACCGAGTCGGCGGATGTCGACGACCTTCATGGCGGCGACCACGCCGATCAGCATGCAGATCATCAGCAGCACGGCGACAACGGAGGCCGCGCGATGCTGCGAGCCTTCGTAGAACAGCAAGACGAGATTGGAGAGCATCGCGTGCTTGTTGCCGCCCACCGTCGCCACGGTGGCGAAGTCGGCCATCACGTTCAGGAATACCAGCACCTGGCCGATCACGACGCCCGGCAGGGTGAGCGGAAAGACGATGCGCCAGAACACGACCAGCGGCGGCGCCTTCAATGTCATCGCGGCCTCGCGCAACTGCGGCGCCACGGCGTTCAGCATGTAGATGACGGGACCGGCCGCCATCATCGTGTAGAGCGACACCTGCGCCATCGAGATGCCGAAGACCGAGTAGAGGAAGGCCTCGATCGGGGTGCGCGTGGCGCCGGTGAACATCAGCGCCTGGTTGAGCACGCCGTTCACGCCCAGGAACGGCACCCAGGCGATGCCGCGGATCAGCGTCGAGGTCCAGAACGGCACGATGAAGGCCAGGAACAGGATGAGCCGCCACGCCGGGCTCTTCACCTTCATCGTGAGGAAGTAGGCGATGCAGTAGCCCAGCACGCCGGTGATGACCATCAACAGGGCCGTGTGCCCGACCGTCGACAGCGCGAGCTGGAGATAGGTCTTGTTGGCAAAGAACTTGGTGTAGTTGTCGACGGTGAGCGGGCTTGCCGGCGAGAAGGTGCGGCCGCCCCACAGCGACACCCAGGCCAGCAGCGCGATCGGCACCACGACCACGCCCAGCATCCAGACCGCCGCCGGGACGGCCAGCCAGTAGCTCGCGGCGGACCGGACCCGGATCGTGCTCATCCCGGGATGCCCTGGTGCAGAACCGTGTCCTCGACCTGCCAGCCCAGCAGGACCGATTGGCCGGGCGCAATGCGCGCTGCCTGGGCGCCGAAATGATCGACCTTCAGCACTTCGCCGTCGGCGCGCTCGAAAATGTGCCGCCGCACGGCGCCGAAATACTCGACGGCCGTGCAATGCGCCGTCAGCCGGTTGGGATGACGCTCCGACACCGTGTCGCTGATGTTCTCCGCACGGACGGAGAAAGTGGCCGTAGCGCCAATTTCCGGCGACGCGCCGAGGCACGGCACGATGAAGACGCCAGCCGCGGTCTCGATCCGCACATTGCCGCCGGCGCGCTCCAGCACCGTGCCGCGAAAGACGTTGTTGCCCTGGATAAAGCTCGCCACGAAGGCGGTCGCCGGCCGCTGCAGGATATCCTCGGGCGTGCCCTGCTGCTCGATGCGCGCGTGGTTCATCACCACGACGAGATCGCCCAGCGAGAAGGCCTCGTTCTGGTCGTGCGTCACCCAGATGAAGGAGATGCCGGTGCGCTGCTGCAGCAGCTTCAGTTCGAGCATCACCGTCTCGCGCAACGAATAATCGAGCGCGCCGATCGGCTCGTCGAGCAGCAGCAGGCGCGGCTCGGTGATCATGGCGCGCGCGAGCGCCACCCTCTGGCGCTGGCCGCCCGACAGGCTGCCGGGCTTGCGGTCGGCGAGCGCGGAGATCTCGAACGACGCCAGCACCTGGGCCACGCGCTCGGCGATGCGCGCCTTGGGCTGCTTCAGCATCTCGAGGCCGAAGGCCACGTTCTTCGCCACCGTCATGTGCGGGAACAGCGCGAAGTCCTGGAACATCATGGCGATGTCGCGCTGCCACGGCGGGTCGCGCGTGACTTCCTTGCCGCCGATCAGCACGCCGCCGTCGTCGGGATCTTCCAGGCCCGCGATGCAGCGCAGGGTCGTGGTCTTGCCGCAGCCCGATGGGCCCAGCAAGCACACGAACTGACCTTTCGGCACCTTGAGCGAGACGCCGTCGACCGCGGTGAAGTCGCCGTATTTCTTGCGGATGTCGCGCAGCTCGAGGTCGAGCTGCGGCTTCGCCACGGGCAGTGAAGGGGCGACGCCGGCCGTGCGGGGCGCCAGCGCGTCCATCTAGGCGGCGGCCTTTGCGAGGATGCCTCGCCGGCTCTTCATCAGGGGCTGGATGCGCTGGCCGAAGTTCTCGACGCCCTTCACGAAGTCGTCGAAGGTCAGCATGACGCCCGCCAGCCCCTCGATCTCCGACATCTCGTCGAGCAGGCGCGCGATCGTGGCGTAGGAGCCGATCAGGCGCGAGCCGCCGAACGGCGTGCCGTCCCGGCTGCGCAGGCGTCCGGCGGTCGAATTGGCGGCGGCATAGGGATCGGCACCGGCCTGGGCGCGGCTCCAGGCGACCGCCTCGTGATCGGTACCGGCGACATAATGCTCCCACTTGGCCATCGCGGCCTCGTCGGTTTCGTCGGCGATGATCATGGTGAGCGCCAGTGCCTTGGTCGTCGAGCCGGCGGCCTTCGACGCCGCCACGAGGCGCGTCACCGCATCGGCGGCATCCTTGGGCTCGTTGATCTTGCCGCCGCCGCTGCAGAAATTGTAGGCGCAGAACCGGGAGGCGAAGTCGATGCCGGCGTCGCTGGTGCCGGCGCAGACCAGCGGGATCTGGCGCGACGGCAGGGGGCCGAGGCGACAGTCGTTCATCGTGTAGTGCTTGCCCTTGAAGTCCGACTGGCCCTTGGCCCACAGCTCCTGCATCACGGTCGCATACTCGGTGAGCAGCTCGTAGCGATGCTTGTAGTGATCGTCGCCCGGCCACAGGCCCATCTGGTCGTATTCGGCCTTCTGCCAGCCGGTGACGAGGTTGACGCCGAAGCGGCCATGGCTGATCGAATCGATCGTCATCGCCATGCGCGCGCACAATGCGGGCGGCAGCGTGAGCACGGCCACCGTGGCCATCAGCTCGATGCGCGTGGTGATGGAAGCGAGGCCCGCCATCAGCGTGAAGGATTCGAGATTGTCGTCCCAGTAGCGCGAGGGGCCGCCGAAGCCGCGCAGCTTGATCATCGAGAGCGCGAAGTCGAAGCCGTACTTCTCGGCGCTGAGCACGATCTCCTTGTTGAGATCGAAGCTCGGTGTGTACTGCGGCGATGTCTGCGAGATCAGCCAACCGTTGTTGCCGATCGGAATGAACACACCGATTTCCATGGACGCACCTTTCGTGGCAGGTGCGCCGTTCGCAGCAACACCCGTGCCAAGGGTGCCTCTCGCGAAATGAACAACTAATCGGCGGGTAATCGTTTCCGCAAGCCGCGCCGTGAATTACTGCGCGGCGCCCGACATCCGATCGAGATGATGACGGTTGACCGGCCTGGGCAGCCCGAGGTTCTCGCGTAGCGTCGTGCCTTCGTACTCGGTGCGGAACAGGCCGCGCCGCTGCAGCTCGGGGATCACCATGTCGACGAAATCCAGGAGCGAGCCCGGCTGATAGGCCGGCATCACGTTGAAGCCGTCGCAGGCGCCGTCCTTGAACCAGTGCTCCATCTCGTCGGCCACCTGGGTCGGCGTGCCGATCGAGAGCGCGTGGCCGCGCGGACCGGCGTTGGCGAGGCAGAGTTCCCAGAAGGTGAGCTTGTCGCGCTTGGCCTGCTCGAGCAGCAGGCGCTGGCGGCTGAGCGGACCGTTGGTGTCCGGCATCTCCGGCACCGGTCCGTCGAGCGGCAACTTGTCGAGATGATGCACGCCGATCGTGTGCTCGAGGATCGAGATGCCGACCGGCTTCTGGATCAGCGACTGGAGGTAATCGTATTTCTCCTGCGCCTCGGACTGCGTGGCGGCGACCACCGGATAGAAGCCCGGCATCACCTTGACCTCGGCCTGCGTGCGGCCGAAGCGCGGCAGGCGCGCCATCACGTCGGTGTAGAACTCCTTGGCCTGCTCGAAGGTCGTGGCGGCAGTGAAGACGATCTCCGCCAGGCGCGCGGCAACGTCTCGGCCGGTGCCCGAGGCGCCGGCCTGTACCAGCACGGGCCGTCCCTGCGGCGAGCAGGCCACGTTCAGCGGCCCGCGGACCTGGAAGTGCTTTCCCTTGTGGTTCAGCACATGCATCTTGTCCGTGTCGTAGAAGACGCCCGATTCCTTGTCGCGGATGAAGGCGTCCTCGTCCCAGCTGTCCCACAGGCCCAGCACGACTTCGGCGAACTCGATCGCGCGCTCGTAGCGATCGGCGTGCGACATGTGTTCGGTGCGGCTGTAGTTCAGCGCATCCTGCTCGTTGTTCGAGGTGACGAGGTTCCAGGCCGAACGGCCCCCGTTGATCTGGTCGAGCGACGCGAACTGGCGCGCCAGCGTATAGGGCTCGTTGAAGGTCGTGGTGGAGGTCGCCACGAAGCCGAGATGCTTGGTGAGCGGCGCCAATGCCGACAGGATCGTCATCGGCTCGAACTTCACCACCTTGCCCATGCGGCGGCGCGCATCGGCGCTGCCTTGCAGATTTACCGCGGCGGTGTCGGCCAGGAACAGGAAGTCGAACTTGCCGCGCTCGGCAAGCTGCGCCGTGTCCACCATGTCGGCGAAGCTCGTGCCGGCATGATAGTGCGCCTCGGGATGGCGCCAGGCGGCGACATGCTGGCCGCTTTCGTGCACGAAAGCGCCGAGATGCATCATCCGTTGTCGGGTCTGTGAAGCCACGCCTGCCCTCCCGTCCTCAATCAGTGCCTGCCGAGCCTGGTGACGTCGCCCAGCAAGTCTTCACCTTCAGGAACAATACCTCGTTCGATCCAGGCCACGAGATCGTCGAACAATTTCTCGCGCGCGGACAGGTCGAAGTCGCAGTGCCCGGCCATGCGCTGGGTACGCTGCACCAGCAGCCGCGACGTTCCCGCCGCCAGCGTGCGGCGGCGGTAATCCTGCTCCAGCCGCAGCGGCACGTCGAGGTCGGCGGTGCCATGCAGGGTCATCAGCGGCACGCGGATGCGGCCGGTGAAGGGCGCGAAGGCCGGGTTCGCGGGCGACCGCGCGCCCTGTTCGGGCACGACCCGGCGAATGTCGCGGTTCAGGGTGGCGGCATCGACACCGAGGCCCGGGTCGATGTCGTAGACGATGTGGCGGGTGTCGGCGTGGCGCGAGAGCTCGCGCGCATAGGCGGGCCCCGGCTGCCGCGCGCGCAGTTCCTCGAGATAGCGCTGCGCCATGGCCTCTTGCAACAAGGGCACGTCGCCGCCCGCAAGGTGCTTCACCACGCTGGCGAAGCGAAGGCCGCGCTCGGTGTAACTCCCGGGCCTGCCGATGGCGTCGACGAAGGGACCTTTCACCAGCTTCTCGAACTCCTCCGGCCCGGCGTCGAGCAACGGCACGCCGGAGAAATATTCCGCTGCCGCGGTGTAGGCATAATACCAGTCGATCAGGCCCACGCCGTCGACCACGCCGCACTCGGTCATGCCGCCCTGGAAAAGATCCGGATGCTGCTCGAGGCCGGCGACGGTCACGTGGCCGCCCATCGATCCGCCATAGAGGATGACCCAGCGCGGCTGGCCGTAGGTCTTGATGAAGTGCTCGCGCACCGCGATCGTGTCCTCGAGGAACCAGTCCGGACGATAGCCGGCGGAGCGGAAACCCGCGGCCGCCCAGGCGTAGTTGCCGCGCTTGAAGTGGGCGGTGAGAAACGACTCGCCCAGCGAGCCCCGGCCTTCGCGCTCGCCCTCATAGCCGTGGGCGAACAGGATCAGGCCGCCGTTCCAGTTGTCGGGCTTGCCGATCAGGTAGCCGGTGTCCCCCAGCGTGCCCTCGATGAGCCCGGTCATGTCCGCGCGCGCCGTCCCAGACATCAGAAGAACGAGGACGGCGAAGAGCGTGCGCAGCATCCCCGCCCTGCCCATCAGCCACCGGCTGCGAGATCGATGGCGCGGCGGTACATGGTCATCGCCGCTTCCGGCGTGTTGTAGCCCGCGTGCGCCGTCAGTGTGACGTTGTCGAGCGTCAGCAGCGGCTCGTCCGCCGTCGTGGGCTCGGCGCCAAAGACGTCCGTGGCGTAGTGACCGACGTGGCCGGAGCGCAGGAGTTCGATCAGCGCCGGTTCATCGACGACACCCGCCCGCGCGGTGTTGACGATGATGACGCCGGGCTTGGTCTGCTTCAGCCGCTCGCGGCCGAGGAAGCCACGCGTCGCGTCGTTCAGCGCGAGATGCAGGCTCACGATGTCGGACCTGGCCAGCAGCTCCTCGAGCGGCACCGTGCCCGGCTTGGAGGAACGGTTGTACGCAAGGACGTTCAGCCCGATGCCACCGGCGATTCGCGCCATCTCGCGGCCTATGCCGCCCAGGCCCACAATGCCCAGCGTCTTCCCGCGCAGTTCCATACCCTGCATCGGCCGCCAGCCGCCGCTGCGCACCAAGGCGTGCATCGTGGCGATGTGGCGGGCGGCAGCGAACACGAGGCCCATGGCGTGCTCGGCCACGGTGGTGTCGCCATAGCCGCTGATGGTCGAGACCTTGATGCCGAGGCGCGCGGCCGCCGCGATATCGACGAAGCTCGCCGCGCCCGTGCCGAGGAACACGATGTGCCTGAGGTCGCGGCACTTTTCCAGCGTCGGCGCGCTGAAATAGGTCGCGTCGTTGATCACCGTGTCGTAGCCCGCGACCTTGGCCGGCACGTCGGCTTCGACGACCGGCCCCATGTTGACGACGATCGGGATGTCCTTCGCGCCGTGGACCTGCTTCCAGACGCGATCGATATCGGGCGTCGAATCGATGAAGAGTGTCCTAGGCATGGTTCAGCGCGCGCCAGACCTTCTCGGGCGTCACCGGCATGTTGATGTGGGTGACGCCGGCTTGCGACATCGCGTCGACGATGGCGTTCATCACCGACGGCAAGGCGCCCGCGCAGCCCGCCTCGCCGCAGCCCTTCACGCCGAGGCGATTGGTCTTGCACGGCACCGAATGGTTCTCGATCGAGAAGTCGGGCGCATCGGATGCACGCGGCATGGCGTAGTCCATGAACGAACCGGTGATGGGCTGGCCCTGCCCGTCGTAGAGCGCGTTCTCCATCAGGATCTGGCCGATGCCCTGCATCACGCCGCCATGCGCCTGGCCCGCGACCAGCATCGGATTGATGACGGTGCCGAAGTCGTTGACCATGGAATAGCGCACGACCTCGATGATGCCGGTCTCGGGATCGATCTCGACCTCCGCGATGTGGCAGCCGTTCGGGAAGGAGAACGGCGGATTGTCCGAGATGTGGCTGACGTCGAGCGACTGCGGCACTTCGGGCGGCAGCCTGAGCCCGCCGCGCAGCCTGTCGGCCAGCTCGAGCACGCCGATGCTGCGATCGGTACCGGCGATGGTGAAGCGGCCGCCCGCGAACTCGATATCGACAGCCGCGGCCTCCAGCACATGGGCCGCAATCTGCTTGCCCTGCTCGATAAGCTTGTCGCCGGCTTCGAGGAATGCCTGGCTGCCGACCAGCGCCGACTTCGACCCGCCGGTGCCGCCGCCGACCTTCAGCTGATCGGAGTCACCTTGCAGCAGCCGGAACTTGCTTACGGGGATACCGAGCTGCTCGCCCAGCACCTGCGCGAACGGAGTCGCATGTCCCTGGCCGTAGTCGAGCGTCCCCGAGAGCATGGTGATCGTGCCGTCTTCCTCGAAACGGATGCCGCCATATTCCTTGCTGGGCGGGCCGGTGACCTCGAGATACTGGCCGATGCCGCGGCCGCGCAACTTGCCCTGCTTGGCGCTCTCGGTCTTGCGCTTCTCGAAGCCGTTCCAGTCGGCGGCCTGCAGCGCCTTGTCGAGGATGGCGGTGAACTCGCCCGAGTCGTAGTTCATGCCCGAGGGCGCCTTGTACGGCATCTGATCGGGCGCAATGTGATTGCGGCGGCGCAGTTCCGCGCCATCGATGCCCATCTCACGCGCCGCGGTGTCGATCAGCCGCTCCATGAAGTAGTTGCCTTCCGGCCGGCCGGCGCCGCGATAGGCCGCGAGCGGCGTGGTGTTGGTGAACGCGACCAGCGAATTCACCTCCATCAACGGCGTGCGATAGACGTCGATCAGGTTCTTCACCGCGTTGCCGGTCGCCGGCATCGGCGGGAAGGCGTACGCGCCCGCGTTGGCCGTGCCGCTCAGGCGCACGGCGAGGAAGCGGCCGTCCTTGTCGAGGGCCAGTTCGGCCACGCGCTGATGGTCGCGGCCGTGATTGTCGCTCAGGAAGCTCTCGGAGCGCTCGTCGGTCCACTTCACCGGCCGCCCGAGCTTCTTCGCCGCGAGCAGCAGCGGACCGTACTCGGGATAGACCTGGCTCTTCATGCCGAACGAGCCGCCGACATTGCCGGTCAGGATCCGTACCTTGTCGGTCGTGGTGTTGAGCACATCCTTGGCGAGACTGCCGCGCAGCCCCATCACGCCCTGGCAGCCGACCCGCAGCACCCAGCGCCCATTCTCGACCGAGCCGATCGCCGACCGCGGCTCCATCGCGTTGACGACGATGCGATTGGAGATGATCTCCAGACGCGTCACGTGCGCCGCCTCGGCGAACGCCTTCTTCACCGCGTCGGCGTTGCCGTAGTGAAAATCGAGCACGAGATTGCCGGGCGCCTCGTCGTGGATCTGCGCGGCACCCGCCGCCAGCGCCTGTGCGGGCGTGGTGACCGCGGGAAGCTCCTCGATCTCGGGCTCGACGATTTCGGCCGCATCCTTCGCCTGCACCGCGGTCTCGGCGATGACGCAGGCAATCACCTCGCCCACGTAACGCACCTTGTCCCTGGCCAGCGAATGGCGCGGCGGCGTCTTCATGGGCGAGCCATCGCGCTGCGGGAAATTCACGGGGCACTTCATCGGGCCGAAACCCGCGGCCTCCATGTCGGCATAAGTGAGGATCGCGAGCACGCCCGGCAGCTTCGCGGCCTCCGTGCTGTCGATGCCTTTCAGGATACCGTGCGCGATCTTGCTGCGGACCATGACGGCATAGGCCTGGCCGGGCAGGTTCTGGTCGTCGGTGTAACTGCCCTTGCCGCGCAGGAGCGTCGGATCCTCCAGGCGCGAGACCGGCTGGCCGACGCCGAACTTCATCAGGGAGGGGTCGGAGGCGAAGGAGTCCATCGAATTACCTCATACGCTTTGCCGGCGGCGCGGGATCCCGCACCGCCGGCATACTGTTACGCACGCTCTGTGCCGAAGCCTATTTCAGCGGCGAATAGTTCGTCGGCAGCAGCAGGGTCGAGTGCATCTCCTGCAGCTTGGCCGGGCCCTTGGCGAGATAGGCCTGCCACGCCGGGTCCTTCATCGCGTCCGAGCGCGCCTTGAAACGCTCCTCGAGGTTCTTGTAGCGCCACAGGTGGATCCACTCGTTGGGCTGCGGGAACTCGCCGGTCCAGGCGCCCCAGATCGGCGAATATTTCTCGCGCGCCGCCTGCACTTCCTTGAAGTCCTTGCCGTACTGCACCGCACCGCCCAGGCCACAACGATAGATGCGCAGCTCGTAGACGTTGCCCTTGGTGCCGTCGTCCGGCCTGATGTCGACGACGGCGTTCATCAGGCGCAGGTCCTGGCGCACCACGCAGGTCTTCACGATCGGGATGTACTTTTCGGTCCAGTCCTTGTTCTTCTGTAGCTCGGCGCGGAGCCGCGTGCGCTCCTCGTAGCTGTCGTACTTCCACAGATGCCAGATCTGGTTCAGCGCGCCGAACTCGGACGTCCAGTAGCCGTGGTTGACGCCGTAGTTGTTGCCGCGCGCCGGGCGGCCGATCGTCTCGGCGGCCTTCAGGTATTCCGGCATCTTGCCGGGCGCCAGCGTGTACGTGCGAAACTCGTAGACCATGTGTTTCCCCTCTTAAGGATGCGGGTTCTTCGGCGGATGTGCCTTGACCGCTTCCTCGTTGATGTCGGCGCCCCAGCCTGGCCGGGTGGGCACGATCAGTTCGCCATTCTCTATGACCGGAGCATGAGTCACCAGATCGTCTTTCCAGGGCACGTCGTCGATATCGATTTCCATGATGCGGAAGTTGGGCATGGCGGCGCACAGGTTGGCGCTCATCAGGGTCGACATGTGACCGTAGAAGTTGTGCGGCGCGCAGTTGATCTCGTAGGCCTCCGCCATGGCCGCGATCTTGAGCGACTCCGCGAGACCGTTCCACGGCACGTCGATGATCGACACGTCCATCGAGCGGTTCTCGAAGAACGGCCGGAACTGGCGGCGGCCGAACAGCGACTCGCAGGAGGCGATCGGCATCGACGCACGGTCGCGGATCAGGCGCAGTCCTTCGGGATCGTAGGAGTCGATCTCGAGCCAGAAGAGATTGTAGGGCTCGCAGGTGCGCGCGACCTTGATATAGCCCTCGGTCTTGAAGTTGAAGTTGGTGTCCAGAAGGATGCCCATGTCGTGGCCCGCGCCCTGCCGAAAGGCCGCGAGGCCTTCCGAGATGGCCGCCAGCGTCGCGGGATCGGCATTCAGCTCGGGACCGCCCGGAGTCCGGCCAAAGCCCGGCTGGTGCATGTTCGCCGGATTGAAATCGAAGCGGAAGATGTTGGTCTTCAGCGCCTTGAAGCCGCGCTCCTTCACATGTTTGCCGAGCTTCACCAGATCGTCGAGCGAGCGCACGGGCTCTACGCCCATCATCTCGGCATTGCGGAAGCGATAGCTGCCGCAATGCGACCAGTAGAGCGGCAGGCGATCGCGCACCGGGCCGCCGAACAGCGCATACACCGGCACCCCGAGCGCCTTGGCCTTCACGTCGAGCAAGGCGTTCTCGATCGCAGCCATGGCCTGCTGGTTCATGCCGCCCGGCGCCTGCCGCGTGATCGCGTATTGCGTGGTCATGATGCGTTCGATCGGCCGCGGATCCTGGCCGATCAGCCCCTGCGCCATACGCCGGATCACGGCGGTCAGGCCCGCGCTGCCGTAGCCTTCGTTGTATTCCGACCAGCCCACCAGCCCCTCATCGGTGGTGATCTTCAGGAACGAGAAATCGCGCCAGCCGGCATCACAGTGCAAATCTTCGATCTTTGCGATCTTCATGGTTTTTCCTCCCGCCAGGGTCGCCTAGACTATTCCGATGCCTCTGCGCGGCAAGGGAATGCTGATCACGTTGACCGAGGTGAAATCGCGCGACGAAGCCGATTTCAACGAGTGGTACAACCGCGAGCACATCGACGAGCGGGTCAACTTGCCGGGCTTCCACCGGGCTCGGCGCTACGTCGCCGTCAAGGGCACCCCGCGCAAAACACCCAAGTACTTCGCCACCTACGAATGCGACCAGGTGAGCGATCTCGCGACGCCGGGATACCTCGCGCTGCTCGCCAACCAGACCAAGTGGTCGCAGGCGGTGATGGCGCGCTTCACCCGCTTCCAGCGCCTCACGCTCCGCATTCGGGTCGACCTCACGCATGGCGTGGGCGGCGCGATCACCGCCGTGCGCTTCGTGCCCGATCCGCACAAGCGCAACTCTCTGATCGCGTGGCTGCAAGATACGTCGCTGCCCAAGGCGATCGCGCGCGAGGGCTTGCTGGGTGCCTGCGCGGCCGAGAACGATCTCGATGTCGCCAATGCGCCGGTGCAGCAGAAGAGCATGGACCATCCGAAGGCGATCGACGCCGAATGGGTCGTGCTGCTGGAAGGCGCCGATCCCGCCTCGACCGCCGCGGCGGCGCGCAAGACGTTCAAGCGCACGGTGCTGAAGCGCTTCGGTGTCGACAAGGCGCCGGCCATCGCCACCTATCGCCTGCTCTTCGGCAACGAGCGCTGACGCAAGATTGACCGCGCCGTGAAGCAGCGATCCGCTAAGGTGGCGCCGTGACAACCAAGCAAACAATCTCCCTCCTCCGCCTCGTCACCCTGCTCCTGCTCTGCCTGCCGGTGCTCAATCTTGCCTGGCGCTGGTACGACGACGATCTGGGCGCGCGGCCGGTGACGCAAGCGACGCACATTACCGGCGACTGGGCGGTGGTGTTCCTGCTCGCGTCGCTGGCGCTCACGCCGGCGCGCAGCCTGTTCGACTGGATGCCGCTGGTGCAGATCCGCCGCAGGATCGGCGTCGCGGCCGGTCTCTACGCCGGGCTGCACTTCTTCATCTATGTCGCCGATCAGAAGTGGGACCTGATCGTCGTGGCGCTGGAGATCGTGAAGCGTTTCTATCTCACGATCGGGTTTGTCGCGTTGCTGATCCTCGTCGCGCTCTCCATTACTTCGACCGACGGCTGGCAAAAGCGGCTGAAGCGCAACTGGAAGCGCCTGCACTGGCTGATCTATCCCGGCGCCGTGCTGGCGATCCTGCACTTCTTCATCCAGTCCAAGGCCAACGTCGGCGAGGCCACGGTGGCCGCGGGCCTGTTCGCCTGGCTGATGATCTGGCGCTTCCTGCCGGTGAAGCTGCGCACCAAGTACCTGGGCCTCGCACTCCTGGCCATTGGCGCGACGCTGGCGGGCTTCGCTTTCGAGCTTTCGTGGTACGGACTGGTGAACCACGTCGACCCGATGCGCGTCCTGAAGGCCGACTTCGACCCCGATCTCGCGCCACGCGCCACGCTCAAGGTGCTGCTCGCGGGCCTGCTGGTGCTCTTGCTGGTCGCGGGCCGCCGGGGCGCCAAACTCCTCTGGACGAAGCGCTATATCCAAAGGACTATACCGTCTTCCTGATGGCAGGAACCGGGAGTTGGCGATGAAAAGACGTGAGTGGCTGGGCCTGGCGTTCGCCGCCGCCGTGACTCCGGTCACAACGGCCCGCGCACAGGCGAACGGTCTCGTTGTCTTCGCCGCCGCGAGCCTCAAGAACGCGCTCGACGAGATCGCCGCCGACTGGAGCAAGTCGACCTCGAGGCCGATGCCCCGGATCTCCTATGCCGCGAGCTCAGCGCTCGCCAAGCAGATGGAACAGGGGGCGCCCGCCGACATGTTCATCTCGGCCGACCTCGACTGGATGGACTATGTCGAGAAGAAGGACCTGATCGCGAAGGACACGCGCTTCAACCTGCTCGGCAACAAGATCGTGCTGATCGCGCCCAAGGACTCGAAGGCGGCCGTCGACGTGAAGCAGGGCGTCGATCTTTCCAGGGCGCTGGCCGGTGGCAAGCTCGCGATGGGCAATGTCGACGCGGTGCCCGCCGGCAAGTACGGCAAGTCGGCGCTGGAGAAGCTCGGCGCCTGGAACGGCGTGAAGGAGTCGGTCGCGCAGTCGGACAACGTGCGCGCGGCGTTGTTGCTCGTCGCGCGCGGCGAGGCCCCGCTCGGCATCGTCTATGCGACCGACGCCGCAGCGGAGCCCAACGTGAAGATCGTGGGCACCTTTCCCGAGGACAGCTATCCGCCGATCCTCTATCCGGCGGCACTCGCAAGGGACAGCAAGGCCGCCGACGCGAAGCCGTTCCTCGATCACCTGAAGAGCGTCCGTGCGCGGCCTTCGTTCGAAAGGCAGGGGTTCACGGTGCTGGTGAAGTCCAACTCCGCGACATGACGCCCGAAGAATGGACGGCGGTCCGGCTTAGCCTCCTGGTGGCCGTCACGGCGACGGCCGCCAGCCTGCCGTTCGGCATCGCCATCGCATGGCTGCTGGCGCGCGGCCGCTTCTGGGGCAAGAGCCTCCTCGACACGATCGTTCACCTGCCGCTGATCGTTCCGCCGGTGGTGACGGGATACCTGCTGCTGATCTCGTTCGGCCGGCGCGGGCCGATCGGCATGTTCCTCGAGCAGACGTTCGGGATCGTGCTGTCGTTTCGCTGGACCGGCGCGGCGCTCGCCTGCGCCGTCATGGGCTTTCCGCTGATGGTGCGCGCGATACGGCTCTCCATTGAAGCCGTCGACACCAAACTCGAAAGCGCTGCAGGAACGCTGGGCGCCAACCCGCTCTGGGTCTTCGCCACCATCACCCTGCCGCTCTGCCTGCCCGGCGTGATCGCGGGGGCCATCCTGTGCTTTGCCAAGTCGATGGGCGAGTTCGGCGCCACCATCACCTTCGTCTCGAACATTCCGGGCGAGACGCAGACCCTGCCGTCGGCGATCTACACCTTCACCCAGGTGCCGGGCGGCGACGCGGGCGCGCTGCGGCTGACGCTTGTGTCCATCGCGATCTCGATGGCGGCACTGCTCGGATCGGAATTCCTCGCCCGCCGCATCGGCGCGCGCCGGGTGGCGACATGAGCCTCGACGTGGACGTCCACCACACGCTGGGCAGCTTCACGCTCGACGCGCGCTTCACCGCGCCGCCGGGCGTGACGGCCCTGTTCGGCCGCTCGGGCGCGGGCAAGTCCACGCTCGTCAACATCGTGGCCGGCCTGATCAGGCCCGATCGCGGCCGCGTGATCGTCGACGGCACGACACTGGTCGATACCGGACGCGGCATCTTCGTGCCCAAGCATCGCCGCCGCGTCGGCTACGTCTTTCAGGACAGCCGCCTCTTCCCGCATCTCACCGTGCGCCAGAATCTCCTGTATGGACGCTGGTTCGCCAACAAGAGCGGTGGCGCGTCTGGCGACTTCGCCTCGGTGGTCGAGCTGTTGGGCATCGGCACGCTCCTCGCTCGACGGCCGGAGTCCCTGTCCGGCGGCGAGAAGCAGCGGGTCGCCATAGGGCGCGCGCTGCTGGCCAAGCCACGCCTCCTTCTGATGGACGAGCCGCTGGCCTCGCTCGACGAGGCGCGGCGGGCGGAGATCCTGCCGTACATCGAGCGCCTGCGCGACGAGGCGGGCGTGCCGATCCTCTACGTCAGCCATTCGATCTCCGAAGTGGCGCGCCTGGCGACCACTGTCGTCGTGCTGGGCAACGGCACGGTGACGGCGGTCGGCCCCGTCGCCGACATCCTGCCGCTGGCCGATGCCGACGACGGCGGCAGCGTGATCGACGCTGTCGTCGCTCGGCATGACGAGGTCTTCCAGCTCTCGATGTTGTCGTCGCGCGCGGGCGATCTGCAGGTCCCGAAGCTCGCGGCGCCGGTCGGCGCCCCCGTGCGCGCCTATATCCGTTCGCGCGACGTCATGCTGTCGCTCACCCCGCCGCAGGACATCAGTGCATTGAACGTGCTTGCCGGCACGATCGCCGCGATCACGCCGCGCGGCGCGCAGGCCGACATCCGCCTCGACTGCAACGGTGCCGCGTTGCTGGCCAGGATCACGTCCAAGTCGGTCGAGCGGCTGGCGCTCGTGCCCGGCCGGCCGGTGCATGCCATCGTCAAAAGTGTTTCCTTCGAGCGTAGCTAGGAGAACCAACAGATGCCCCATCTCAGCATCCGGATCGATTTCGATGACGAGGGCCGGCTCGGTCCCGGCAAGGTCACCCTGCTCGAGCGCATCGCGCAGGAAGGCTCGATCTCGGCCGCCGGCCGGTCGATGAAGATGTCCTACAAGCGCGCCTGGGAGCTGGTCTCCGACATCAACAGCAGCTTCGAGGAGCCTCTGGTGACCGCCCAGACAGGGGGCCGCGCGGGCGGAGGCGCGGCGCTCACCGACCGCGGTGTCGAGCTGATCCGTCATTATCGTGCCATCGAACGCAAGGCACTCTCGGCCACCGCCACTCACCTGAAGGCGCTGCAGGCGATTTCCCGCAAGGGCCGTCGGCCATAAGGCGCTAGTATCGGCGGACACGATACGAGGAACGTCATGTCTGCCCTGTTTCAGCCCCGCTACATTCCCTTCCTGCTGGCCATCGCGGCGACGCTGCTCTTCGCCTCCTCGCTCACGATGATGCCGCACGAATTCCTGCTGCAAATCGGCTTCGCCGTGACGGCCTTCCTGACGATCGTGGGCGTACACGACCTGATCCAGAAGCGGCACGCCATCCTGCGCAACTACCCGATCGCCGCACACATGCGCTTCATCTTCGAGGCGATCCGCCCGGAGATGCGCCAATATTTCTTCGAGAGCGACGAGGACGGCACGCCGTTCAGTCGCGGCCGCCGCGCCGTCGTCTACCAGCGCGCCAAGATGCAGCTCGATGTGCGCCCCTTCGGCACGCAGCTCGAGGTCTACGCCGACGGCTACGAGTGGATGAATCATTCGATCGCACCGCGTCCGCTGGCCCGGGAGCCGTTCCGGATCTCGATCGGCGGGCCGGACTGCACCAGGCCCTACTCGGCCTCGGTGTTCAACATCTCGGCCATGAGCTTCGGCTCGCTCAGCGCCAACGCCATCCGCGCGCTCAACACCGGCGCCAGGAAGGGCGGCTTCGCGCACGACACCGGCGAGGGCGGCTACAGCCCCTATCATCGCGAGTGCGGCGGCGACATCATCTGGGAGATCGGCTCGGGCTACTTCGGCTGCCGCAATCCCGACGGCACCTTCTCTGCCGAAAAGTTCGCGGCCGCGGCGGTCAACGAGCAGATCAAGATGGTCGAGCTGAAGCTCAGCCAGGGCGCCAAGCCCGGCCACGGCGGCGTGCTGCCGGCGCCCAAGGTCAGCAAGGAAATCTCGCTGACGCGCGGCGTGCCGATGGGCGAGGACTGCGTCTCGCCCGCCCAGCACTCGGCATTCTCCACGCCGATCGAGATGATGAAGTTCATCGCCGAGATGCGCCGCCTCTCGGGCGGAAAGCCGGCCGGCTTCAAGATCTGCATCGGCCACGAGTGGGAGTTCCTCGCCATCTGCAAGGCGATGCTCGAGACGAAAATCTACCCCGACTTCATCGTGGTCGACGGCAAGGAGGGCGGCACCGGTGCAGCACCTCCGGAGTTCCTCGACCATGTCGGCAAGCCGATGCGGCAGGGGCTCTACTTCGTGAACAACGCGCTGGTCGGCTGCGGCATCCGCCAGCACATCAAGATCGGCGCCGCCGGCAAGATCATCACCTCGTTCGACATCGCGCGCACGATGGCGCTGGGCGCGGACTGGTGCAATTCCGCGCGCGGCTTCATGTTCGCCGTGGGCTGCATCCAGTCGCAGTCGTGCCACACCGACCGCTGCCCCACCGGCGTGGCGACGCAGGACCCGCACCGCCAGCGCGCGCTCTACGTCCCCGACAAGGCCGATCGCGTCTACAATTTCCACCGCTCCACCCTGCACGAGCTGGCGGAGATCACGGCGGCGGCGGGCTTCGACCATCCCAGCGAATTCAAGCCGATCCACATCTCGCGCCGCATTTCCCCGAGCGAGGTCTCTACCTTCGCCGACATGTACCCGCAGCTCTCCGAAGGCGAACTGGTCGCGGGCACGGGCAATCCGCGCTGGGCGAAGCCATGGGACCTCGCCGACCCGCATTCGTTCCGCGCCGTGGCCCGCTGATCCGGAATCGGTTGCGAACCGGTCTTTCTTGGCCCAGCGTCACGGGACCAAGAAATCATAAAAGACCGAGGAAACGACATGACCGCTCCGTTCGACATCGCGCCGTTGCTGGCGCCCGGCACGCCCGCGCCCGCGGCGAAGTACAACGGCTTCCCCAAGTACAATTTCGTGGGCGGCCACAACGACGCCAGGCACGTGCCGGTGCAGGCGCTGATCGACGCCGCGACCGCGGTGCTGACGCGCGAGGGACCGAGCCTCGCCACCTACGGCCTCAACAGCGGCCCGCTCGGCTACAAGCCGCTGCGCGAGTTCCTCTCGACCAAGCTCAAGAGCCATGCCGGCATCGAGTGCGCGGCCGACGAGATCCTGATCACCTCGGGCTCGCTGCAGGGCCTCGACCTGATCAACACGCTGCTGCTCGCCAAGGGCGACACGATCCTCATCGAGCAGGAGACCTACGGCGGCATGCTGAGCCGGCTCGCCAAGTTCGGCGTCAACATCGTGGGCATCCCGCTCGACGACGACGGCATGCGCATGGATGCGCTGCGCGCCAAGCTCGAGGAGCTGAAGAAGAAGGGCATCACGCCCAAGTACATCTACACCATCCCCACCGTGCAGAACCCGACCGGCTCGATCATGCCGGAGGCGCGCCGCAAGGAGCTGCTGGCGCTCGCGCGGGAATACAAGACGATGATCTTCGAGGACGAGTGCTATTCCGACCTGATCTGGTCGGGCGAGCGGCCGAAGTCGCTCTACGCGATGGCGAACGGCGAGGGCGTGATCTTCGTGGGCTCCTTCTCCAAGTCGATCGCGCCGGCGCTGCGCGTCGGCTACATCGTGGCCAAGTGGGAGATCCTCGCGCGCATCCTCGGCCTCAAGCAGGACGCGGGCTCGGGCGCGCTCGAGCAGATGATCCTGGCCGAATTCTGCACCAAGCATTTCGCCGATCACGTGCCCAAGCTCTCCAAGGCGCTGTCGCACAAGCTGCAGGTGCTGCGCGAGGCGCTGGCCGAGCAGTTCGGCACCGCCGCCGAGTTCGGCGACCCGCCGGGCGGCATCTACCTCTGGATCAAGCTGCCCGACGTCGTCGACGTCCCGAAGCTCTTCACCGCCGCCGCGGCGGCGGGCGTGGCGCTCAATCCCGGACCGGAATGGTCGACCGACAAGGCTTACGCCAAGTCGCGGCTGCGCCTGTGCTTCGCCAACCCCGAGCCCGAGACGATCCGGAAGGGCGTCGAGGTACTGGCCGAGGTCTGCCGCCGCGAGTTCGGTGTTCCCGTGCGCAGCGCCAACCTACACAAGCAGTAGTAGCGGTTACCGCAAGGTAACGCTTTTAAATAAGGGAATATATCCAGCACCCACAAAATATAGGAGGGTGCTGGCTGGAAGGCATTTTCGACGATGGATAGAGCAGGCCATTATATTGCGTTATTCGCAAATAATGTCAAGCCCTACATATTCTTCGGATGGAGCACCATCCACTTCACGCCGAACTTGTCGGCCAGCACGCCGAAGCGGTGGGCGAAGAAGGTTTCCGAAAGCGGCATCTGTACCTGACCGCCCTTGCCCAGTGCCGCGAACAATTTGTCCGCTTCCTCGTTGCTGCCGGCATTGAGCGTGAGCGAGATGCCCGAGAAGGTCGGCGTGTTGTTGCAATCGCCGTCGGTCGCCATGAGCTGCGTGTTGCCGACATGGAAGGCGGCATGCATCACCTTCTCCTTCATCCCCGGCGCGATCTGCGACTGCATCTCCGGCGGCCCGTCCTTGAAGCGCAGGACCACGTCGACCTTGGCGCCGATCGCGCCCGCGTAGAAGTCGAGCGCTTCCTGGGTACGGCCCTGGAAAGAGAGATAGGCTTGGACGTCCATGACGGTCTCCTCTGTTAATCGTTGATGGCGGCGTAGGCGGTCGTGCAGAAATCGGTGAACACGCGCGGCGGCACGGGCGACTCCATCGAGCGTTGCGTCAGCAGGATGCCGACCATGTCCTCCGCCGGATCGGCGAAGGCTGTCGTGCCGAAGCCGCCATCCCAGCCGTAACGGCCGGGATTGCCCCAGAGCTCGTCGCGCTTCGTCGTCACGGCAACGCCCATGCCCCAGCTCCGGCTCTGTCCGAAGAAAAGCTCCGCGCCGGTCTTTTGTTCCGTCGTGAGCTGGTCGGTGGTCATCAGCTCGACCGCGGCGCGCGACAGGATGCGCTCGCGGCCATGCGGCCCCCCCGCCCACGCCCTTGTTCAGCATCATGCGGAAGAAGGCGAGATAGTCGTCGGCGGTCGAGACCAGCCCGCCGCCGCCGGAATGGAACGGCGCGGGGCGGCTGAAGCGGCTGTCGCGCGCATCGTCGGCCAGCACCAGCACATCCTTCTCGGGATCGCGGCGATAGGCGCTGGCAAGGCGTCCCAGCTCGGCCGCCGGCACCGTGAAGCCCGTATCCTTCATGCCGAGCGGCTCGAAGAGTCGCTCGCGCAGGAAATCGCCCAGCGACTTGCCCGAGGCGCGCGCGATCAGCACGCCCAGCAGGTCCGACCCGGTGTGATAGAGCCAGCGCGTGCCGGGCTGATAGATCAGCGGCAGGCTGCCGATCCTGCTCATGTAGGCGTCGTTCGTGAGGTCTGGGCTCTTGGGCCCCGGCGCCAGGCCCGCGTCGGCGAGCGCCTTCTGGATCGCGTATTTCGGCGGGAACGCCATGACAAAGCCGGTACCGAGCCGGAACGTCAGCAGGTCGCGCACGCTGATCGGCCGCTGCGCCGGCACGGTGTCGGTGACCTCGCTCTCGAGGCTCTTCAGCACCCTCGGGTCGGCAAGCTCTGGCAGGAAGCGGTCGACCGGCTCGTCGAGCCCGAACACGCATTCCTCGATCAGCATCAGCGCCGCCACCGCCACGATCGGCTTGGTCATCGAGGCGATGCGGAAGATCGTATCGCGCCGCATCGGTGTCCCGCCCTCCAGCGATTGCACGCCGAGCACCTCGACATGCGTCTCGCCGCAGCGGCTCACCAGCGACACGAGACCGGGCACGTCGCCGCGCGCGACATGGCCCTGAAGCACGTCGTGCATCCGCGCGAGCCGCGTCTTGCAGAACTCGCCGCTCATTGCCCCTCTCCGCAGAAGGCCTTGAGGCTCTCCAACGCGGTCGTCCAGCCGCCGATGTGGCTGTCGCGCACGGCCACGTCCTGGAACTCGCTGTGCCACAGGGTGAGGCGCGTGCCGCCCGGCACCTCGGCAAAGGTGAGGCTCACCACCGTCTCGGGATCGACCGTGCCGTTGCCGTAGTCGGTGGCGTAGGTGAAGACCAGCCGCGCCGGCGGCTCGACCTCGCGATAGACGCCGTACTTGGCGATCACGCTGCCGTCCGGCACCCGCATGCGGCGGTGCCACTTGCCGCCGGGGCGCACATCCATCTCGCAGCTGAGCAGGGTGCAGTCTGTCGGGCACCACCACTGCGCCGCCCTCGCGGGATCGGTCCAGGCGGCGAACACCTTCTCGCGCGGCGCCTTCAGCTCGCGCGTGAGGATAAGCTCGCGCTCGGTGCGCTTCAGCAGGCTGTCCATGACGGTCTATTTCTCGACGAGTGCTTTCAGGTTCGCGAGACCGACGGCGAAGTCGTCGCCGATCATGCTGTCCATGTTCATGAACGTGCCCATGACCTTCATCATGAACGGGCTCGGGCCATACATTGCCCAGGTCACGGTCGTCGTATCGGCCGACGCCCGCTCCCCGTTCAACGGAGCCGCACCCTGGAGCGGACCGCCCGACGCCCGCATCGTGAACTCGGCGATGTTGTGACCTTCGAACGGCTTCAGGAAGTCGAGCTTGATCCCGACCTTCGACGGCGCCGTCGCCTCGATGATTTCCATGCGGCCGGTGCCGACATTCTTGTTGCCGTCCCATTCGTAGACGGCGCCCTTGCCGCTGGACGCGCCGCTGAGCGTGCGCTTCATGCCGGGATCCTTCTTTTCGTACGGCGACCAGGCCTGCCAGGCCTTCAGGTCGGCGATCTGGGCATAGATCCTCTCGGGCGGCGCCTTGATCGCGAGGCTGCGCTGGACACGAAATTCGTTGGGTTTGGTCGCGGCATAGATCAGGATGCCGGCCACCACGACGAGGACAACGATGATGACAATTCCGACGATCTTCAGCATCGTTCCGCCTCTTCCTTAAACTTAACCATCAAGTTAAGTTTCCATTTCCCGCCTGTCAACCCACGGGCCAACACCTTAAAAACTTCTCATGACAGACATACGTACCGGCCGTCCGGCCACCCTGGCGCCGAACGGCATGGTGACTTGCCCGAACAGCCTCGCGAGCGCGGCCGGCGTCGACATGCTGCGCGCCGGCGGCTCGGCGATCGACGCCGCGATCGCTGCCAGCGCCGTGCTCTCGGTCCTCTATCCGCACATGACGAGCGTCGGCGGCGATGCCTTCTGGCTGATCCACGACGCAAAGACGAAACAGGTGCGCTACCTCGACGGCGGCGGGCGAGCGGCGCAAGGCGGCACGATCGCGGCCTTCGCCAAGCTCGGCCTCGGCGAAGTGCCGTACCGCGGCGTGCTGCCCGCTACGCTCACCGTGCCGGGCGCGGTCGCGAGCTGGACCGAGGCGCATGCCGCCTACGGACGCCTGGCGCTGGCGCGCTGTCTCGAGAGCGCGACCGGTTACGCGCGCGACGGCTTCCCGGTCACCGCGCGCATGGCCTACTGGCGCGGCCTGGCAGAGAGCGAACTGGCGAAGAGCCCGGAAGCAGCCGCGATTTTCCTCAAGCCCGACAGGGTGCTGCGCAATCCCGATCTCGCGCGCACGCTCGACGCCATCTCGCGCGACGGCTGGTCGGGCTTCTATGAAGGCGACGTGGCGCGCGAACTCGTGCGCTGGTCGGAGGCCAACGGCGGCTTCTTCACCCTGGCCGACCTCAAGGCGCAGACGGCGCGCTGGGAGCGACCGCTGGTCGGCACCTATCGCGACGTCACGATCTACGAGACGCCGGCGCCGACGCAAGGGTTCGCCGTGCTCGAGATGCTGAACCTGCTCGAACCCTTCGACCTGAAGGACAAGCCTTTCCTCGGGCCCGACTATGTGCACCTGATGGTCCAGGCCAAGCAGCTCGCCTATCACGACCGCGACCGGCACCTGGCCGATCCGCGCTTCGCCGACGTGCCGATGGAACGCCTGCTGTCCAAGAAATACGCCGACGAGCGCCGCGCCCTGATGGATCCCGCGCGCGCGATCCCGTGGGACAAGATCCCCTCCTACGGCAGCCTCGCCGGAGACACCGTCTACATCGCCGCTGTGGACAAGGAAGGCAACGCGGCCTCGCTGATCCACTCGCTCTATGGCGGCTTCGGTGCGGCCGTGGTCGGCGGGCGGACCGGCGTGGTGCTGCAAAACCGCTCCGCCTATTTCTCGCTCGACCCGAACAATCCCAATCATGTCGAGCCGGGCAAGACGCCCTTGCATACCCTGATCGCCTCCCTCGCCTTCCGGAACGAGAAGCTCTGGGCGGCGGTCGGCTGCATGGGCGCCGACGGCCAGCCGCAGATCCATCTGCAGACCTATCTCGCCATGATCGATCACGGGCGCGACATCCAGGAAGCACTGGAGACGCCGCGCTTCCTCTCGGGCCGCTTCGCGCTGGGCGAAAGCCGCGACACGCTGCACATGGAAGGCCGCTTTCCGCCCGCGACGATCGCGGAAATGAAGCGGCGCGGCCACCTCGTCAATCAATGGGGCGACTGGAACGAACTCGCGGGCCACGCCCACGGCATCGTGGTCGATCCCGAGAGCGGCCTCAGGATCGGCGGCTCCGATCCGCGCAGCGACGGCGCCGCGATCGGGTACTAGAGTCTTCAAAACGAGATGCGTTCACTTGATTGTCGTTCCTCCCCCGTCTTCGGGGGAGGTGCCCCGTCATACGGGGCGGAGGGGGTGAGCAAAGCGGCCA
Organism: Enhydrobacter aerosaccus; assembly: GCA_903915535.1. Lineage (GTDB taxonomy): Bacteria > Pseudomonadota > Alphaproteobacteria > Reyranellales > Reyranellaceae > Reyranella > Reyranella aerosaccus_C. The sequence continues at coordinate 26,001 of CAIWTJ010000258.1, forward strand.
CTCTCTCCGATTTCAGTTCATGATCTGAAACTTGCAGGCAATTCAACTGGGGCTCGCCCCCTCCGTCAGCGTATGACGCTGACACCTCCCCCGAAGACGGGGAGGGCGATGAAAGGACGATTCTATTCGAGCTTTCTCAGTACCCCGCCGCGCGGTCGACGACCTCTTTCAGCGGCTGATCGTCGAGGAAGCGCGTCAGGTTCTCGACGAACAGCTTGGCCACGAAGCGGTCGCGCTGCGGATGCGGGCCGCCGAGATGCGGCAAGACGATGATGTTGTCCGACGCGGTCCACAACGGATCGGTCGCGGGCAGCGGCTCCTGCCGGAAGACGTCGAGCACGGCGCCCGCGATCTTCTTTTCCTTCGCCGCCGCGATCAGGTCGACGTCCTTGACGATCGAGCCGCGCCCGAAGTTCAGCAGCCAGGCCGTGGGCTTCATCCAGCCGAACTTCTCGGCGTCCATGAAGTTCTCGGTCTGCGGCGTGCCGGGCAGCAGCAACAGCACGAAGTCCGACTGCTCCAGCACCTTCCTGGTGCCGTCGGCCGCGAAGATCTCGTCGACATTGGGCATCGCGGCGGGACGGCGCTTGGTGCCGATCACGCGCATGCCGAAGGCCTTGGCCATGCGCGCCACCTCGCCGCCGATGGCACCCAGGCCCAGGATGCCCAGCGTCTTGCCGGTCAGTGGCTGCGGCACGGTGTGGACCCACTTCGACTGCTTCTGGTTGGCGGCCGCGATCGGGTACGGCTTCGCGACGTAGAACAGCCCCGCCATGATGTTCTCGGGCATCGACTCGGTGTGCGTGCCGCGCGCGCAGGTGAGCGTCAGGTCCGCAGGCAGATCGGGCAGCGCGAACCAGCCATCGACTCCGGCGCTCATCGCCTGCGCCCAGCGCAGCTTCTTCATTGCGGGCAGGACGCCCGCGGGCACCGCCGTCGCCATCAACACCTCGGTGTTGGCGAGCTGGTCTGCAGAGGGTTTCTCCTTGCGCGGCAGGGTCTCGAGCGCGATGCGATCCTGCAGACCCGCGGCCTTGATGCCGTCGACGTACGGGGCGGTATTGTCGGTCCAGAGCAGAACGTGAGCGCGGTTGGTGGTCATGCATCCTCAAAAGCAAAACGTGGGCCATCACCCTATCATATTCCTCCCCCGTCCCGGGGGAGGTGGCGCGGTAATCCGCGACGGAGGGGGTACCAAGCCAAGGCTGTCTCCAAGCCGTGATCTTGAACTATGCTTGTAAACCTCCTCCGGCGCGGAAGAGAAAAGCATGGAGACCTCATGCATATCGAGAACGTCGAAATTTATTCCGACGAGACCAATCGTGTTGTCATGCGGCATCCAGGACGGCGATTTCCCGGTATTCTTCTTCAGGGCGACTCGCTCCACACAATGTGCGCAACGGCAGATCGCATCTGCGCGGCAGCGCGAGAATCGCTCGACCCAGGTGCCTACAAGGATCTCAACGAATTGCGCAACGGTCTCTGGGCCTATCTCAACGCCTACAAGCGAGCACTCGTCGAGCACAATGTGCCAATGCCGTTTTCCGAATGAGGATACATTCGAGAGAGAACGCTTGTATGGCCCCCTCCGTCGCGGATTACCGCGCCACCTCCCCCGAGACGGGGGAGGATTAGGGATTAAGCGCGAAGCCGCGCCGATGATCACGGCGTCGAAGTCGGTTGACGTGTCAATTGCCATGCGACTTGTACAGAAAGCGTGTTCGCACCGCGCAAGCCGGCTCTTGCCGTGAGCCCTGCCACCACGCGACAGTGGCCGCATGGAAACGTCCAGGATCGGGGACTCACCCCGGCGCCGGGAAGATGCGCGCTTTGTCACCGGTCAGGGCGCCTATCTCGATGACCTGAAAGTGGCGGGCCTGGCGCGCGCCGTCGTCCTGCGTTCGCCGCATGCCCATGCCCGGATCAGGTCGATCGACGCCGCAGCGGCGCGGCGCGCCCCGGGCGTGCTGGCCGTCCTGACGGCGGCGGAGGCCGCGGCCGACGGGCTGACGCCGCTGCGCCCCTACGCCGAAGCCAATGTGCAGAACGGCGAGCCGTTTATTTTTGCCCCCCAGCCGCTGCTGGCCACCGACAAGGCGCGCTTCCCGGGCGAGCCGGTGGCGCTGATCGTGGCCGAGACGCAGGCCCAGGCGCTCGATGCCGCCGAACTGGTGGCGATCGACTACCAAGCCCTGCCCGCCGTCACGACGGCGGCCGCCGCGCTCGCGCCCGGCGCCCCGCAGCTGTCGGCGGAAGTACCGGGCAACTGCTGCTTCGACTGGCATGCCGGCCATACCGAAGAGGCCGACAAGGCGTTCGCCGCGGCGCGCCACATCGTGAGCCTCAGCCTCGACAATCACCGCATCACCACCAACCCGATGGAGCCGCGCGGCTGCCTCGGCACGTTCGACGCGGCGACCGGCCGCTACACGCTGCAGGTCTCGAGCCAGAACATCCACATCAACCGCAATCATGTGGCGCGTTGCCTGGGCGTCGAGCCGAAGGACGTGCGTTTCGTGGCGCCCGACGTGGGCGGCGGCTTCGGCGCCAAGAACTTCGCCTACGCCGAGCATGCGTTGATCCTGTGGGCTGCGAAGCGCATCGGCCGCCCGGTGAAATGGGTGGCGAGCCGCAGCGAGGTCTTCCTCAGCGACCATCCCGCGCGCGACATGCAGGCCGAGGCCTCGCTCGCGCTCGATGCGGACGGAAAGTTCCTGGCGCTGAAGGTGTCGAGCACCGCCAATGTCGGCGGCTATCTCGCCGGCGTGGGCGGCGGAGTGCCGACCTACCAGTACATGCACCTGCAGGGCACGGTGTACCGCCTGCCCGCCATCGCGCTGCACATCCGCATCGCGCTCACCAACACCACGCCGATCGGCGTGACGCGCGGGCCGGGCTTCGCCGAGACGGTGAATATCCTCGAACGGCTGATCGACGCGGCGGCGCGGCAGTGCGGCTTCGATCGCATGGAGCTGCGCCGGCGCAACCTGGTGCCGTCGGGCGACATGCCGATGACGAACGCGTTCGGCTTCCAGGTCGACAGCGGCGCCTTCGACGTCACCTTCGACAAGGCCCTGGCCCATGCCGACGTCGCGGGTTTCGCCGCTCGACGCAGGGAGAGCGAGGCGCGCGGCATGTTGCGCGGCCTCGGCCTCGCCTATCACATCAAGGGCACCGGCGGGTCGCCCGAGGAGAATGTCGACATCCGCTTCGAGGCCGACGGCAGCGTGTCGCTGATCACCGGCACGCAACACATCGGCCAGGGCCACGAGACGACCTTCCCGCAGATCCTGGCCACGCGTCTGGGCGTGCCCAACGAGAAGATCCGCCTCTGCCAGGGCGACACCGACATCATCGCGACCGGCGGCGGCCACGGCAGCTCGCGCGCCACCTACATGGGCGGCACCGCGATCTGGCGCGCCTCGGACGAGATCATCGCCAAGGGCATGACGCTCGCCGCCGATGCGCTGGAGGCGGCGGAAGCCGACATCCGTTTCGAGGATGGAAGATTCGTGGTCTCTGGAACGGATCGCGGCATCGGGCTGCTGGAGATCGCCGCGATCGGCCGCGAGAAGGGCAAGACGCTCGACACCTATCATTTCTGGAAGCGCGAGCACCTCACCTTCCCCAATGGCACGCATGTCGCCGAAGTCGAGATCGACCGCGATACCGGTCGCGTGCGGCTGGTGCGCTATGGCGGCGTCGACGATTACGGCGTGCTGGTCAACCCGATGATCGCGGCGGGCCAGGCGCATGGCGCGATGGCGCAGGGCGTGGGCCAGGCGCTGCTCGAGC
>CAIWTJ010000259.1 GCA_903915535.1 Enhydrobacter aerosaccus
TCACGCACGTCCTTCTCGGTGCGCTGGCTGATCCCGCGCCTGCCCGATTTCGTGGCGCATCATCCGGGCATCGCGCCGCAGCTGATCACCAGCCTCGCGCCGCCCGCCCGCGCGCCCGAGCCGTTCGACATCGCGATCCGCCGCGGCGTCGAGGGCTGGCCCAGTGCCGTGAAGGCCCAGCCCTTCCTCGACGACGAGCTGCTGGTGGTGGCGTCCCCTGCGCTCCTGAAGAAAAAGCCGATCGCCGAGCTGCGGTCGCTGGCGCAGCACACGCTGCTGGTGGTGAAGACGCGCAAGCAGGACTGGGACGATTGGAAGACGCATGTCGGCGCGCCAAGGCTGCGGCCGAGCGGGCGGCTGCAGTTCGATCATTCGCACATCGTGATGCAGGCCGCGGTCGATGGGCTGGGCTTTGCGATCACCGCGCGCTCGCTGCTCGGTACCGACGTGGCGCAGGGCCGGCTGGTCTGTCCGCTGCCAAAGCTGCGCCTGCCGCTGCCGCCGATGTACTACGGCTGCGCGCCCGGCAGCGGCCGCGAGACGCTGCTCTTTGCCCGATGGCTCGACCGGCAGGCCAAGCTCGGCTGATCGTTACTGGGCCCTGAGGACCAGCGCCTCGCGTAGCGCCGCCGCGCAGAGGCTGGTGCCGCGCCGCGCGCCGTGCAGCAGCATCGGCGAGCTGAGGAAGCCGTGCAGCATGCCGCCGAATTCCACGAGATCGGCCACTGTGCCGTCCTGCTGGAGGCGCCAGGCATAGGCGCGGCCTTCGTCGCGCAGCGGATCGTAACCCGCGGTCACGACCAGCGCGGGCGGCAGGCCTGCCAGCGACTGGGCGCGGATTGGCGAAACCCGCCAGTCGCCGCGGCTCTTCTTGTCGGGCGTGTAGTGGTCGATAAACCACTCCATCGTGGCGGCGTTCAGTCCGTAACCGTCGGCGAAGCTCTTGTACGACTCCGTGCGCGCCACGATGTCGGTCACCGGATAGGCCAGGAGCTGCATCCGGAGCTTGGGGCCTTTGTTGTCGCGCGCCCAGATCGCCGCCGCTGCCGCCAGGTTGCCGCCGGCCGAGTCGCCGCCCACCGCGAGCTTGTTGGGGTCGATGCCGACTGCGGGGCCGTTGGCCGCCAGCCAGGCGAGGCCGCTCACCACGTCGTCGAAGGCGCCGGGGAAGCGCGTCTCGGGCGCCAGGCGATAATCGACCGCCATCACTGCGATTCCGGCCTCGATCGCGAGCTGGGCGCAGAGCACGTCGTGGCTGTCGAGGTTGCCGAACACCCAGCCGCCGCCGTGGGCATAGAGCAGCCCGGGCAGCTTGGCGTCGGGCGACAGCCGGTCGGGACGATAGAGGCGGACGGGCACGGAATTGCCATCCTTGCCGGCTATCTTGCGGTTGGTGATCGAGACGCCGTCGGGGATCGGTCCCTGTCCGGCGGGACGCAGCGAGAGATAGAGCTCGCGGGCGGCCTGCGGTGTGAGCGTGCTCCAGGCCGGGCGGTTGGCCGCGGCCATGAGATCGATGAGACGTTGCGATTCGGAGTCGAGTGCCATGGCGTTACTGTATCACCGCGACGACTGATGTACTGTGCATCATGACGTTCGATCCCGACGATAGCGCGCCGCAACCTCCCAAAAAGGCGTGGTGGCGGTTGATTCGTTTTCGCAGGCCGGCTCTCGGTGGGTCCCTGGGCGTGAGCCGTTGGCGGTGGCGCTGGATCGCGATCGCGCTGGTGGCGCTATTCGTCCTTTATTATCCGCTGGGTGCCACGATCGTCGAGAACATCGACGACGATCCGCAGTTCAAGCCCAGCGGCGTGGCCGCGGGCGAGAGCCGGGCGGTGGCGATCGCGTCGGACCTGGTGACCCGCGAGGTCGACGTCCACAGCTGGACGCCGATGCAGCCCTTCTTCATGCCGGCCGGCATCCTCGACAACATGCCCAACTTCCAGCGCGGCATCATGGCGGCGATGGGCCGCTTCTCGACCGAGCTGATGGACCAGCTGGGCCGCACGCGCGGCTCGAGCCAGACCGACCGCGACCTCGAGCAGGCGCGCGGGTTCCTGAACGAACAGCCCAACATCTGGATCTGGCAGCCCAGCGTCTCGATCTGGCCGTCGGCCACCTCGGCGCAGAAGTACCGCGCCGGCCGCGACAAGCTCGTGGCCTACAACAAGCGGTTGGCCTCCGGGCAGGCGGTGTTCGAGCGCCGGTCGGACAATCTGCAGGCGCTGATCGACCGCATCGCCAACGACCATGGCTCCGATTCGGCCGTGATCGACCAGCACATCGTCGAGCAGGCCGGCAACCTGTTCGACACGCACTGCGACGACATCTTCTATTTCAACAAGGGCCGGCTCTACGCCAACTACCTCTTGATGCGCGAGCTCGGCCAGGATTTCGAGACGATCATCAAGGAAAAGGGGCTGACGGCCTCGTGGCAGCAAACGGTCGAGACCTTCCGCATCGCCGCCCAGCTCGAACCCTGGGTGGTGTGGAACGGCTATCCCGACGCCTTCCTGATCCCCAACCACTTGGCCGCGCAGGGCTTCTACCTGCTGCGCGCCCGCACCCAGCTGCGCGAGCTCAGCTCGATCCTGCAGAAGTAGGGCGCCCGTGGAGATCTACCTCCCGATCGCCGGCCAATCGATCAACGTCTTCCTGTTGCTCGGGCTGGGCGGCATGGCGGGCCTCCTGGCCGGCATGTTCGGCGTAGGCGGCGGGTTCCTGGCGACGCCGATGCTGATCTTCGTCGGCATTCCGCCTGCCGTCGCGGTCGCCAGCCAGGCCAACCAGGTGATCGCCAACTCGGTGTCCTCGCTGCAGGTCCAGTGGCGGCGCGGCAACGTCGACCTGCGCATGGGACTGGTGCTGCTGCTGGGCGGCGTCGTGGGCTCCTCGGCCGGCGTGGTCCTGTTCACGTTCCTCAAGCGCATCGGCCAGATCGATTTCGTGATCGCCGTGCTCTACGTGGTGATGCTCTCGACCATCGGCGGGCTGATGTCGTTCGAGAGCCTGCGCACGTACTTCCGTCAGAAGCGTCATCCCGAGGCGCCGCGCGGCAAGCTGCACCAGCACTATCTCGTGCATCGCCTGCCGTGGAAGATGCGCTTCTACAAGTCGAAGCTCTACATCAGCGCGCTGCTGCCGATCGGCCTCGGCTTCCTGATCGGCGTTCTCTCGGCGCTGCTGGGTGTCGGCGGCGGCTTCGTGCTGGTGCCGGCGATGATCTACCTGCTGGGCATGCCGACCTCGGTCGTGATCGGCACCTCCAACTTCCAGGTCCTGTTCGTGGCGGCCAACGTCACCTTCCTGCAGTCGGCGACCAACGGCACGGTCGACGTGGTGCTGGCGCTACTGCTGATCCTGGGCGGCGTGGTCGGCGCCCCGATCGGCTCGCGGCTGGCGGCCAGGCTGCCGGGCGTGGTGCTGCGCGGGATGATGGCGGTGCTGATCCTGGCGGTGGCGGCCGAGCTGTTGATCGAACTGCTGCGCGCGCCCGGGTCGCCCTATTCGATCGGCCTGCGCGAGGTTCTGAAGTGAGGCGGCTCGCGCTCCTGCTGGCCCTTGGCCTCGGCCTGGGCGCCCCTGCCTTTGCCCAGGGTCCGCGCGTGGAGCCCGCGCCGCCGCCCCCGGCCATGCCGGCGCCGCGCCTGCCGGACCCAGGCGCGCCGGTGACCCCGCCGGACCTGGTGATGGACCTGTCGGCGGCACGGGTGTCGATCACCTCGGCCTTCCAAGGCGAGAAGCTGCTGCTGTTCGGCATGTTCGACCCGCCCGGCGAGGTTGTCGTGGTGGTCCAGGGACCGCCCGCCCGCGAGACGGTGATGCGCAAGGAACGGTTCCTGGGGCTGTGGCTGAACACCGGCCGCCAGGCCTTCGACGACGTGCCGGCTTATTACTACATCGCCGCCTCGCAGCCGCTGCAGCGCCTGCTGGCGCGCGGCACCGGCGGCGAGATCCTGTCGCTGGCCGACCGCCTCGCGAGCGTCCGCTCCGTCGGCACGCGCGAGGACAGCGATCTCACGCGGTTCCGCATCGGCCTCACCGACGTGAAGCGCCGCGAAGGGCTATATCCGGCCGACATCGGCCAGGTGACCATCCAGGCCAACCGCCTGTTCCGGGTCGACCTGCCGTTCCCGTCGCGCCTGCCCGAGGGCGTCTATGACGTCCGGGCCTACCTGCTGCGCGACGGCAAGATCGTCGCCGCCATCTCCCGCCCACTGCCGGTCGCCAAGGTGGGCTTCAATGCCCAACTGGCCGGCTGGGCGAATCGCGAAGGCGAGCTTTACGGATTGGGCGCCATTCTAATGGCCCTGCTGGTCGGCTGGATCGGCGGCACCGTGATGCGGCGGCTCTAGAAAGAAGAGGGGGGGGGGACCACCATGGCCGAAGCCACACGCGTCTTTCTGGTCGTCGTCGACGAAAGCCCGGAAATGCGGACCGCGCTGCGTTATGCCTGCCGCCGCGCCAAGCGCACCGGCGGCCGGGTGGCGCTGCTTTATGTGATGGATCCGCCCGAAACCCAGCAGTGGGGCGGCGTCGCCGACCTGATGCGCCAGGAAGCCCGCCAGCAGGCCGAGCAGGTGGTGGGTGTGCACGCCGAAACCGCGGCCACGCTCACCGGCCAGCCTCCCGCCATCCATATCCGCGAGGGCAAGAGCCGCGACGAACTCCTGAAACTGATCGCCGAGGACCGCTCGATCTCGGTTCTGGTGCTCGGTAGTTCGTCCACGAACGAGGGACCGGGCCCTCTGGTCACCGCCTTCATCGGCAAGGCCGGCAACCTCTTGCGCATCCCGCTCACGATCGTGCCGGGCGGTCTGACCGAGGCTGAAGTCGATGCAATTGCGTAGTCAATGCAAGGAGTTATGCGACGTTTTTGCGGAAAGTTCCCCGGAACCAGCCTTTGCATAGCGCCTAGCGAACGAGAGCGATTCTAAGCTGAGCGGCCTTAATCAGCCCGTATGAAACGAAAATAATTGAAGTTTCCATAACTTCTATACAGAGCCGCGAAAGAATCATCTTGATCGGGCTGGCGTCGGTTCCTACGTCGAGCGGGCACTTTTGAGGGTCGGACACTTTCCGGCCCACCTCGGAGGCCAGTTTGTTTATCCAGACCGAGCAGACCCCCAACCCGTCGACCCTGAAGTTCCTCCCCGGCCGCGTGGTCATGGACAAGGGCACGATGGACTTCGCCGGCGCCGACACGGCGGCCGCGTCTCCCTTCGCCAAGCGCCTGTTCGCCGTCGAAGGCGTCCAGCGCGTGTTCTTCGGCGCCGACTTCGTGACCGTGACCAAGGCCGACGACAAGGACTGGCAGATCCTGAAGCCGTCCATCCTGGGCGGCATCATGGAGCACTACACGTCCGGCGAGCCCGTGCTGGCCGGCGAGGCGGGCCCGTCCGCAGGCGACGCCTCGGCCGACGACGACGAGGTCGTGGCCCAGATCAAGGATTTGCTCGAGACCCGCATCCGTCCGGCGGTGGCGCAGGACGGCGGCGATATCGTCTTTCATGACTTCCGCGAAGGCGTGGTCTACCTGCAGATGCAGGGCTCGTGCTCGGGTTGCCCGAGTTCGACGGCCACCCTGAAGATGGGAATTGAGAACCTTCTGAAGCACTACGTGCCGGAAGTCGTCGAAGTGCAGGCGGTCCAGTAGGCCGCCGGCCAGTCAAGCGTTCAAGCGTTTGTAGAGCGTGGTGTCGCGGCCCCCGGGGCCGCGTGCAGGTATCGTTCGTCTCAACAACGAAGAGAAAAGCATGCGGTTTCTGATTCAGCCTGCGTTAGATCGCGGGCGATTATACGCCTTTCCCGTCGCCTGGGTGGCGGTCCTCCTCACCGGCGTCGGCTTCAACGAGCCGCTTTCCAGCATCGATCCCGCGTCGCTCCTGAACTTCAAGGTTGCCGAGCGGCCGGCGGCTCCCCTCCCGGAATTTACGTCGCCCACGAACCCCGACACCTCGGCGCTGATCTTCGTGCGCGAGGATCTGGCCACCCCTCAGGATGTGGCTGCCGAAGATACCAACGCCTTCAACGTGCGCGATATCGCCGGCGGTCACGGCCGCTTCGCGGCACCGGGCAATGCCGTGCGCCGTCAGGTGCAGTCCCGCTTCATCAATCCGCGCACCGCCGAGGAACTGGCCGGCTTCTTCCGCGACCAGGCCTATACGCTCGACGGCGTGCGCGTCGGCGTCGGTGTGCCCGCGATCAAGGTCGAGCGCGTGCCCGATCTCAGCAACAAGGATGGCATCGAGCGCAAGATGCTGTTCATCACCGCGCTGTTGCCGGTGATCCTCGACGTCAACCAGCATGTCCTCATCGACCGCGAGCAGCTCATCCAGGTGCGCGACAGGTTCGTCGAGAATCCCGAGGGCCTGACCGTCTTCGACCGTGCCTGGCTGGCTCGGCTCGGCGATCGCTACGAAATGCCGATGGACCAGATCGACAAGGCACAGATCGAAGCGCTCCTGCGCCGCGTCGACATCGTGCCGCCCTCGATGGCCATCGCCCAGAGCGGCATCGAATCGGGCTGGGGCACGTCGTTCGCCGCGCGCAACGGCAACGCCCTGTTCGGCCAGATCCAGTCGGCCGGCCAGCACGCCGTTTCGGTGTCGTGGAAGCCGGGCGCCGGCATGCCGCAGCCCTTCGCCAACGTGGGCGAAGCAGCCGAGGCCTATGTCACCAACCTCAACACGCACCCCGCCTATGCCGCCTTCCGCAACGAGCGCGCCACCATGCGCGAGCGTGGCGAGATCCCCGACGGCTACAAGCTGATCGGCCAGCTGCTGCGCTATTCCGAGCGCGGGCTGGGCTACGTCCAGTTCGTGCGCCAGGTGATGCGCGAGGACAAGCTCACCGACTTCGACAGCGCCCAGCTCTCGGGTTTCCAGAACTAGCGCTTTCGCCCTAGAGCATTGGCCGCGGCAGATCGGCGTCGCAGACGAGCGGATAGCGCCGCGCGTCGAAGAGCTGATAGTGCCACCATTCGTTGCGATAGAAGTCCCAGCCCGCCGTGGTCATCAACCCCATCAGCACGAGACGATTGCGCTGCGCCTCGGCGGAGACATCGGTGCGGCCGTGATGCGAGAGCGGCGTGAAGGCATCGAAGCCCGTGCCCATGTCGAGGTCGCGGCCCTGCGCATCGATCAGCGTGAGATCCACCGCGACACCCCGCGAATGCGGCGAACCGCGGCGCGGGTCGGCCAGGAATTCCGGATCGGGATTGACGTTCCACAGCGCCCACTGCGCCTCGACGGGTCTGAGAGCATCGAAGATGCGCAGGCGGTAGCCCAGCGGTACGGCCAGCGCGATCGCTGTCCTGAGCTTCTCCGCAGCCTCCCGGTGCAGCCAGCATTCGGCGTTCCGATAGACCGGCTTGCCCGTTAGATTGGCATCGGTCGCATACGCGAGGCTCACTTCGACGTCGAAGTCGGGCGGTGCGACCGCCACCAGATCGAGTTTCATGACCCCAGAATATGACTGAAGTCGTCCTTGCATTCGATTGCGCCGTTCAGGGCCTCGGTGTCGCTGTCGTGCGGGACGGCGTCACGCTGGCGCTGCGGCGCGAGGAGGGGCGGGAGCAGGCGGCGCGCCTGGTGTCTGCCATCGCCGAGGCGATGCAGGAGGCCGGCGTCGAGAAGCGCGCGCTGTCGCTGATCGCCGTCACCACGGGACCGGGCAGCTTCACCGGCGTGCGCGTGGGCCTTGCCACCGCGCGCGGGCTTGCCGTGGCGCTCGGCATCCCGCTCGCGGGCATCGCCACCACGGCATGCCTGCTGGCCCAGGCGGAGATGGGCAATCGAATTGGGGTCGCCGCGATCGACAGCCATCTCGGCGACTGGTTTTGCGCACTTCGGGCAGGTGACGCTGTCCCGTTTGTCGCCTCCACCGAAGGCCTTGCCGCGCGCCTCGCGGGCAAGCCCTGTCACGTGGTCGGGCCGGAAGCCGACAGGCTGGCGCCGCTGCTGCCGGACGCGCGGGCGCAAGTGGCCTTGCCCGATCCAGTCGTGCTCGCACGGCTCGCGGTCGAGGCAGGCGTCGAGGAGTGGCGCGTACGTAATCGGACAGAGGGACTGCCGCGGCCGCTCTACCTGCGCGGCGTCAACATCACGACGCCCGACGGCGTGCGCCGCACGGTAGATTGATGGCCGGCTTCGACCGACGTGCGCTTTGCGTGCCCGACTTCGATGTGGCCTCCGATCTTCATCGCGCGGCCTTCACGCCGCTCGGCGAACGCGCCTGGACACGGCAGGACATGGCCGAACTCTGCGCCTCGCCCGGCGTGAGCGGCGTGCTGCTCCTTTCCGGCGGCAAGGAAATCGGCGTCGCGCTCAGCCGCGTGGTGGCCGATGAGGCGGAACTCCTGACCATTGCCGTCGACGCCGGCCATCGCCGACGGGGCGCCGGCCGCGCCTTGCTGGAGGCCGTGATCGACCGTGCCCTTGCCGCTGGCGCGGTATCGCTGTTCCTCGAAGTGGGCGCCGACAACCCGGCGGCCTGCTCACTGTACGAGCAGAAAGATTTTCGCGTGGTCGGCCGGCGGGCGGGCTACTACCAGCGCGGGACGGGACCGAACGCCGATGCGCTGGTGATGCGGCTGGCGCTCAGGCCCGGCGGATAGTCACGATATGGTCACTACCCTCCGGTATTATCCACAAAATGCAGTGGCCCTCATCGCGCGCCGCCTTCGGCACGTTGCGCAACGGCTCTTCGCCGCGCAACCGCA
>CAIWTJ010000260.1 GCA_903915535.1 Enhydrobacter aerosaccus
CGACCTCGGCATCGCCTTCGTGCCCGAGGGGCGGCGGCTCTTCCCCAAGCAGAGCGTGATGGAGAACCTGCAGCTCGGCGCCTTCCGGCCCAAGGCGCGCGCCGCCATCCAGCGCAACCTCGACTTCTGCTTCGAGACCTTCCCGCGCCTCAAGGAGCGCGCCAGGCAATTGGCGGGCAGCATGAGCGGCGGCGAGCAGCAGATGCTGGCGCTGGCCCGCGCGCTGATGTCGGCGCCGCGCATCCTGCTGATCGACGAGCCGTCGGTCGGCCTGGCGCCGCTGCTGGTCAGCCGCACCATCGACAAGATCAAGGAGCTGAAGGTGGGCTTCGACCTCACCGTGCTGATGGCCGAGCAGAACTTCACCCAGGCCATCCGCATCGCCGACAGAGGCTACGTCATCGTCCACGGCCGCATCGCTTTCGAGGGCGAGTCGGCCGAGGCGCTGAACAACAACGACCTGATCCGCGAGTTCTATCTCGGGGCGTAAAGGAAGAGCGAGTATGGCGTCCGATCCGAGAAAAGTTGCCCTCGTGACAGGGGCGGCGCGTGGCATCGGCCTCGCGGCGGCGACCCGCTTCCTGCGGGAAGGCTGGAAGGTGGCGATGCTCGATATCCTGGGCGACACGCTGCGGTCCGCCGTCGAGGCCCTGGATGCTCCCGATATCGCGCTCGCGATCGAGGCCGACGTCTCCGATCCGGAGGCGGTCCAGGCGGCCGTGGCCGAAGTGCACCGGAAGTTCGGGCGCATCGACGCGCTGGTGAACAACGCCGGCATCGCTGTGTTCAAGCCCATGCTCGACACCACGCTGGAAGAGTGGCGGCGCGTTCTTGCCGTCAACCTCGATGGGCCCTTCATCCTGACCCAGGCGGTGGCGCCGATCATGCGCGACCAGGGCGGCGGCTCGATCGTCAATATCGCCTCTATCTCGGGCCTGCGCGCCTCCACGATGCGCGTCGCCTACGGGACCAGCAAGGCAGGCGTGGCGCATCTCACCAAGCAGCAGGCGGTCGAGCTCGCGCAGTATCGTATTCGCGTCAACGCCGTGGCGCCCGGGCCGGTCGACACCGCGATGGCCAAGGAAGTCCATACGCCCGCGATCCGCGCCGACTATCACGACCACATCCCGCTCGCCCGCTACGGGCTCGAGACGGAACTCGCGAACGCGATCTTCTTTCTCTGCGGCGAGCAGGCGGCCTACATCACCGGTCAGACGCTGGCGGTCGACGGCGGCTTCGATGCCGCCGGCGTCGGCCTGCCCACGCTGCGGGGCGAGCGGCGCAACGAGTAAGGTGCCCCGCCTAGGCTTTGGGCGATTCGCTCTGGCGTTTCCTGAGCGCCTGGATCAACGCCGCGAGGCTCAGGCGCAGATCGTGCGCGCCGTCGGTGATGGCGTGGACCACACCGTCGGGATTTGCGGCACTCGATTGGATGCGCTTCGACAGGTTGACGGAACGATCGTGCACCTGCCGGAACAGCTCGCGGATGACAGGGTGTGCGTGCTGGGGATCGAGGGTTTGGTCCCATTCCAGGGCACTCAACAGCTCCTGGCGGACGCCATAGTCCTGCGGATGTCCCCACGCCCGCAGGCAGACGCTGTCGAGCGCCTCGGCGCGCCGGTGAATTTTGCTGAGCAATGGACCCCCAATCTGGGTCCATTACATCACCGGGTACGATCGTTGTCGATTCCTCGGCCAATCTGGACGGTCCAAATGACCCTGCGGGTCATTTCGAGGGGTCGTACGGGTAGATCACGTTGCCGGTCTTGTACTTGGTCGGCCACAGGATCACTTCGCGCTTGGGATCGCGGAACTGTTCGACGTCGTTGCCGACGACGCCCTGGAACTGCGTCGCCATCACCTGTGCCGTCGTCCACTCGCCTTCGGCGTTGAACTTCACGTCGCCCGCCACCGTCTTGAACGTGTTCTTGCGGCAGAACTCGGCGAGCTTGTCGTCGTTGGTGCCGCCGACGGCGGTCACCGCCTGTTCGACGACCTGCAGCATCGAGTAGCTGAAGGGCGGGATGTAGTAGCCCAGCAGGTCGACGCCGGCGGCGGCCGACCGCGTCTGGTACTTCTTCAGCAGCTCGCGGCCTTCGTCGGTCGCGAAGCCCGCCCACGGCAGCCAGAAGTCGTAGGTCACGATGCCGTTCAGCAGAGGTCCGAGCTGCGTCTTGAGCGCGGTCGCCTGGAGGCCGACCATGCCGCCGCCGAACAGCTTGGGCTTGAAGCCGACCTCGTGGCTGGCCCGGATGAGGCCCACCGAGTCGGGCGGATAGGAGGCGGCGAAGAAGATGTCGGGATTGGTCGCCGCCACCGCGCGCACGATCGGCGTGTAGTCGGCCGTCGCGGGCGGATAGGTCTTGTCGTAGACGATCTTGAGTCCGAGGCGCTTGGCCTGCGCCCGCACGCCGTCGAGTGCGTTGCGCGGGAACTCCGCGTCGGCGCCCGTGATGGCCAGTGTCGTGGGTTTGGGATTCTGCTCCATCGCCACCGCGAAGAAGCCCTCGGAGAACGACTCCTTGGGGTTCGGGCCGCCAGTCGGCGTCACCGAGAAGTAGCGCGGATAGTGGAACTCGGAATTCACGGCGAGGCCCAGCAGCGAGAAGAACGTCTTGTCGTGCTGCATGATCACCGGCATCGCCGGCGCCACCATGTTGGTGGCGTAGCCGCTCACCACCACATCGACCTTGTCGACGTCGAGCAGCTTCGTGTAGAGCGCGGGCACGCTCGAGGGATTGGACGCATCGTCGTAATAGACGAGCTTGACCGGCCGGCCCAGGATGCCGCCGCGCTTGTTCACGTCCTCCTCGAAGATCTGCATGCCGAGCAGCGCCGACTTGCCGTTGGGCGCAAGACCGCCGGTCAGCGCCATGCCGAAGCCGATGGTGAAGGGCTTCTTTTCCTGGGCGATGGCGGGGGACGCGAGTCCGACCGCGGTGCCGGCAGCCGCAAGCCTGCCGAACGTACGACGCTTGATGATCATTGTTGTTTCCTCCGATTTCCTTATTGGCACGATCCTAGCGCCGAAAACGGGCCGCGTGCATCAGGCAATCGGGGGCAAGGTGCCATGCTGCTGCGCAGCATGGCGGCGGAATCAGGCCGCGGCCTTCTCGTAGAAGGTGACGAAATCGCCCAGGGTCTCGGGCATGGCGACTTCGCCGGCCAGGCCGAACGGATCGACGCCGAGCTCGTCCTCGAGGTTGGCCACGATCAGCGCGATGCAGAGCGAGTCGAGGCCGGAGCCCACGAGCGGCATGTCGTCGGTGAGCGGCGGAATGGTCTTGCGCTGCTGTTCGGCAACGATGGCCACCTGGTCGAGGACGGTTTGGCGAACGGACATGGAAGCTCCTCCGGAGGGACTATGTCTCGCGGGAGGCCACGAAATCAACCATCAGCGCCTGACCGATCTTGCGGCCGGGCGCGTGGCTCATGTCGTGATCCATGTGCTGGATCACCCGCATCTCCGCGCCGGGGTAGGAAGCGAGCCCCTCGCCCTGGCTGCCGAACTCCTGGGCAAAGGCGTCGATCTCCGACTGTCCTTCCGAGAACAGGAAGAGCGTGCGCACGCCGCGCGCCGACAGTTCCGCCATCATGCGATGGGCGGGCGTGAGCCTGTCGGCCATGCCGACCTTGCTCGCGACATCCTGGACCTTTGCCGCCGTCCGCACCTTGGCCTGGGCAATCTGCCCGCGCAGGATGTTCCGGAGGTCGACCCTGCCACTGACGAGCTTTCGGAGCCCGTCGATGCTGAACAGGCGCTGGACATAGTGAGCCAGGGTCGAGCCGCGATAGGTGAGGTAGTTCATCACCACCTGGCCCGGCAGGGTGAAGAGCGGGATGTTGACCAGCAGCAGCGCGGTGATGCGCGGTTCGCTCAGCGCAGCCTGCAGCGAATGATAGGCGCCTGCGCAAAGACCCTGCGCGGCGAAGCGCCGATAGCCCAGCCGCTCGAGCGCATCGATCGCGCCCTTGATGTCGGGCAGGCGGTCGCTCTCGAACATCGGCGTCAGCAGGTGCTCGCGGCCGGTCGGGCCCAGGCTGTCGCCGAGGCCCGCGAAGTCCATGCGCAGGGTGGCGATGCCGACCTTTGCCAGCTGGCGCGAGAAGGTCACCGACTGGCGGCAGGAACCATAGTGCGGATCGCGCCCGGAATTGGTGGTGATCACGGCGAGATCGGGCCGGCCCTGCGCGGGCTGGCACAGCACGCCGAAGATGCGGCCGCGCCGGCCGAAGCGCATCGGCGTCTCGACGAATCCATTGCCGCGCAACATCAGCGGTGTCGGCGCGGGCGTCACGGCCTTCACCGTCCCGTCGTACGGGGCCGCCTTCTGGAGCCAGTCGATGACATCGCTCCAGTCGGCGAGCGTGTCCTCCTCGATCACGAGCTGGCGCATCAGCGGTTCGAGATTCTGCCACGCGCCGCGCGTGACCTGCACGCCCGCGCCGCTCCAGATGCGGAGGCAGTCGTCGACCAGCTTCGACTCCGCGCGCGGATAGATCGCGACCTTGCGGGCTCCGGTGAACTGGACCTTGCGCAGGTCGACGGTGCGCATCTCGTCGAGGGTGCGCGGGCTCAGGCGGAATTCATAGAAAACCAGATCCTCGCCGGCCGGCAGCGGCTGGCCGGTCTGCAGCTGGGACTGCACCAGCAGCTGGCGCACGTAGGAGTTGCCGCGGATCACCGGGGCGATCTGGATGATGCCCACCACGTCCTGGCGCTCGGCCGCCGCGAGCGTGGCCAGCGTGGCGCCGATACGGATGCCGCAGAACGCGATCTCGCTGGCGCCGGTCGTCGCGCGCAGCCAGTCGGCCGTGGTGTTGATGCTCTTCTGCCACGCCTTCCAGTGACCTTCGGGCGGCTCGACATCGCCTTCGGCGACGGAATCGCCGGTGCCGGGATAGTCGAAGCGCAGTGCCCAGTAGCCGGCCTCCGCCAGCTTGTCGGCAAGCAGGCGCAGCGAGACGTGGCTGACCAGCGCATCCTGCATCAGGCTCGGGCAGATCAGCACCGCAACGCGGCCGACGCCGCCGCGCGGCGTGTGCAGCCAGCCGAAGGTGTCGTTGAACGTGACCGGAGTCATCGTATCACTCGTGGCGCTTCCGCACGGAAGACGCGGGCGGCGTCCGCCTCACCAGCGACGGCCACCCGGTTTGCACGCACAACAATATAGACATTCCCCCAAGAACTGTTGGCGGCGGATGGTAGGTGCGGGCCGTCGCCACGGCAATGTCTGCAGCGGCACTGAATGGTAATAATTACGTCTGGCGATGGGTTTTGTCGTGCGGGATCGCCGCCGGTGCGCTTCCTGGAGGATTGTCGGCGAACGCGAATGGCGCTCTTGCGTAGCAAGTGAACGCGCCCCGAATACGGGATGCCCGCGTCTAGGGCTTCGCCTCGAGCTTGGGGTCGGTGTCGAGCCAGGCGCGCGCTTCCTCGGGCGAGAAGAAGACGCGGATGGGCCGCTTGGCCTGGGCGATGTTGGCGAAGCGCAGCGCCACGTCGTACTGCCCTGGTTTGCGACGACGATCGCGGCCGCGCCGGTCAGGTTCAGCGTGGCGTAGGCCTGGATGCGCGCGCCGAGCAGCAGCACGTCCTTGTCGTCGTACTTGCCGATCGCTTCGCGACCGTCGAACAGCTTGCGGTAACCGAGCGCATCCTTGACCACGACGTCGTCGAGGAGCGCCTCGACGTCCTGCAGGGTGACGGTACCCTGCCCACGGGCACTGACGAGACGATCGGCTGCGGAAATGGTCCAAGTGACAGGCATGCGCCTGCCGTATACGGCCAACACGCCACCGCCTCAAGTCGCTCTATGTACAATATGTACGGGTAAACTGCAGTTGTGGCGCGGTTTGTTTCACACTTCAGAAGTCGATCGGTTGCGCCGCGAGCCAGCTTCGCGCGTCATGGATGCTCCGGAAGACCCTTGTGGGCGGGGCATCGGTGCCGGCGCGCAGTTCGGTGAAGAAGCGCGCGAACTCGCCGCGCGCGGAATCCGCCACGATGGCCAGCGCCCCGCGCGGCTTGTCAGTGCGTGCCTGGCGCACCCGTTCGCCGAAGGCCGCCAGCTCTTCCCTGGACAGCGCGGGCTCGGCGGCGGTGACGTCGAACAGCTTGCGGTAGTGCAGCGTGTTGGAGTCGGCCATCTCGCGGAACAGGCCCACAAGGTCGAACAACGTCACCTTGTCGGTGGCGACGCCTATGATCAACCGGTCGAGATGAAAGATCGTCAGTCGTATCGCCATGGCGCGCAATCATAGCCGGAATTCACGCGGCGGCGGCATCCCTGTGCGTGTCGATCCAGCGACGGGCCTCGTGCAGCTCGCGAAAGATCATCAGGGGCCGACTGACCGTGGCCGCGGCGGCGAAGACCGCCGCCTTCTCGTAGCTCGCATCGGAGGCCGCCACGATCGCGACGGGTCCGACCTGGCCATGCTGCGCATAGAAGACGACGCGCTGCCCGAGAGCATTCAGGTTGTCGTCGCTCAGCGCATCGGGCGTATGGGTGATCTCGAAGATCTTGGCGTAGGCCATGGCGCCGTCGGCGGTGACGCCCGCGAAATATTTCTCGATGTCGGACACGTCTACACTGCCCTTGGTCACGGCCATGACGAGTCGCGAAGAATGGGAGATCGTCCAATAAACCGGCATCGCCGCCGCCTCAAGGCGTGGGCGGGGCGGCCTGGCCACCAGCGAACCGCTGCGCACCGAGTTCGGTCAACCGGATGCGGCCATCCTGTTCCTCGACGAGGGACAGCCGCTTCAGGCGCACGACGGAGGCATCGCGCAGATGCTTGGGCTTGGCGATTCCGTTCGCGACGCGACGCAATGTTTTTTCTTCGTTCGGGCTGAGCGGGGCGAGCAATCCACGTTCCATGTCGTCCTCCTGCTCTCGTGTCGACCTTCGATATCCTATGAGGCTCGCGTCCGATGCCGGGGGCAAGGCAGGAATTAAGATCATTCTGTGACTCTGGGTTCGTCATCGAACTTTTACGTGCCGCGCGGGAAACGTCGGTTCAAATTTCTCCGGCGATGCAACAAAGGCGAATTAGCGCCGTTTAGCGCCCATTGGCTTTGATCGATGCAATTATCTGGTGAGACGCATTGTGGGAGGCGGCCGTGGGAAGCCGTGTGGCACGTTTCGGGGTCTGGGTTTGAATCCTGTTGTGGTTGCGACGATGGCGGCGTTCGCCTTGATTGCCGGCTTTGTCGGTTGGCGACGCGCGACCAAGCCGATCTATCGCCGCACCTACGCCAATGTCGACGTGCCGGACGGCATGACCCGGCGCGAATACGATCGTGCCATCCGCCGCAAGCGCAAGTTCTGGCGCTTGGTCATCACTGTCGTGTACGCCAGCGCCGGTGCCATCGGCGGTTTGGTATTCCTGCTCGTCCTGGCACGCCACTGAGCGCGAGCGCGTGACGCCCGCGTCACAAAAACACGAGGAGCCGGAGGCCTGCCGCCTTTTCGTTGCAGTCACAATGTGCCAATCTAGGGGTTCGGGAAATTGGTGTGGGAGAAGCGGCCGTGGCGGCCGCTGACTGGGTTTAATGGCGCCTGGGTTTTACCCGTCGTTGCTGCGGGATCGGCCGTCGGAAGGCGTGCTGTCGATTCGCGGCTACATGATGCTTCTGATCGCGGCGATCCTGCTGCCGATGCTGACGCTCGTGGCCATCGTGGCGTGGGAGTACGGCACGGCGGCGCGTCACACGATCGAAGCCCAGCGCCTCGACGTCGCGAACAATCTCAGGATCCTGATCGACCGCGAGATCGATCACACCGCGGGCTTCCTCGACGGCCTGTCCAACGCGCCGGGCCTGCGCAACGGCAACACCCAGGTGATCGGGCGCGTGAGCGCGATGGCGCGCGAGCGCGGCTTCCAGGCGCTGGCGGCCTATGACCTCGCGGGCCACCCGCTGTTCGGATTTCCGGAGGGAATGCAGCCGGTGCCGGCCGAGAGCGTCGGCCTGCCCGAGATCGTGTCCGGCAAGAAGGTGTTCGTCTCCAACCTGATCGCTAACGCGGGCGAAAAGCCCGGCCTCTATTTCGTTTCGGTGCCGATAGTCGCCGAAGGCCAGCTCGTCGGCGTCTTGAGCGGCGGCCTGCCGGCGACACGCCTGCAGCGGCTGTTCGCGGAGTCCGGGCTGACGCAGCGGACGGGCTGGTCGGCGGGAATCGTCGACCGCACCGGCATCCTGCTCGCGCGCAGCAAGGATCCGGACAAGATCGTCGGCCTTCCGGCGCAGCGGCCGATGTACGATCTGGCGCGCGGCACGACCATGCGCGGCCTCTACCAGAACGTCGACCGCGACGGCATCAACGTGAAGAACGCCTACGAGCGCTCGACGACTTCGTCGTGGAGCGTGTCCGTGGCCGTGCCGACCGTGATCGTCGACGCGCCGCTGTGGCGCGACACCCTCACCATGACGGTGGTCGGCGTCGTGCTGACCCTGGTCAGCCTGCTGCTGGCCTTCATGGTCGCCAGTCATCTGTCGCGCGCCATCCAGCGGCTGGGGATCGCCGCCGTCGCGATCGCCAGCGGCGACGTCGTGCGCATGCCCGCGAGCAACATCGCCGAGCTGCACGACGTCTCGCGGTCCATCGAGGTCACGGGCGCCGCGGCGCGCCGCAGCCGGCGCGCCGACATCAAGTCCGTCTCCTGATGCGGCCCATCGTCCGATGAGACCCGCGTTCTATCCGGCCCTTCACGCCCGCTCGCACGGCAGCGGGCTCTCGCTGACCGGCTACATGCTGCTGCTGATCGCTGCGATCATGCTGCCGATGCTGGTGCTGGTCGCGATCGTGGCGCGCGACTACGGCTCGGCGGCGCGGCGCACCATCGAGGCCCAGCGCCTCGACGTCGCCTCCAACATCAAGATCCTGATCGAGCGCGAGATCGACCAGACGGCGGGCTTCCTCGACGGCATCTCGAACGCGCCGCTGTTGCGCAGCGGCGACGCCGAGTTCATCGAGAAGGCGACCGCGGTGGCACGCGAGCGCGGCTATCACTCGCTCGCCGTCTACGATCTCGACGGCCGGCCGACCGTGGCGTCGGCGGCGCTCGGCAAGCCGGTACCGGCCGCGGCCGTGGGCCTCGCCGAGATCAAGGCCGGGCGCAAGGTCTTCGTGTCCAACCTGATGGTGAACATCGGCGAAAAGCCGGGCCTCTACTTCGTGTCGGTCCCGATCGCCGACGGAGGCACCGTCGTGGCGATGCTCACGGCAGGCCTGCCGCCGCAGCGGCTGCAACGGCTGCTGTTCGAGGCCGGGATGCGCGAAGGCTGGTCGGCGGGCATCGCCGACCGCGACGGCACCCTGCTGGCCCGCAGCCGGTTGCCCGAACGCTACGTCGGAACCCCGGCCCAGGAACCGATGGTCGAGATCGCGCGCGGCAGCCGGAGCCAGGGCCTGTTCGACGTCGTCGACCGTGACGGCATTCTCGTGAAGAACTCCTTCGAGCGCTCGTCCACCGCCGGCTGGGTGGTCGGTGTCGCCGTGCCGGCCGTGGTGGTCGACGCACCGCTGTGGCGCACGGCCTTGATAATGATCGTGATCGGTGGCGTGCTCACGCTTCTCAGCCTGGTGCTGGCGCTCACGGTCGCAAGCTATCTGTCGCGCGCGATCCGGCGCATGGGCATGGCGGCCGTGGCGATCGCCAGCGGCGACGCCGTGCGCATGCCCGTCACTCATATCGCCGAGCTGCGTGACGTCTCGCGCTCGATGGAAATCACCAGCGAGGTCGCGCGCCGCAACCGGGTTCGGGATTGAGCCTCTAGGCGGATCGGCGCTACGATGGGGTTTACCGAAAGAGGTCCCCCGATGCGCAATGTCGACCCGCAGGAATGGGAGATTCGCTGCGATCTCGCCGCGGCCTATCGCCTGATCGCCCACTACGGCATGGACGACCTGATCTATACCCACCTGTCGGCGCGGTTGCCCGGCCGCGACCACCGCTTCCTGCTCAATCCCTACGGGCTGATGTTCGACGAGATCACGGCCTCGAGCCTGGTCGCCGTCGATCCCGAGGGCCATGCGATCGAGAAGGAGGACGAGTCCAAGATCAACAACGCGGGCTTCACCATCCACTCCGCCGTGCACATGAGCCGCGACGACGCGCATTGCGTGATGCATACGCACACCACCGCCGGCATGGCGGTCGCGGCGCAGGAGCAGGGGCTGCTGCCGCTCAACCAGATGTCGATGGAGTTCTTCGGCCGCGTCGCCTACCACGACTACGAGGGCATCGCGCTCGACCTCGACGAGCGCGAGCGGCTGGTGCGCGATCTCGGGCCGCACGACGCGATGATCCTGAAGAACCACGGTCTGCTCACCGCCGGCCGCACCGTCGCCGAAGCCTTCTACAACATGTACTACATGGAGCAGGCTTGCCGGATCCAGGTGACGGCCACGCAAGGCGGCCAGAAGGTCACGATCCCGCCCGACAAGGTCGCCGCCCACACCGCCGCGCAGTTCGCCCGCCATCCGGAGACCAAGGGCCAGCGCCCGTGGAAGGCGCTCCGCCGCAAACTCGACAGGATCAGTCCGGACTACGCGACCTGACACGACGGTTTTCGCCGTTTTTAAACGGTGTGGAGCGGCGGTGGAGACAAGTGCTTGATCCACCACACTTCCGCCGCGAGTGAAACCGCCGAAAACCGCTCCTAAACGGACGGTAAACGGACCGTTTTCACCCACTCCTCGTCGTCCGGAGCGCAGCCGAGGGACCCGTCTTCCTCGTCTCGATCGAGACGACAAAAACCTCGCCTCTGTCATTGCGTGCGTAGCGAGGAATCCTTCGCTGCCGACGGGCAAGGATCCCTCGCTGCGCTCGGGATGACAGGGCGCGCGAGGCGAACAGTGTATGCTGAGGACCATGCGCGCCAACCTACGCGCGTCGAATCGGAACACCTATTACGGTCGTTACTGACGCGATAACGCGAGCCCGCTTGCTCTCGAGAGGCGGTGCGCCGCTTTGGCTCCCTCATTTTTCCGACGCGGTTGTTCAGCGATGCTGCGTCAGGCCGACCGGTCTTAGAGACCGGAAATCCCGCTTCCCAGGAAGTTGATACTCGCCGCGCTCACTCGATAGTTCACGTCCTTGCCGGGCAGCGGCCGGACCGTCAGGAGAAAATGCCTCCGGCTCTTCACGGCCTCGAGTTCGAACAGGGTGATGGCGCCATTCTCGACCGTGGCCCGGCTTAGGCCGTCGTCGCCCAGCTTGGGCAACGGCTCAACCGTCTTGCCGCGACGGTTCTCGGGCAGGCGGGCCAGCAGAATCGCCTGGCGTGCCGCCGCCTCCGAGGCCAGGGGTTTGCTGTCGAGCCTGACGTTGTAGATCTCGCCGTTGCCGCGCTCGAACACCCAGACACAGGTATAGGCACCGGACGTCTCGCCCGCGGCCGCGCTGGCACCGCCGGGAAGCAGAGGCATCTCGAAGATCGCCTGGTTGCGGCCGACACGGCGGCAGAACTCATCGGCATGATCCTGGGCGAGCGCGGGCACGTGGGGGATAGCTGCCGTCAAGAGCGCGACAACGGCCAATGCCGAATGATCGAAAGCGCTCCGGCTCAGCAACAGCTTCAATGGCTCTGCAGCCACGCCTTCGCCTTCGCATTTCCCGCCGCCGCGCTCTTCTCGATCCATTTGCGCTTGGCGGCGTCCGGCATCGCCAATGCATTCGGCCGCATTTCGTCGTAACGCGCTGCATTGTACATGGCGTCCGGCTCGCCGGCGTAGGCCGCCTTGAGGAACCAACCCTCCGCCTGCATATCGTTGGGGCGCCGCTGGTCGTCGATGTCGGCGGCTTCCGGGTTGTCCATGGCAATCAGCAGGCCGAGGGCATTCTGCGCCGCCGGGAACTCGTCGCGCGCCAGGCGCTCGAGCAGCGCGCGTGCCTGGGCGGGATCGGCGGCAACGCCCCGGCCCGCGAACAGCATCAGTGCCCAGCGCAGACAGCCGCCATTTGCCGCCTCGCGTTCGTCGAGAGAGCGCGGATGTGCGTCGCAGCTCTTGCGGTAGACGTCGGCGGCGGCCGCGAGATCGACGCTGCCGCCGTCGCCGCGCTCCATTGCACGGGCGAGCGGCAGATCGGCCGGCCGGTACCCTTTGCCCGCGAGCTCGCGCAGCATCGCCAGGCCTTTGTCCGTATCGCGGGGAACCGTATCGCCTTCGACAAGTGCGGCAGCGTAGAGAGCGATCGCCTCCTGCAGACCTGCGTCGGCGGCGCGCTTGTACCATTGCACGGCCTCGGCCTGGTCGCGCGGCACCAGTCTGCCTTCATGCAGGATTTTCCCGAGCCGGAGGGCCGCGTAACGGTCGCTCTGCGCGGCCTCGCGATAGAGGGCGAGACCGCTCTCGGGATCGGGCGGCAGCACCGTTCCCCACAGCCGCTCGGCTGCGATGACGCCCTTGGCGCTGGCGAGGTCGTCGGGCTTCGGATGTCGCTGCAGTTCCAGCATCCAGCCACCGAAGCCTGCGACCAGCAGCGCGGCAAGGCCTGCCGATGCTGCCGTCGAGAGCCGATAGCCCTGGCCATGTTCGGCCGCATCGTCGGTGCCGGGCGTCGGCGCCATCACCAGGACGCCGGGTTTGCTGAACAGCGGCGCCAGCAGCAGGCCGGTGACGATGCCGCCGATGTGCGCCATCCACGCGATGCCGCTATCGGTGTCCAGTCCCTGGACGAACTGAAGCGCTGCCCAGGCGACGAAGAAACCCCAGGCAGGCCAGGTGTCGGGGCCGAGCAGCGACGGCGGAAGACGGATGCGCGTCCAGGGCAGCAGCACCGCGTGCGCCGCCAGCACGCCCGCCACTGCGCCGCTCGCGCCGACCAGTGGCCTGAAATCTCCGGGATTGGCCAGCGAATGGCCGAGAGTGCCGCCCAAGCCGCACAGCAGGTAGAACAGCGCATAGCGCCACGGTCCCATCAGCGACTCCACCGGCTGACTGAAACTGTGGAAGAACAGCATGTTGCCCAGGACGTGCAGGACGCCGGCATGGACGAACATCGACGTGACCATCGTCAGCAGAATGTGCGGGCTGTCTCGATTCCAGGGCACGAGATCGAACGACACCAGCGCGGGGATCGCCCCGAAGCGCAGGAAGGTGGTGTCCGCAAACGGCGGATCCTGCAGCAGCTGCAGCAGGGCGACGACACCGCAGAGCGCGATGATCGCCCACGTGACCGGCGTCTGGCCGCGAATGGGATAGTTGGAGCCGAACGGGAACATGAACTAGGTCGGGGCCCGCGCGACGGTCCGGCGCAAAGTCGGCGTCATTTTTTCGTTTCTTCGTGTTTCTCGCGCAAGCATGCCTTGCGGGTTGCCGCAGTCAAGGGGAAGGCGGCGCAACGTGACGAGTTGCAGGGTGCACGTGGCGTTGTTTACGCCGTGGCTGATCCAATGAAATTGATCAGTCCTGCTCCGCGAGCCACTTCCGCGCCGCGTGGATGTCGCCGAAGATCTTCACCGGGCGCGTATCCGCGGGCGGCACCAGGGCATTGAGGTCCGCGAGGCGGGTCGTCACGTCGGGGCCCGCGACCACGGCAAAGGCGCCGGCCTGCTTGCCGTAGCGCGCGTGATAGTCGGCCGTGAAGAACGCGGATTAAGCGCAGCCGTTCATCGGCAGGGCGAAGCCGAGGGCAGCGGCGAGTAGGCATAAAAAAGCCCTGAACCAGCGCAGGATTAGCCTGAGGTTGTACCCGACGGCGGTGAGCACGAC
>CAIWTJ010000261.1 GCA_903915535.1 Enhydrobacter aerosaccus
CAATCCTCGGCGCACGCCCTGCTTCGGTGTCGCGCCTTCGCTGGACGACATCGAGGCGATCGCGAACGAAGTGTTCGCGACGATTCCGGAGGAGTTCCGCCGTCACGTCGGCAACGTGCGCATCCAGGTCGACGACTTTCCCTCCGACGAGATCGAGAAGGCGATGGAACTCGATTCGCCGTTCGACTTGCTGGGACTTTACCAGGGCGTGTCGATGGCCGAGCGCGGCGCGGGTCACGTCGCCAACGACATCGACCGCATCTTTCTCTACCGCCGCCCGATTCTCGACTACTGGTGCGAGTCGGACGAGGACCTGCCGCACATCGTGCGCCACGTGCTGATCCACGAGATCGGCCACCACTTCGGCCTGAGCGACGACGACATGGAAGCGATCGAAGCCAAGGCCGAGGAAGAATCCCAGCGCGCCCAACCCGGCGCCTGATCTCAATTGAGGAATGCCTTGGCCGCGGCGATCTGCGGCTGGGCGTCGGCTATTCCCTGCAGCATCGACTGCCGCTCGGCATCGCCGAAGGCGCGGGCATCGAAGCGCCGGCCGGGCCGGAGCCGCAGCGGCGCCAGTTCCTCGACCATCTGCATGTCGTTGGATCCCAGCCTGCACTCGCCCAGCATCGCGAGTGCCGTGTCGAAGAGGTCGAACGGATCGGCCGGCCGGGGCGGCAGCCAGTCGGCCACCGGCTCGGGCGGCAGGTCGGTGCGATAGCGCATCAGCTCCTGCATCTCGAGGGTGCGGCGCTGGTTGTGCTCGTCCGGCGTCTCGAGCAGCAAGGCGCGTGCGGCGTCCGTGGCATCGTCCAGAACGTAGCGCAGCCATGGCGAGCGGCAGGGCGCGCGAATCGCGTCGAGACCGCTCTCGGCCACGCCGTCCCATGCCGGGCCGCCCACCATCCACGGACGCGGCGCCGGACCGCGCATCTCCGCCAGCGTGCGCTGGAACGGGTCGACCAGCACCGCGCTGTAGGGCGTGTCGTTCATGCGCGGCAGCGTCACGAACATCGGCTCGCCCGAGAGGTCGAGCCAGGCCGTGGCCCGCAGCGAGCCGTCCGGCGCGGGCTGCTCGCGGATCAGCCTGTTGAGCTTGTGGCCGCGTTCGACGATGTCGCGGTGGCGGCGCAGGTACATCGCATGCAGCGGCGCGAGCCAGATCGCGGCGCGGCGGGCGAGGAAGCGCAGGTCGGGTGCCTGCGCGTGCGCCGATGATGCCGCAAGCAGACCAGACAGCGCCGTGCGGCGTCCGATCCTCACGCCGCGCGCTCGCGGGCGGCGCGGCGGGCGAGCACGAAGGCCGCCGCCTCGCGCCACGGCTCGATCGTCCAGAACGAGCGCGCGCGGCCCGACGGCGAGGCGAGCACGAAGGCGACCGCACCTTCCAGCAGCGCCGCTTGTCGTCCGTACGTCGGCACCTTGATGCCGAGCGCCAGCGACGCTGCGTTCTTGCTGGTGAAGGCGATGGCGGCCGGCCGGTACTTCCTGAGCTTGGCATGGAGCGCCCTGGCATCCATCGCGGCAGGCGTGAGCTCGTGGTCGGAGCCCACTTCGGTCTTGTTGAGATCGGTGAGGCCCAGCCGCAAGGCCAGCAGCTCGGGGTAGCGCTGCGGCGCAAAGCGCTCTGGCGTCAGGCCGACAGCATGGAGTGTCGGCCAGAAGGAGTTGCCGGCGTTGGCGTAGTAGGCGCGTGCCTTGAACGAGGCGGGTCCGAGCGCGGTGCCGCAGAACACCAGGTCGAGACCCGGCGCCAGCAGGTCGGGGACGAGCTGCTTGACGATCGGCTTATTGGGGCTTGATGCCGGCGCCACGGATGACCTCGCCCCAGCGCGTGTACTCGGTCTTGATGAAGGCGTCGGCCTCGGCGACCGACACGGTGCCGGGGTCGAAGCCACCGGCCTTCATGCTCTCGATCACGTCGGGCGCCTGCAGCGCCTTCTCGGTGCCCAGGCGCAGCTTCTCCTTGATGGTCATGGGCGTGCCCGCCGGCACCGACCACAGCGACCACGAGGTCACCACCAGGTCGGGGAAGCCGGACTCGGCGAAGGTCGGCGTGTCGGGCGCGGCCTCCGAACGTTTGGCGCCGGTGGACGCGATCGCCTTCAGCTTGCCCGATTTCACCTGCGGCATCTGCGAGTCGATGTTGCCGATGCACATCGGCAGATGGCCCGCGAGCACGTCGGCATCCGCGAGCGACACGCCGCGATAGCTGACGAAGGTGAGGTCGATGCCGGTCTTCTGCTTCAAGAGCTCCATGGTGAGCGTGGGCGAGCTGCCGACGCCCGAGGCGCCGTACGAATATTTGCCCGGTTCGGCCCTGGCCGCGGCGATCAGCTTCTGTGGCGTGTCGTGCGGGAAGTCGGGACGGCAGACCAGCAGGTTGGGCTGCGTGCCGATCCAGCACGCCGTCTCGAGATCCTTGAACGCGTCGAACGACGGCTTGGCGAACAGATGCGGGATCAGCGCGTGGCTGCCGATGCTGCCCAACAGCACCGAGTATCCGTCCGGCGCCGACTTGGCGACATTGTCGGCCGCGATCGAGCCGCCCGCGCCGGAGCGATTGTCGACTACGAAGGGCTGGCCGAACTGCTCGGTGAGCTTGGCGCCGAGGCGTCGCGCGATGGCATCCTGCGACCCGCCGGGCGTGAAGGGGCAAACAAGACGCACGGTGCGGGTCGGCCAGTCGGTACTCTGGGCCAGCACGCGCTCTGCGAACGGGAGCGTGACGGCGGCGACCAGCAACGAACGTCTCTTCAATGGGCTTTGCATGCGTGGCAGCCTAGCATCGCCGGGTTTGGGAGGCAGCAGAATGAACAAGATCGATCCTGCGGACGAAGCACAGCTTTTCGCGACGATCGACCGCTGGGTCGAGCGCGAGGTGAAACCTATCGTCAAGGAATACGACCACGCCGACAAATGGCCGGCCGAGATCGTCGAGCAGATGAAGGAGCTGGGCCTGTTCGGCGCGACCGTGTCGCCGGAGTACGGCGGGCTCGGGCTGCCGGCCACGACCTACGCGCAGATCGTGATGAAGATCTCCTCGGTGTGGATGGCGATCACCGGCATCTTCAACTCGCACCTGATGCTGGCGCTGGCCGTCGAGAAGTTCGGCACCGAACCGCAGAAGCGCCACTGGCTGCCGAAGTTCGCAACGGGCGAGGTGCGCGGCGGCCTCGCTCTCACCGAACCCAACGCCGGCACCGACCTGCAGGCGATCCGCATGACGGCGCGGCGCGACAAAGGCGACTATGTAATCAACGGTACCAAGACCTGGATCAGCAACGGCATCGAGGGCTCGTGCTTCGCGCTGCTGGTCAAGACCAACCCCGAGGCGAGCCCGCGCTATTCCGGCATGAGCCTGTTCATCGCGCCCAAGGGGCCGGGCTTCACCACGGGCCGCAAGCTCGAGAAGCTGGGATACCATTCGATCGATTCGGGCGAGCTGATCTTCCAGGACTACCGCATCCCGGCCGATCACCTGATCGGCGAAGTCGAGGGCCGCGGCTTCACGCAGGTGGCAGGCGGGCTGGAGCTGGGCCGCATCAACGTGGCGGCGCGCGGCGTTGGCATCGCGGAGGGTGCGCTGCGACTCGCGACCGACTACGCGCAGCTTCGCCAGACCTTCGGCAAGCCGATCATCGAGCACCAGGCGATCGCCACCAAGATCGGCGAGATGGCGACGCGCGCGCGGGCCGCACGGCTGCTGACACTCGATGCCGCCCAGGCCTTCGATCGCGGCGAGCGTTGCGACATGCAGGCGGGCATGGCCAAGTACTTCTCCTCGGAGGCCGCCCTGGAGAACGCCACCGAGTCGATGCGCATCCACGGCGCCTACGGCTATTCGAAGGAATACGACATCGAGCGTCTCTATCGCGACGCGCCGCTCACCTGCATCGGCGAAGGCACCAACGAAATGCAAAAGCTCATCATCGCCCGGCAGTGGGCCCGCCACAGCGCGCAGACATGAAGGACAAGCCTCTCAAGGGTATTCGTGTCCTGACGCTCGAGCAGTTCGGCGCTGGCCCTTACGGCACCATGTTCATGGCCGAGCTGGGCGCCGAAGTGATCAAGGTCGAGTCGCCGGAAGGCGATCCCTCGCGCCAGGTCGGGCCGTACAAGCTCGGGAAGGACGACAGCGAGTACTTCCAGGCCTGGAACCTCGGCAAGAAGAGCGTAAGCCTCGACCTCAAGTCGAAGCCGGGCCGCGCGCAGTTCGAGGCGCTGGTAAAGAGTGCCGACTGTGTCGTGAACAACATGCGCGGCACCCAGCCCGGCAAGCTCGGCATCGACTATGCGAGCCTCAAGCACCTGAAGTCGTCGATCGTCTGCCTGCACATCTCCGCCTATGGCCGCTTCAACGAACGCAAGGACTGGCCGGGCTACGACTTCCTGATGCAGGCCGAGGCGGGATTGATGGAGCTGACCGGCGACCCCGAGGGCGCGCCGACGCGCGTGGGCGTGTCGTTGATCGACAGCATGAGCGGCCTCACGGGCACGGTCGGCCTGCTGGCCTGCCTGCTGCGCGCCAAGATGACGGGGCAGGGCTGCGACGTCGACACGTGCCTCTACGACGTGGCGATGCACCAGCTCACCTATCCGGGTTCGTGGTATCTCAACGAAGGCGACGTCTCGCCGCGCGTGCCGCGCAGCGCGCATCTCTCCCTGTCCCCGGTGCAAACCTATCCGACCAAGGACGGCTGGATCTTCATCATGTGCATGACGCAGAAGTTCTGGCTGTCGCTCTGCGAGGCGATGGGTCGCAACGACCTCGTCGGCGACCCGCGCTTTCCGGATCCCAACACGCGCGCAACCAATCGTGCCGAACTGGACGTCGCGCTCGATCCGACGTTCCGGACGCGCACGACGGCCGAGTGGCTGGCCAAGTTCAACGGCCTGTTGCCGGCCGCACCCGTCTATCGTCTCGACCAGGCGCTCGACAGCGACTTCGCGCGCGAGACCGGCACGGTCTCGGCGGTGCCGCATCCGGCCAAGGGCGAGCTGCGCGTCATTGCCAATCCCATCCGCGTCGACGGAGAACGGCTTTCACAGGAAGCCTGCTCAGCCCTCGGCGCCGACAACAAGAAGTATCTCGCATGAAACTCGAAGGCATCACCGTCGTCGATCTTTCCTGGTTCCTGCCGGGCCCCTACCTCACGACCGCGCTCGCCGATCACGGCGCCGAGGTGATCAAGGTCGAGCCGCCGACCGGCGATCCCGGCCGCGAGATCCTGCCGCCGGACGAGCGCACGTCGGTCTTCTTCCGCAACATGGGGCGCGGCAAGAAGAGCGTCGTGCTCGACCTCAAGAGCGAGCAGGGGCGTGCCGATCTCTTCCGGCTCTGCACGACGGCCGACGTGATCGTCGAGTCCTTCCGCCCCGGTGTCGCGGCACGGTTCGGCATCGGCTACGAGGCGGTGAAGGCAAAGAATCCCGGCGTCGTCTATTGCTCGATCAGCGCCTTCGGCCAGGACGGCGCCTATCCCGGCCGCGCTGCACACGATCTTGCGCTGGAAGCGATGACCGGCGTGCTGAGCCTCACCCTGGGCGATGATGGACGGCCGGCAATCCCGGGCATTCCGGTCGCCGATCTGGTGAGCGGCCTTTACGGCCTGAGCGGCGTGCTGATGGCGCTGTTGCGCCGCCAGGCGACGGGCAAGGGCGACTATATCGACGTGTCCATGCACGAGACCCTGATGGCCTCCTGCGCCAACGTGGTCGGCACGGCGTTCAAGGAGAACAAGCATCCCGACGTAAAGAACCAGCGCACCACCGGCGGCTCCGCCTTCTATCGCGTCTACGATACGTCGGACGGCCGCCAGCTCGTGCTGGCCGGGCAGGAGATGAAGTTCATCAAGAACCTGCTGGGCGCCTTGGGGAAGCCCGACTGGGCCGAGCTCTGCGAATGGCCCGGCGCACACCAGAAGCCGGTGGTGGATTTCCTCACGGCCACCTTCAAGGCCAAGCCGCTGAAGCACTGGATGGAATTCCTCGCGACCCTCGATATCTGCTACGGACCGGTCAACACCCTGCCCGAGGCGATCGCCGAGCCCAACCTGGTGAAGCGCGGGTTCATGGTGACCGACGACATGGGCCGCAAGCATTTCGGCCCGGCCGTGCGCTTCAAGGACGAGCCCTCGAGCCCGCTCTACCGCGAGCCGCTGCTGGGCGAGCATACCGAGGAAATCCTGAAGCGCCGCAATCGAGGTTGACGTAAGATCGAGGGCTAATTCGGCTGGAGGTTTTCACGTGGCAACCCACGAACATGATCACGACCATGACCACGATCACGGTTCAGAATTGTCCGAGATGCAGCTCAGGGTACGTGCGCTCGAGACGATCCTGACCGAGAAGGGCTACGTCGATCCGGCGGCGCTCGATGCCATCGTCGAGACCTACGAGACCAAGATCGGCCCGCGCAACGGCGCCAGGGTCGTGGCCAAGGCCTGGACCGATCCCGCTTTCAAGAAGGCGTTGCTCGACGATGCCTCCAAGGCGATCGGCACGCTGGGCCGCGTCGGCGATCACTTGATCGCCGTCGAGAACACGCCGCAGCGGCACAACATGGTCGTCTGTACGCTCTGCTCCTGCTACCCGTGGGAAATGCTGGGGCTGCCGCCGGTCTGGTACAAGGCCGCGCCCTATCGCTCGCGCGCGGTGAAGGATCCGCGCGGCGTCCTCGCCGACTTCGGCGTCAGCTTGCCCAAGGAGACGGAGATCCGCGTCTGGGACTCGACCGCCGAGACGCGCTTCCTCGTGCTGCCGATGCGGCCCGCGGGCACCGAAGGCTGGAGCGAAGAACAGCTCGCCGCGATCGTCACGCGCGACAGCATGATCGGCACGGGACTGCCGAAGGTGCTGTCGTGAACGGCGTGCACGACATGGGCGGCATGGACGGCTTCGGCAAGGTCGAGGTCGAGCCGAACGAGCCCACCTTCCATCATCCCTGGGAAGGCCGCGTTATGGCGATGGTGCGGGCGATGGGCGCCAACGGCGGACTCAACATCGACATGCAGCGCTTCTCGCGCGAGTCGATTCCGCCCGCGGTCTATCTCTCCTCTTCCTACTATAAGAAATGGTTCCTTGGCCTGATGCGCACGCTGCTCGACCGCAAGCTGGTCGGCGCCGACGAGGTCGCGGCCGGCCATTCGTTGCACAAGAGCCCGCCCCTGCCGCGCGGCACCTTCGGTGTGAAGGATGTCGAACGCGTGAAGACGCGCGGCAGCTTCCAGCGCGATGTCGCCAACCCGCCGGCGTTCAAGGTCGGCGACAAGGTGCGGATGAAGAACATCAATCCACCGACGCACACGCGCCTGCCGCGTTACGTGCGCGGCCATGTCGGCACGATCGAGCGCATCAACGGCAGTCACGTGTTTCCCGATTCCTACGCCCATGGCGGCGGCGAGAATCCGCAGTGGCTCTACACGGTGGTGTTCTCCGCGGCCGAACTGTGGGGCGCCGACGCCGATGCGACGGTGAAAGTGTCGGTCGATGCCTTCGAGCCTTATCTTGACCACGATCGATAAAGGCGCGGCCCGCCGCGTCGTCGAGCAGGTCGCGGGCGTCCCGCAGGAATGCGGCGAGCCGGTCTTCCGCGAACCGTGGGAGGCGCAGGCCTTCGCCATGGCGCTGGCGCTGCACGAGCGTGGATTGTTCACCTGGCCCGAATGGGCTGCGACCCTGTCCGGCGAGATCAAGCGCGCGCAGGCCGCGGGCGATCCCGATACCGGTGAGACCTACTACCGGCACTGGCTGAACGCCCTGGAACGGCTGGTCTCCGAGAAGGGCGTGGCCAGCCAGGAGACCCTGACGCGCTACCAGAATGCCTGGGACCACGCCGCCGACCGCACGCCGCACGGCGCGCCGATCGAGCTGAGGCCCACTGACTTCAAGTGAGCGACTTCAAGTAGGAGTACTTCGATGACCGACATGCTTCCCGGTGACGAACTCGCGGGCACGCGCTCCAAGGC
The DNA here is from genome assembly GCA_903915535.1 of Enhydrobacter aerosaccus. Classification (GTDB taxonomy): domain Bacteria; phylum Pseudomonadota; class Alphaproteobacteria; order Reyranellales; family Reyranellaceae; genus Reyranella; species Reyranella aerosaccus_C. Next base: position 7,971 of record CAIWTJ010000261.1, read on the forward strand.
CGGCCAGCCGGTCATCGTGCCCGCGACGACGCGCGATCGCGGCATCGGTCCCTTCAAGCGGCTGGTGCTGCGCGGCGCGACGGTGATCGACGGCACGGGCGCGCCGCCGATCGGGCCGACCGACATCGTGATCGAGAACAACCGCATCACCCTGATGAAGAAGGCCGTGGGCAATCTCGCCACGTCGGCCAACCGCGTGCCGACCGGCGATCACGAGATCGACTGCAAGGGCAAGTGGGTGACGCCGGGCTTCATCGATTGCCATGCGCACGCGGGCGTCGCCTATCACTCGGCCAACGGCTGGGTGCCGCCGGTCGACTACGTCTACAAGCTCTGGCTGGCGCACGGCGTCACGACCGTGCGCGAGATGGGCTCGATGAATGGCCTCGGCTGGATGCTCGACCAGAAGAAGCGCTCGGCCGAGAACACGATCGCGGCGCCGCGCCTGCTGGCCTACGCCTACTTCCCCGCCGTCAACGACATGCTGAAGGTGATCCATTCGCCGGACGAAGGCCGCGCCTGGCTGCGCAAGCTCAAGGAGCGCGGCGCCGACGGCGTGAAGTTCTTCGGCGCGCCGCCCGCCATCATGGAGGCAGCCCTCGACGAGTGCGCCAAGCTCGGGCTCAAGTCGGGCTGCCACCATGCACAGATGGCGGTCACGCGCATGAATGCGCTCACCACCGCAAAGTGGGGCCTGACCAGCGCCGAGCATTACTACGGGCTGCCCGAGGCGCTGTTCGAGGACCGCGTCGTCCAGCACTTCCCGCTCGACTACGACTACAACGACGAATACTTCCGCTTCTCCGTCTCGGGCCAGATGTTCAAGCAGGGCGCCAAGCCCGGCTCCGACAAATGGAACGAGGTGATGGAGAGCTTCCTCAAGATCGGCTTCACCTTCGTGCCGACCTTCACCATCTACGACGCCAACCGCGATCTGATGCGCGCGCGCCAGGCGGACTGGCACAAGGACTACACCTGGAAGTCGATGTGGAATTACTTCACGCCGCAGCGCGGCGGGCACGGCTCCTACTGGTATCGCTGGTCGACCACCAACGAGGTCGAGTGGAAGGAGAACTACCGGCTCTGGATGGCGTTCATCAACGAGTACAAGAACCGCGGCGGCCGGGTCTGCACCGGCAGCGACTCGGGCTTCATCTACCAGATCTTCGGCTTCGGCTACGTCCGCGAGCTCGAGCTGCTGCAGGAAGCGGGCTTCCATCCGCTCGAGGTCATCCGCTCCGCCACGTCGCAGGGCGCGGCGCTCTGCGGAATCGAGAACGAGTTGGGCACGCTCGAGGTCGGCAAGCTGGCCGACGTGCTGGTGCACGACCACAATCCGCTCACCGACTTCAAGCTGCTCTACGGCACCGGCGCGATGCGCTTCAACGATGCGACCAACGGCGTCGAATGGCATCGCGGCCTCAAGTACACGATCAAGGACGGCGTGATCTACGATACCGCCGAGCTGCTGGCCGATGTGCGCGACCTGGTGAAGGCGAGTTGGGCGGAGGACGTGCCGGTCAAGTACGCCGCCAAGAGCGCACCGCAGAAAGCGGCGGAGTGAACGGACCCGACTTCATCGTCCTGACCGGCTTCCTGGGATCGGGCAAGACGACCTTGCTGCGGGACTTCCTCGCGCATCCCGACGGCGCCGACACAGCGGTGATCGTGAACGAGGCGGGCGAGATCGGCCTCGACGGCGTGATCCTGCGCGAAGAGGGCGCCGACACGCCGATCGCGATGCTCTCCAACGGCTGCATCTGCTGCCAGGCCGGCAGCGATCTCGCCTTCACGATCGACCGGCTGCTCGCGGCCGAGCGGCCGGGCGCCTCCGGTCCGCTGCGGCGGATCATTCTCGAGACCAGCGGGCTGTCGAAGCCCGGACCCGTGCTGCGCCAGCTTGCGGGACTGGCCGACTATCGCATGCGGGTCTCGGTGGTCGCGACCTTCGATGCCACACGCGGCGCCGAGACCGCGCAATTCGAGGAAGCCGCAGCGCAGTGGGCCGCGGCACACCGCATCGTCGTCACCAAGACCGACGCCGTCTCCGCCGATGCCCTAGTGGATGCGCAGGACGAGGCCGCATCGCTCAATCCGCTTTCGGAGATCGTGGCGATAGCCGATCGCGATCGAACGGTCGCCGCGGCTTTCGCGCCGCTGCCCGGCGTCGTGCCGATGCCCGCACCGGGGCTGATCGCGACAGGCACTGCGCATCCACGCATCGCTGTGCGCCTTGCCACGCCAACGGCCGTCATGGCGTATGACGACCTCGCAGCCTGGCTCGACAATCTCGCCGGCGCCCTCGGCGAGCGGTTGTTGCGCCTGAAGGGTCTGGTGCGGATCGCGGAGAGCGAGCGTCCGGTGCTGGTGCAAAGCGTCGGAACAGCCTTCTCCGCACCGCGCCCGTTCGGTGAGCCGCAATCGGCGCAGCCGATGTTCCTCGTGATCATCGCGCGCGATCTGGAGAAGGGCGAACTCGAGGCGGTGGCGCCGGCCGGGCTCTTCACGCTTCAGTAGAACGGCTCGACGATCTCCTCGACGGTCAGCTCTTCCTTTTCCTGCCGCAGCTGCACGTAGAGTACTGCGGACACGGGATGAAGGAGAGCCGCGACAATGGCCGTGACCGGCCACAGCACCATGGTGCGAAGCTCCGTCTGCTCGATCGCGATCGGCACGAAGCGCACTGTCAGGGATGCCAGCCCGAAGACAATCAGGGCCGTCAGCATGCAGGCAAGGACAACGCCCAGGACGCGCCAGCGCCGGCCCTTGGTGAGCGATGCGCTCTGGCGGAAGGCCTCGACGAATTCCATGTCTTCGATCGCTACCAGCGCCGGCATCGCGACCGCCCAGAGCGTCATCAGATAGAGGCCTGGAATTGCGAACAGCACGAAGCCCACCATGACCAGCAACGCCTGCACGACGCTGAAGCTCAGGAGTTTCACCAGGTTCGGGCGCTGGATCTGCCAGAACGTCTCCGCGACGTTCGGCGTCCGTCCGGCCAGCGCCTGGAAGGTGCTGCACAGGATGCAGATCTGCGCGGCGGCATTTCCCAGGATATCGGCGGCGAATTTCGGGAAGCCGCCGACGCCGCGCATCTCCAGGATGAACGCCGGCGCGGTGAAGACGAGTGCCACGACCGTGAAGGCCGTGAAATACTCCAGTCCCAGCCGCACTCCCTCCTCGACGCTCGACCGCACGGTCCAGTGGGGAATCGACGGGGCCTCTGGCCTGGGGACGACCGAAATCATGCGACGAGGGCGGCGGCCCTGGCCAGAGGCACGGGCGCGTCGGAGAGCAGCAGGTCCATCGCTTCCTGTTCCCACGGCGAGTCGCCCAGCGCCAGCGGATCCTGCGGGGAGAGGCGATGCTCGATCACCAGGCGCGACAGGAGCAGGCGCCGCGCGTCCCCACCCTGGGCCCCCAGCGTGGCGCCTTCCCAGGCCATCAGTGCCGCCGTGGTGGCGTGATAGAGCGCGCCGGCGGCGAGGCGCGAGCGCTTCTCCTGCTTCGGGTCTGCAGCCACCGCCTCGACGAAGCGCTCGACCCGGTCGAGCGTGGCGCCCAGCAGGCCCTTGTACTGGCCGGGCAGGCTGCCGCTCGCCTCGTATTTCGCCTTGAGCGCGGCCGAGAGCGTCTTGTGGCCGCCGGCCTTGCCCACGGCGCGTTGCACCACGTCAAGCGCGTTGATGTTCGACGTGCCTTCCCACAGCGTGCCGATCTGCGCGTCGCGCACCAGCCGCGCCGTCGCCCATTCCTCGATGTAGCCGATGCCGCCCCTCACCTCGAGCGCGGCACTCGCCACCGGGATGTTGTCGCGGCAGGCGCGGAACTTGTAGACCGGCGTCAGGATGCGCAGCAGGTTGGCCGCGTGCTTGTCTCCTTTGTCGGCGCGGCCCATCGCGTCGGCGGAGTAGGCGAACATCGAGAGTGCCTGCTCGGTCGGCAGCATGATCTTCATCAACTGGCGGCGCATCAGCGGATAGTCGGCGGTGGCACGGCCGAACGCGCGGCGGCCGCGCGCGGCGGCAAGCGCCTCGTTGAGGCAGCGGCGCATCATGGAGGCCGCGCGCACGCCATGGCTGAGCCGCGACAGGTTCACCTGCTCCATCATCTGCTTGAAGCCCAGGTTCACGTCGCCCACGAGATAGGCGGTGGCGCCCTCGAGCACGATCTCGCCCGAGGCCATCGAGCGCGTGCCGAGTTTGTCCTTGAGCCGCACGATGCGGTAGCTGTTGCGCGTGCCGTCCTCGAGCCGGCGCGGCAGGGCGAACATGCCGAGCCCCTTGGTGCCTGCCGCCGCACCGCGCGGACGCGCGAGAAGTAGCGCGACATCGGCGTCGGCGTGGCTGCAGAACCATTTCTGGCCATGGAGCTTCCAGCGCTCGATACCGTCGGCACCCATGCCTACGCGTTCGGCCTCGGTCTCGATCGCGCCGACATCCGAGCCGCCGGCCTTCTCCGTCATGAACTGCGTGCCCTTCAGCATGACCGCCGGATCCTGGCTCAACAGCCGGTCGAGCAGCAGCTTCTTCAGCGGTTCGGAGCCGTAGCGCTTGAGGATGAAGTTCGAGGTGTCCGACACCGACACCGGGCACATCAGGCCGAACTCGCCCTGCACGAACAGATAGGTGATGGCGTACTTCACCAGCGGATCGGCCGGCGCCGTCATGCCGAGCACGCCGGCGCGGTGACTCATGGCGTGCATGCCGAAATCCTCGAAGGCGATCTTCTCCATCTCGCGATAGGACGGGTGATAGTCGATCCAGTCCTCGTCGCGGCCGAAGCGGTCGCGCGGCTGCAGCACCGGCGGATGCTTGTCGGCGACCATTGCCAGCGCGTCGAGCCGCCCGCCGGCCAGCGCTCCCAGCCGGTCGAAGTGCGGCGTAATTGCACTGCGCGCGCCCGGCTCCATGTAGAGGGACATCAGATCCTGGAACTGACGGTCGATCGCATAAAAATTCTGGCCGTGGATGTCGGGCGCGATGTGGTGGGCGCCGTGCGGAACCTTGACGGCAACGGGCGACATGTCGGGCATCGTTTCTTCCTCAACTTCTTCTTCGGCGCGTATTGCACATTTTAGCGCCGTGCTAAGGTGGCAGACTATGCCCATCGGCGTCATCTTCGTCTGCTCTGCCAATATCTGCCGTTCGCCCATGGCCAAGGGCGTGTTTCGCACGATGGTGAAGCGCGCCGGGCTGGAGCACGCGTTCACCATCGATTCGGCGGGCACGCTCGAAGGCCACGAGGGCGAACCCGCGGCCCCCCTCGCCCGCGCGGCCGCGGGGCGGCGCGGTTACGACATTTCCGACCATCTCTCGCGGAGTCTGACCAACGAGGATCTGGAGAAATTTGCACTGCCTCTGGGCATGGACCGCAGCCATCTCGCCGCGATGCGCTGGATGGCGCCGCGCACCGTCGCGGACCGGCCGCAACTGCTGCTGAAATTTGCACCCCAGACGGGCCTGGTCGAAGTCGGCGATCTCTTTGGGGGACCGCCGATCGGCTACGAGGATGCGCTCACCCTGATCGAGGCGGGCTGCAAGGGCCTGCTCGAGGCGCTCAGGCCCTTGGCGGAAAAGGCCAGTTGAGGCCGAGCTCGCCGAAGCGATTGAGCACATTGAAGGTGAGCCGCGACACGTCGTTGTCGTAGTTCTTGGCGGGCAAGGTTCCGCAGTAGGTGATCGACCCCACCGAGAACAGGGCGCCGCCTTCGGGCTTCTCGACATAGACCATGTCGGCGCGGATCAGCTGCTCGAGCGTCTGGCCGTTGATCGTGTTGTCGAAGCCCAGCCGCTCCTCGTGCACGACGACGAAGTTCTTGCGATCGTGGCCCTCCGATGTCGCGAGTATGATCGCGTTGAGCGGACTGCCGAGGCGATAGTCGAGCCGGTCGAGCTCGAAGCCCGCGGCGCCGCCGCCGGAGAAGCCGTAGCCGCCGAACAACTCGTCCTTCACGCCGTCGAACACCCAGGCGTGCTGGTTGTCGCGCGAGGCGCGGCGGTACGGGTCGCCCCAGAAGGTGCCCTGGCTCGAGAAGCCGATGCCGCAGAGCTTGTTGGGCGCGCGGTCGGAGCGGCGCCACAAACCGCCATACGCATTGTCGAAGGAGTGATAGTACTCGCCGGGCTCGGCGGCCCAGAGGCGAATGCCGCCCTCGGTGCGGCGGATCTCGATCGCGCCCGGCACCTTGTCGGAAAGAGCGACGCGCCAGTAGAATCCGTTGCCGCCGAGATACATCAGCCGGCCGCCGGTCTCGGTGTAGGTCTGCAGAGCGTCGAGCGTTTCGGCGGTGTGATATTCCGGATGCGTGCCGGTCAGCACGACATTGTAGGGCGCCAGCAGCGCCTCGCCTTCCTCGTGCAGGTCGTGGTCGGTGACGACGTCGAAGGCCACGCCCATGCGGTCGAGCCAGCCGGTGAGATGCGTGTCCGCCGGGATGTGGCGCATGCCCGAGCCGCGCGGATCGTTGTAGGCGAGGAAGTTGGGCCGCCACGTCATGAGCGGACGCAGGCGCGAGGAGTAGGCCACGCCCGATCCGTCGCGATGGGAGTCGTAGGTCGAGAGGCCGTAGTCCTTGTGCTCCGACGGGTGCAGCGCGGAGGCCTTCCAGTCGGCGACGCGCTTCTTGAACGGCTCGTTGAACGGCACGCGCGCGAAGTTGCTGTAGACCTGGTAGGTGAACGTGCTGGCGAGATAGACGACCTTGGCCGTGGGCTTGCCCGTCTCGGGCCGCACGAAGAACGGGATGATGTCGCTATGCGCGCCGCAGCTCAGCCGGATGCCGTAGACGCCGCTCTTCACTTCCTTGGGCACGACGAAGGAGAAGTCGTCCTCCCAGCCGCAGTCGTGCAGGTCGTCGTCGTGGAAGTGGATCGCCGCGTAATGATGCGGCGCGTGCTTCCAGTTGCGTTCGCTTCCGTCCCACGCGGCGCCCTTCATGGCGCGCGTCGGCAGGTTGATCAGCTTGCCGTGGAGCGCATTGGGGCCGGTGTCCTCGACCTCCATCGAGTCCATGCGGCGCGAGAAGTCCCAGGCGCCGAGGCCCGCGATGGCGGGCGCCTCGATCTTGCCGTTGAAGCATCGCACCGCGGGCCGATCGCTGCCCGGGTCGGCGCCGATCATCACCGGCTTCGGCACGTCGATCTTGAGCAGCGTGCGCGCGCTCATCGTCGCCTCGCCCTCGTCCTCGATCGCATGCGCGCGCTTCAGCGGTTGCTGGCCCACGCGCAGGATGCCGCTCGTGGGGTCGGCGCTCGCCCAGACGCGGTACCAGGTGTGCGGGCGCAGCGGGCGGCCGACGGAGACCTTTACATTGCTGACCTCGAGCATCATGCCCTCGGGCGTCATCACCAGCGCGAATCCGTCGCCGGAGTCGGGATCGCGCCGCGAGACGACCGTCTGCGCGGGATCGCCCGGCAGCGTCGGCCAGATCAGCGCCTCGACCGAGAGTGCCGCCGGCAGCTTGGCTTTCGCCGCGCCGTCGATCAGCGCGTAGGAGCCGGGCCAGGAGTGCTGCTGGCGCGAGGGAAAGCGGCCGTCGAAATGCTCCGAGTGATCCTCGAATTTCACGCCCGGCCCGTCGGGATTGGGATCGCCGCGCACGATGCGGATCAGCGACGCGTTGTAGGGCCCCTGGGCGGTGCTCGACACTTTGAAGGCGATCTTCTGCCCGGCTCGAACCGAGATGCGGTCGGCATAGCCGATCAGTGGTGCGGTCACGTTTGTCTCCCTCGATGACGGCGATATAGTCGCCGCAGTTTTTGGGGAGCACCATGACAAAGATCATTGGACGCCGGTCAATTGTCGGCACGGCACTCGCGGCACCCATGCTCGCGCGTCATGGCTGGGCGCAGTCGACCTATCCCAACAAGCCGATCCGCATGGTGGTGCCCTTTGCGGCGGCGGGCACGACCGACCTGCTGGGCCGCATCGCGGCCGAGATTTTACAGAATGCCTGGGGCGCCAATGTCGTGGTCGAGAACAAGAGCGGCGCGGGCGGCAACGTCGGCGCGCAAGCCGTGGCGACCGCGCCGGCCGACGGCTACACGCTGCTGTTGGGCACGATCGGCACCGCCGTCCTAAACCAGTATCTCTACAAGAAGATGCCCTACGACATTGCGACGGCCTTCACGCCCGTCGCCCTGTTCGGCGAAGTCGCCAACGTGCTGGTGGTCAATCCGAAGGTGCCGGTGAAGACCGCGAAGGAATATGTCGAGTATTGCAAGAAGGAAGGCACCAACAAGGTGAGCTACGGCACGCCGGGCATCGGCAGCTCGGGCCAGCTCTCGATGGAGTATTTCAAGGCGCTCGCAGGCTTCACCGCGGAGCATGTCGGCTATCGCGGCAGCGCGCTGGTGCTGCAGGACCTGCTGCCGGGCAACATCCCGTCGGCCATGGACAATCTTCCGCCCTACCTGCCGCACATCCAGTCGGGCGGGCTGAAGGCCCTGGGGGTGACATCGAGCAAGCGCTGGTTCGCGCTGCCCGACGTGCCGACCATCGCCGAGCAGGGCTTCGACGGCTTCGACGCCGCGCCCTGGTGGTACGTGGCCGCGCCCGCCGGTACGCCCAGGGAGATCGTGCAGAAGCTCTCGGAGGCGATCGTGAAAGGCGCCAAGTCGCCCGAGGTCATCAAGAAGATCCGCGATGCGGGCGCGGGCGAGCTCGTGGGTGACGACAAGGAACTGACGGCACGGATCAAGAGCGAGACCGTGAAGTGGAAGAAGGTGGCCGACGCCGCTCACCTGGAGCCGCAATGACCCGCCCGGTGACGCGGGAAGAGCTGCGCGGAAAGATCCAGACCGTCCTGGGCCCGATCGCGCCGGAGACGCTGGGCCGCACGCTGATGCACGAGCACGTGCTGTGCGACATCCGTCCGCCGGGCACACGCTCCGACAACGACCTCGGGCCCGAGATCACGCTCGAGAACGTCTGGCAGCTGAACTACGGCCGCGGCATCAAGCGCGCCGGCCGCAAGTACATGCTCGATCTCGAGGACATCGCCACGCGCGAAGTCGAGATGATGAAGAACGACGGCGGCGACGCCATGGTCGAGCTGACCTGTGGCGGCCTCTCGCCCGATCCCGCGGGCCTCAAGCGCATCTCCCAGGGCACCGGCGTGCACCTCATCATGGGCTGCGGCTATTACGTGAACGACTACCAGGACCCGAAGAACCACGGCCGCGCCGTCGAGGACTTTGCGAAGGAGATGACCGGCCAGATCCTGACCGGCGCCTGGGGCACCGACGTGTGCGCCGGCATGATCGGCGAGATCGGCTGCCAGTCGCCTTGGACCGATCTCGAGAAGCGCGTGATGCGCGCGGCCTTCATCGCCGCCGCCGAGACCGGCTCGGCGATCAACGTCCATCCCGGCCGCGACCCCGACCAGCCGCAGGAAGTGGCGAACTTCGCCCGGACCGTCGGCCATCCGACCGACCGCATCGTGATCAGCCACATCGACCGCACGATCTTCGACGAGACGCGGCTGCTCAGGCTCGCGGACTCAGGCGTCACCATCGAGTTCGATTTGTTCGGGCAGGAGTCGAGCTATTACGGCCTCTCCGACATCGACATGCCCAACGATGCCACGCGCCTGCAGCTGATCCGCGCGCTGATCGGGCACGGTCATCTCGACCGTGTCGTGATCAGCCACGACATCTGCTACCGCACTCGCCTCGCGAGCTTCGGCGGCCACGGCTACGGCCACATCTTCCGCAACGTCGTGCCGATGATGAAGAAGCGCGGCTACGGGCAGGAGGAGATCGACGCCATCCTGGTGCGCAACCCACGTCGATTGCTGACGTTCGTTTAGAATGATCCGCAAACTCTCGTCAGGCGAATATCGCCTCTACTCGCGCAAGAAAAATCCCAAGACCGGCAAGCGCCGCAACCTCGGCACCTTCAAGAGCCGGGCGGCGGCGGAGAAGCACGAGCGCGCCGTGCAGTACTTCAAACGCCACTAGTCCCGGAAATGTCCCAAGATCCTGGGACAGCTCCGATACCGATGGCGTAAGGCTTTTGGGCGATTTGTCCCGGGTTTCGCCACCCCCTCCCCGTCGCCAAACTAGCAATGAAATTGCGCCTCTGACGGCGGATAGAAGCGCCGGAAGTTCACCTCCAGTTTCATGCAACGCATGTGAAGGAGATGAAAATGGCGGAGGCTTTCTACAGCATCGTGCTCGATCACCCGGCCGCCGACGTATGGTCGGTGATCCGGCCGTTCGGCCACTACGCGTGGGCGGGCGTGCAAGGCGCGACCACGATCGAGGAGGGCAAGGCCGGCGACCAGGTGGGCGCGGTCCGCCGGGTCGAACTGCCGAGTCGCACGATCCGCCAGATCCTGCTCGCTCATTCCGACATCGATCGTTCCTACAGCTATGCCTTCGTCGGCCCGCCGCCGCAGAAGGTTCGCGACTATGTCGCCACGATCCGCGTGACCCCGGTCGTCGAGAGCGGCCAGGCCTTCGTCGAGTGGCGAGCGGCGTACGACTGCCTCGACGCGGCCGAGGCCGAGCACTGGAAGTCCCACTTCGAGCAGCAGGGCTTCGCGGTCTGGCTCGGCGCCTTGCGCGATTTCATGCGCGCTCAGAAGGTGAGGTCGTAGGCCGCTTCCTCGGTGTAGAGGCGGCCGTTGGCGCCGGCGCGGCTCGAATAGAGCGCGAAGTGATCGGCGATCCAGGGGCCTGCCCTGAACGTCGAGAAGCTCGCCATGAACTGCGCGATGTGATGGCCGGTCTCCGCGTTGTTGGGGAAGCGCGCGAGGGTGACGTGCGGGCGGAACTTGCGGCGCTCCACTTCGATGCCGCAGTTGCGCGCCACGGTCGAGACCTTCTGCTGCAGCCAGTCCAGTCGATCGCTGCGTTCTACCGTAGCGACCAGCGCGCGTGGCTGCTTGCCGGTCGAGAACTGCTCGACACCTGCGATGGCGACGGGAAAGCGCGGCCCGGCGATGTCCGACAATTCTTCCTCGAGATCCCGCATCGTCCCGCCCTGCACTTCGCCCGCGAAGCACAGGGTCACGTGCAGGTTCTCCAGTGGCACCCAGCGCGCGTCGGGCACGCCAGACTGCAGGCTGGCCAGTTCCTCGGAGATGTCTTCAGGGACGGGAAGGGCGATGAACAGACGCGGCATAGTCGTCGAGATTCTTGGTCACGAAGGGGAGCAGGTGCCTTACCACGACTTCGACGCCGTCGGGATTGGGATGGATGCCGTCGGCCTGGTTGAGGGTCGCGTCCTGCGCCACGCCGTCGAGGATGAAGGGATAGAGCGGCACACCGTATTTGTCGGCGAGTCTCTTGTAGAGCCCGTCGAACGCCTTCACATACTCCGGGCCGAGATTGCGCGGCGCCGCCATGCCGATCAACCAAGCCGTGACCTTGGCTTCCTTGAGCTTGGCCAGGATCGCGTCGAGATTGCGCTCGGTGGTGGCCGGATCGATGGCGCGCAAGGCATCGTTGCCGCCCAGCGCCACCATCACGATGTCGGGCTTGTCGGCCAGCATCCAGTCCACCCGGTCGAGGCCGCCCGCCGTGGTGTCGCCCGAGACGCCGTGATTGAGGACCGTGACGTCGCGGCCTTCCTTCTTGAGCGCCGCCTGCAGCCGGACGGGGATCGCCTGGTCGGGCTTCACGCCATATCCCGCGGTCAGACTGTCGCCCAGCATGGCGATCTTTATGGGCGCGCTTTGTGCATGGGCGGGCGCCACGAACGGAACAAGGCACAAAAGAACAAGCAGCAGTGAATTGACCACGGCCGCAAAACGACCATATCCCTTGGCGACATTCATGCCCGTGACCAATTCCCCTATTGTCCGTCTCTCGGACGTCCATCTCGACATGGCAAGCGATGCCGGCACGGTCAATATCCTGCGCGGCGTCAGCCTCGACATAAACGCCGGTGAAATCGCCGCGGTCGTGGGCCC
>CAIWTJ010000262.1 GCA_903915535.1 Enhydrobacter aerosaccus
CGACCGCTACAATGCCCAGTGGCTGATCGCAAAGAACGACTACCGAAGTCCAAACGACGCCAGAACCGCTTGGGATCATGGCGCGTTCAGGCTAGCCGCTTAACCCCTACCTTGTGTCCAGATATCCGGGTGCAGTACAGACCGTTGAGCGCCAGACGCCGTCGGGCCGCACCGTCGTCAGCGAAAGCGCGGGCGTCCACCCGATCGGCACGGTCGAAATCCACGACGGCTCGGACGGCTTGCCGGCCAGGTGACGACGAGGCCAGGCATGCTAAACCGGAGGGGATGAAGTCTCCCCTTCGCCTCGGCGTTCGCCTTCACGGCGGCCTGGCCCCCAAGCGAGCGGCCGAACTCGCGCGGGCCGCAGAATCCAACGGCTTTTCGTCGGTGTGGTTTGCCGAGAACCCGATGGAGCGCGGTGTCCTGACGGCGATGGCCGCCTGTGCGGTGGCCACGCAGCGCATCGAACTGGGCGTGGGCGTCTGGAACCCCTATCTTCGGCATCCGGCCCAGATCGCCATGGACATCGGCGCGCTGGACGAGCTGTCGGAAGGACGCGCCGCGCTCGGCCTCGGCTCAGGCCTGGCGGCACCGATCAAGCGCCTCGGCATCGACAACACCCGCCCGTTGGCTGCAATGCGCGACTGCTTCGCGATCGTGCGCGGACTGCTTGCCGGCACGGCTGTCACCTACAAAGGCGCGGTATTCTCAGTCGAGGACGCGAAGCTGTCCTACACGCCGTGCCGGCCGGACCTGCCGTTGTTGATGGCGGCCCGCGGTCCGCAAGCGCTGGCACTGAGCGGCCGGATCGCCGACGGGCTGATGATCTCGAACATGTGCCCGCCAGGCTTCGCCACTCATGCCACCGCGATCGCCCGGCCCGCGCGCCTCGTGCAATACGCGCCCTGTATCGTGTCCGATGATCGCCACACCGCCCTCTCCACCATCAAGCCGGTGCTCGCGGGCATGCTCAAGACGTTCTGGACGCTCGGCCAGAGGGTGCCGGCCGCCAAGGTCAGCCTCGTCGACCACAGTGGCATTCCCGAAGCGGATTTTGCCGCTGCCGTCGCCGCGCCGGCAGACGCCCTCGACCAACGCTTCGTCGACGCCTTCTCCATCGCCGGCACACCGGATGAGTGCCGCGCGCGGATCGCCGCCTATGCCGCGGCGGGCGTCACGGATCTGGTGCTGACCTTCGTCGGCAGAGATCCCGAGAGGGACATGACAATGATGGGGACACTGATATGACCGAAGCAAAGATCGTTGGCGGAACCGATGCGGACCGCAAGGCGCTGCTCGACCTGCACGAGGAATATCTCGTGGCCAACGGCAAGTTCGATTGGCCGACCATCGAGCCGATCTGGAGCAAGGCGCCGCACGCGACATTCTTCAACCTGAACGGCCACACCTACAACGGCGCCGCCCACTGGAGCCGGCTATGGGCGTTTTACATCCAGAACGTGAAGGGCTCGTACTGGACGCCCTACGACATCGGCGGCGAGATCGGCTCCGACATGGCGGTGGTCTGGTGCCACCGCCGCTCGCAGCGCAACTGGACGGGCACCGGCCAGCCGCCCCGCGATATCCACTACCAGGGCCAGGAGTTCATGAGCCGCTCGACCCTCGTCTTCCATCGCGAGGCGGGAAAATGGAAGGTCGTGCACGCGCACTTTTCGGTCGGCGATTCGGGGGCGCGCCCCGGCGGCGTCTAGACGCAAAAAAGGCGGTCCGTGAGGACCGCCTTTTCCGTTCGAAGTCTCAGGCTTTAGGCCGGGGTGTAGGGGCGGCCGGGCCAGCGATAGCCGGGAGCCGGCAGCGGGATCTTGAGATCGATCAGGGTGTTCTCGAGCGTCGGGATACCCTGGTCGTAGTTGCCCGCTTCGCACTGGGCGATGGCGGCCGGCTGCTGCGGCGACTGGATCGCGCCGACACGATACTCACGGTATTTGTCCGAGAGCGCCTTGCAGTAAGCGCGCGGGTCCTTGAAGACCGTCATGTCGGTACGGGTCGCAACGGCACCGGCGAAGCCAGTGATCTCGACGCGGCGGTTCTGGGGCTCACGCACGCCATCGCCGGTCTGCACGAGGAGTTCGGACTCGCCCTTGCCAACCGTGTCGATCGCGGTGGGAGCAACACCCTGCTGGATGAGGGCATTCTTGACGGCGGTCGCACGGCGCAGCGACAGCGCCATGTTGTAATCCTGCGGACCGGACGTGTCGGTATGGCCGATCGCCGTGATGCGCGGGCTACCACCCGACTTCCAGGCGTTGCCGGCCTGGCGGATCGTGGCGAGCGCCTGGTTCGACAGATCGGAGCGATCCCAGTCGAAGAAGACCATGTAGGACGGAGCTGCCGCGGTGGCAGGCGGCGCAGGCGGCGGCGCGCTTACGGCTTGGGGTGCAGAGTTGCACGCGGACAGCAGAAGTGCGGCCCCGGCGATAGCGACAAGTGATTTCAACATCGATGCGTTCTCCTCGGAAGTCATTCAGCAACCAAGCCAACGCGACGGGGAGTGAAAGGATGCGATTCTTTTTGAGATTGATTGCAACTTTGGGTCGGGGTCGCCTGTTTTGGGCGCCGTAACGCCAAACTAGCCGTTTAGCTGGCGCTGGAGCGCACTCCAGCGGTCGAGGATGGGAAGGATTTCCGCCTCCTTGGCCGCCGGCAGGGAGAACACCACCCTGTCGATCCCCAGCGAGACATAGAGCCTCAGCCGGTCGATGTTTTCAGGCACGCGGAAGAGGCTTATGGGCAGTTCCGCGGGGTCGCGCCCGGCCGCCCTTGCCATCTCCCGGAACTGGTCGAGCACCCCCACCCCATCCCGCTCGACCCAGTCGTCGCGCGGAATCCAGCCGTTGCCGTAACGGACGGCCCGCCGCGCGGCATGCGGGAAGCCGCCGCCCACGATGATCGGCGGATGCGGCTTCTGCCACGGCTTGGGCCACTGCTTCATCTTGTCGAAGTTCACGAACTCACCGTGATACTCCGGCTCTTCGCTGGCCCAGATCGTCTTCATCGCCTCGATGCGTTCGCGCGCGAGCTTGTGGCGTGTCTTGAAGACCGTGCCGTGATTCTCGACCTCGATCTGGTTCCAGCCGTTGCCGACGCCGAACAGGAAGCGGCC
This sequence comes from Enhydrobacter aerosaccus, assembly GCA_903915535.1. Lineage (GTDB taxonomy): Bacteria > Pseudomonadota > Alphaproteobacteria > Reyranellales > Reyranellaceae > Reyranella > Reyranella aerosaccus_C. Next base: position 3,125 of record CAIWTJ010000262.1, read on the forward strand.
GGCCGAGAGTTGGTCGATCGACGACACCATTTTCGCCGTTAGGATCGGATCGCGCTGGATCACCAGCGCAATGCCGGTGCCGACCTTCAGCGTCGTCGTGGCCGTGGCAGCGGTGTTGAGGGCCAGAAAAGGATCCATGATTTCGTAGTAGGCCTGCTGCAGCCCACCGGTCGCGGGATAGGCCGAGCCGAGCGCCGAGGGGATGTGCGTATGCTCGGGTACCCAGAGCGATTCGAAGCCGCGCTCCTCCAGGGCCCGGCCGAGCGCCGCCGGATGCATCGAGTCCGCCGTAAAGAACATCACCGCGCCGATCTTCATGGTCCTGCGCTCCTCTCGAAACCGTCCGCTACTTTGTCATAGGTACAAGCGCCCGTCGCACCGCCTCGGCAACCCGGTCGATCGCGTCCGGCTTGAGATGCGGTCCCATGGGCAGGCTAAGGACAGTTTCCGCGAGCTCTTCGGCGAGCGGAAACGCTCCCTTGGGCAGTCCCAGATCGGCATAGGCCTGTTGCAGATGCGGTGGAATCGGATAGTGGATGAGCGAGCCGATGCCCGCCTTGTCGAGGGCCTGCACCAGCTCGGTACGGCGTGCCGTCTGCACGACGTAAAGATGCCAGACCGGCTCGGCCCATTGCGGCGCCCTCGGCAACACGAGGCCCGGGATGCCGGCCAGTTTGTCGTCGTAGCGTGCGGCGACGGCGCGCCGCTGTTCGTTCCAGCGGTCGAGGTGCTTCAACTTAACGCGCAGGAAGGCCGCCTGCATCTCGTCGAGCCGCGAATTGAAGCCGCGCTCGATATTCACGTACTTCACCCTGCTGCCGTAGTTGCGCAAGGCGCGCAGCCGGTCGGCCAGGGCAGGATCGTCGGTGGTTACCGCCCCGCCATCGCCGAACGCGCCGATGTTCTTGGTCGGGAAGAAACTGTGAGCCCCCGCGTGACCCAGCGCCCCGGCACGGCGTCCGCGCACCTTCGAGCCCTGCGCCTGGGCCACATCCTCGATCACCTTCAGCCCATGCCGGCTGGCGATCGCCATGATCGCGTCCATGTCCGCCGGCTCGCCGTAGAGATGCACCGGCATGATCGCCCTGGTGCGCGGCGTGATCGCCGCCGACAACCGCTCGGGATCGATGTTCGGACCGTTGGGCGTCGGCTCGACCGGCACGACCTTGGCGCCGACCGCCGTCACCGCGAGCCAGGTCGCGATGTAGGTGTTGGAGGGCACAATCACCTCGTCGCCCGGGCCGATATTCCAAGCGCGCAGGACCAGCTCGAGCGCCTCGAGACCGTTGCCCACGCCGACGCAGTGCTTGGTGCCGCAGAAGCCGGCGTATTCCGCCTCGAACGCCTCTACTTCCTTGCCCAGCACGTACCAGCCCGACTCCATCACCCGCGCATAGGCGGCGTCGAGCTCGGGCTTCAGCTCGGCATAGACCGATTTCATGTCGAGGAAAGGGATCACGGAAAGCGCTCCGTCACTTCGCGTTTGAAGGTTTCGTAGTCGCGCAGATATTCGGCCTCCTCGAACAGGGTCGAGGCGATCACCATGATGGCGGTCTGCGGCGCGAAGTCGGTCAACTCGTGCCACACCCACGGCGCCACGTAGAGCGCGCGCGTCGGGTCGTCGAGGGTTACCGTCTCCTTGACGGCGCCATCGTCGAGATGGGCGCGGCAACTGCCGTTCGTGGCGATCAGGACGAGCTTCGACTTGCGATGCCCGTGCCGCCCGCGCCACTGGCCGGGCGCCACATGATGCAGCCAGAACAGGCGCTTGGGCTCGAAATCGAGCCCCTTGCCCAGTTCGAGGAAATTGACGCTGCCGCGCGCGTCGGAAGCTCCCGGAACCTCGATCCAGCGGCAGTCTCGGGATTTCAGCGACAGGTCGGTCATGCGGTCCGGGCGGCGGCGAGTTTGCGTCCTTGCATATAGACAACGCCGGTGAGCGCCACCAGTCCGCCGGTGATCTGGTAGACGTTGGGCGTGAAGCCGTAGGCCATGGACCAGAGAATGGCGAAGAACGGCACGAGGTTGATCCAAAGAGCCGCGACCGCGACGCCCAGACGGTTGGCGCCGATGTTCCAGGTGAAACTGCCGATGCCGCTCGCCAGCACCGCGGTCGCGAGAAGTTGCGTCCAGACCCAGCCGTCGGTCACGCCGGACGGCGAGCGGGCCCATCCTCCGGCGATCGCCACGACGGCACCGGCGACCAGCCAGCCCGCCGAGGAGAGCGAGGCCGCATAGGCGCGATGAAGCTGGCTCTCGCGGCGATCGAACCATACCTGCGCCTTGATGCTGTACAGCGTCCATAAAGACGAACTCAGCAGCACGACGATCTCGCCGCCGCCGAACGTCAGGTGCGCCGCGCCGCTCAGGCTGCCCGAAGCGAGGATCAGGCCGCCCAGCACCGTGAGGCTGAGGGCCACCCCGAAGCCCTTGTCGAAGGGAGCTCCGGTGACCACGCGCACGGTGATCGCCGACACCAGCGGACCCGCAACCGAGACTGCGGCCGCGGTGATCGGATTGCTGTAGTAGATACCGGTCGCGTAGATCGCGAAGAAGCCGGCCATCATAAGACCGAGCCCGACGAAGCGATCGAAGCGTATCGCAATCCGCAGGGCACCCCACCCCTCGACCAGGCCCAGCAGCAGCGCGAGCGTCGCGACGGCCGCGCAGGTTCGCACCGCCGCCATGGGCACCAGATCGAAATGCAGCAGCATCACCTTGGTGACAGGCAGGTTGGCGCCCCAGCTCATGCCGACGAAGAGCATCGCGGCGAAGGCGCCGAACAGATGGCCGCGCTGCGGACTCATCAGCGATCGCGGCGACGGACGGCTTCGTAGCCTACGCGGCAATCCTTGTAGACATCGGGCTTCTCGGTCGAGACCCGCGCCTCGATCACGCCCGGCTGCTTCAGGCAAAGATCGATGATGGCATCGACCAGCGCTTCCTGCAGGTTGAAATGCCGCGACTTGGCAAGCGCCGCGATACCGTCGTGCACGATGTCGTAGTTCAGCACATTGGCAATGCGGTCGCCGTGCGCCTTGTCCGCCGTCTCCAGCGACAACTCGACGTTCACCACGACGGTCTGCGGCGCGTCCTTCTCGAAGTCGTGGATGCCGATCGAGACCGGCAGTCGGAAATCGCGGATGAAGATGCGGCGATCGGAGGTCACTTCTTTTTCTTTCTGTCGAAGGCGATGTCGCGTGGCCTGCCCGTGAGATGCTCGCCGCCGTCGACCAGCAGCGTGTCGCCGGTGTAGCTCGGCGTCTGCTCGATGAAGCGCAGCGCCCGCACGAGGTCGTCGGTCGTGACGCCGACACCCAGCGGATTGGCGGCATGGTCGCGGGCAAAGACGGCATCGGTCTGGCTGCCGCTTCTCAGGGTGAGGCCGGGCGCAATTCCCGCGACCCGGATCCGCGGCGCGAACTGCTGGGCGAGCAGCCTGGTCAACCCTTGCAGGCCGATCTTGGAGAGCGTGTACGTCAGGAAATCGGGATTGAGATTGAAGAGCTTCTGGTCGAGCAGGTTCACGATCAATCCCGTCTCGCCCTCCGGCAGCTGCCGCGCCAGGGCCTGCGACAGCAGCAGGGGGGCTCGCAGGTTGATTGCGGCATGGCGATCGAAGTCCGCGGCGGTGGCCGTGGGCGCGCGGTCGAGCTTGAAGAGCGAGGCGCTGTTCACCAGGCAGGTGAGCACGATGCCTTTTGCCCTGCAGCGCCCGACCAGCGCTTCCGCCTGCCGGGCCGATGCGAGATCGGCTTTGACGGCCTTCCCTTTGCCGCCGGCCGCGGCGATATCGGCCACGGTCCGGCGCGCCTCGGCGGCCGAGCGGTTGTGGTGCACGAAGACGAAATAGCCGTCCTCGGCCAGCGCCATTGCCAGCGCGCGGCCGATGCGCGTCGCGGCGCCGGTGACCAGCGCGCCCTTCATATTGCTCGTTTCCTCACTCCAGTTTACTACCATGCACCCATGGAAACCGTCGATTGCGTCGTGATCGGGGCCGGCGTCGTGGGGCTGGCCGTAGCCCGCGCGCTTGCCCTTGCCGGCCGTGAGGTCATCATTCTCGAAGCTGCCGAAGGCATCGGCACCGGGACCAGCTCGCGCAATTCGGAGGTCATCCACGCCGGGATCTACTATCCCAAGGGCAGCCTGATGGCGCGCGCATGCGTCGAGGGCCGGCGCATGCTCTACGACTACTGCCGGGAGCACGGCGTGCCGCACCGCAATTGCGGCAAGCTGATCGTGGCCACCAACGGCCAGGAGAGCGAGCTTCTGCAGTCGATCAAGGGCCGCGCCGAGGCCAATGGCGTCGAAGGCATGCAACTGCTGAGCGGCAATGCGGCCACGCAGCTCGAGCCCAACCTGCGCTGCACCGCCGCCCTCCTCTCACCGGCGACCGGAATCGTCGACAGCCACTCCTACATGCTGGCCCTGCAGGGGGACGCCGAAAACCGGGGTGCGATGCTGGCCGTGCACAGCCCTGTGACCGCCGGTCGCGTGGTCGACGGCGGAGTCGAGCTCACCGTCGGCGGAACCGAGCCGATGACGCTCCGTTGTCGCCTGGTGATCAATTCGGCCGGTCTCTACGCCCCCGATGTCGCGGCAAAAATCGCCGGCATGCCATCCGAAAAGATACCGACTGCGTATTACGCCAAAGGAAACTACTTCACCTTGACCGGCCGCTCCCCCTTTACCCGCCTGATCTATCCCGTCCCCGTGCCGGGCGGCCTGGGCGTGCACATCACCGTCGATTTGGGCGGCCAGGCGAAGTTCGGTCCCGACGTGGAATGGATCACTCCTGAAAGCGCCGACACGATCGACTACAGGGTCGATCCCCATCGCTCCGACAAGTTCTACGACGCCGTGCGCAAATACTGGCCCGCCCTGAAGGACGGCGCGTTGCAGCCGGGCTATGCCGGCATCCGGCCGAAGATCGTGCCGCCCGGCGCCCCGGCGCAGGACTTCACCATCACCGGCCCCGCCGACCATGGCGTGCCGGGCCTGATCCATCTGTTCGGCATCGAATCGCCCGGTCTCACCGCCTCGCTCGCCCTCGCGGAGCACGTCCGCGCCCTCTCGGGAGCATGAGCATCGCGCGTCGCGGCCTGCTCGGAAGCTTAGCCACGTTGTTGAGCGGATGCTCTCCCGCGTCCGTGCTCAACATGACCGTGCCGAAGCAGGGCTACGGGCTCCAGGCCGATATTCCCTACGGCGACGGTCCGCGCCGCACGCTCGATCTCTACACGCCGGAGCAGCCGCGCGCCGATGGCAAGGCCGTGATCTTCTTCTATGGCGGCTCGTGGGACAGCGGCAGAAAAGGCGACTACCTGTTCGTGGCGCAGGCCTTGGCGTCACGCGGCTTGACCGTGATCGTGCCCGACTATCGTCTCTACCCGGAGATCCGTTTCCCGGCCTTCATCGAAGATGGCGCACAGGCGACGCGCTGGGCCGTGGACAAGGTCGGCGCCGACAAGCTCTTCGTCGCGGGTCATTCGGCGGGCGCCGAGATCGCGTCGATGCTGTGCGCCAACACGCCGTATCTGTCGAAGGTCGGCGTCGACCGCCTGAAATTGCGCGGCCTGATCGGCCTGTCCGGCCCATACGATTTCCTGCCGCTGAAGTCGGCGAAGCTGATCGACATCTTTGGCGGCGCCGACAATCCCGCCATCCAGGCCATCACTTTCGCCCAGGCCCCGCTGCCGCCCGCCCTGCTGATTCACGGCACCGCCGACACGACCGTCTATCCGCGCAACTCGGAGCATCTGGCGGCGGCATGGCGCGCCGCGGGCGCGACGGTCGATCTGAAGCTCTATCCCGACGTCGGGCATATCGACGTCGTCGCGGCCTTCTCGGACCTCCTTCACAAAAGGGCCACGACGCGGGAGGATGTTTTGGATTGGATCGACACTCACTGAAGGAGTTCACCATGGCCAAGATCGTTCGCACCGCATCGGCTGCCTGGGCGGGCGGCCTCAAGGACGGCAAGGGCTCGATCTCGCTCGAATCGGGCGCGATGAAGGAATATCCCTACGGCTTCGCCGCGCGCTTCGAAGGCCAGAAGGGCACCAATCCCGAGGAGCTGCTGGGCGCCGCGCACGCGGGCTGCTTCACCATGGCCCTGTCGTTGATCCTGGGCGAAGCCAAGCTCACCGCCACGAAGATGGACACGCAGGCCAAGGTCACGCTCGAGCAGGTCGACGGCGGCTTCGCCATCACCGCCGTGCATCTCACGCTCAAGGCCAAGATTCCGGGTACGGATCAGGCCAAGTTCGCCGAGCTCGCCAACAAGGCCAAGGCCGGCTGCCCCGTCTCCAAGGTCCTGAAGGCCAACATCACGCTCGACGCGACCCTCGAACCCTGACGCTCGGGTTCCTCTCCCTCGACAGAGGGAGAGGCTAGGAGAGGGTGTTGCGCGAACCCTCTCCTCAGCCCCCTCTCCTAACCTCTCCCCCCAGCGGAGGAGAGGAATATGAGGGGCTGGTCCCGCTCCCCGCTCTTCGCTAATGCTTGGATAAAGCAAATCAGCGGGGAAACGGACGATGATCAAGACGCGGTTTACCGAGATGTTCGGGGTCAAGCACCCGATCGTGCAGGGCGGCATGCAGTGGGTCGGCCGCGCCGAACTCGCTTCGGCCGTCTCCAACGCGGGCGCGCTGGGCATCCTCACCGGCCTCACCCAGCCGACGCCGGAAGATCTCGCCAAGGAGATCAAGCGCTGCCGCGAGATGACCGACCAGCCGTTCGGCGTGAACCTCACCATCCTGCCGACGCTCGTGCCGCGTCCTTACGGCGAATACATCGACGCGATCTGCCAGTCGGGCGTGAAGATCGTCGAGACGGCGGGCAACAATCCCAAGCCCTTCCTGCCCAAGTTCAAGGAAGCCGGCATCAAGGTGATCCACAAATGCACGTCGGTGCGCCACGGCATCTCGGCCGAGAAGGCGGGCGTCGATGCGATCTCGATGGACGGCTTCGAATGCGCGGGTCACCCCGGCGAAGACGACGTGCCCAACCTCGTGCTGCTGCCTGCCGCGGCCAACGTGATCAAGATCCCGATGCTGGCGTCGGGCGGCTTCGCCGACGCGCGCGGCCTCGTCGCGGCGCTGGCTCTGGGCTGCGAGGGCATCAACATGGGCACGCGTTTCATGGCGACCAAGGAAGCGCCGATCCACCAGAATGTGAAGGACAAGATCGTGGGCTCCGACGAGCGCTCGACCTCGCTGCTCTTCCGCACCATGCGCAACACCAGCCGCGTCTACGGCAACTCCGTCGCCAAGAAGGCGATCGAGATGGAGTCCGAGGGCAAGACCATCCAGGAGATCGGCCCGATCGTGTCGGGCGCCAAGGGCCGGGTAGTCTACGAGACCGGCGACCTCGAGCACGGCGTGTGGTCGGCGGGCACCTGCATGGGCCTGATCAACGACATCCCGACCTGCAAGGAACTGGTCGAGCGCATCGTGTCCGAGGCGGAGGGCATGATCCGCGGCCGCCTGGCGAAGGCAATCGCAGCCTAGAGGCGCCGTTAAAGTAACGGGAAAACGGGAGAGCGGATGGGTAGCGGGGTAGCGCTAATTGCGCTAACTGCCCCGCCCTGCTCTGCCTCCCTCGATCTGCCCCACAGTGCAGCGTCTCCCGAGGCTCCCGCGCTTCGATCCTGTCGGACCTCGGGTCCGGGTCCCCGACGAGCAAAGATTGGGACGCAGCACCGCGATTCAAGGACTGACTAGACGAGATTGATGCGGCAGCCGCAGATCTCGACCTGGCCCACGCCATGCTGCTTGTGCCGCTTCCTGGCCGCGGCAATGACGCGGTCGCGGTCCACGACTTTTACGTCGAAGGCCGAGATGCCCGGCCCGCGGCCGTCGGCGATCGGCACAAAGCGGATCTCCCCGTCGTCGTCGAGACGGATGATATCGCCCTCCACGGGTCGATTGAGCAGCTTCGCCCAATGAGCGGCCGTTGCATCCGGGTCCTCGGACTGGATTTCCACGCCCGCCAGCCCCGCCGTCACGTCCGAGCGCGCGTGCGTCAGCCAGCCCTTCTCCGCGGGTGGCCACCAAAGTTTGGGATCGACGCCCGCGGGCGCGTTCGTCTGGTCGATCGACAGCAGCACACCCGACGTTTCCGCGGGATGGAAGTGCGTGTACTGGTATTCCGGCAGGTCCTTCTGCGCCACGGCGCGCACGCCGAGACCGGTGACGCGCGTGCGCTCGGCCACGGCGTCGTCGACCTGCAGGATCACCATGTAGCCGCCGTCGCCCTTGCGGCGGTCGATGTAGCGGCCGGCCGAGGTGCCCTGCTGGAACGGCGTCACGATCTCGAGGAAGTCGTGGCCGGTCGGGCAGACCACGTTGACCAGGCCCCACTTCGCGACGCCGGGATCGCGATAGGCGACCTCGATTCCCAGGATGTCGCACAGCTCCTCGCGGGAGCTTTCCAGGTCCTTGGCGACGAAGACGCACTGACGAAGCTTCATCATGGCAGGCCTCCCAATCTCTTGTTCTGTGGCCTATGGTAACGCCATGCGGACCGTCTGGACCATGGGCTTCGTGGCAACGGCCGCCTTGGGTTTTTGTTTCCCCGACTACGTGGTCTTCCGCTACGCCCAGGCCGTGATCTGGGCGATCGCATTGCTCGGCCTCGTTGTGCTGTGCGGTATCAGCGGCCAGTTCTCCTTCGCCCAGGCGGCCTTCTACGGCATTGGCGGCTATGCCGCTGCCATCGTCGGCGCCCATACGCCGCTCGGGCCCTATTGGAGCTTCCTGCTGGCCCCGGCGCTGGGTTACGGGGCGGGCTATGGGCTGGGCCGCATCGCTTCGCGCCACAGCATCTGGACCCAGGCGCTGGTGAGCTATGCCCTGGTCATCGCCTTCCCGCAGTTGCTGCGCTGGCACCCGATCGAACGGTGGACGGGCGGCGTCCAGGGCCTCTATCTCGATCCCCTGCCCCCGCCGGGCGGGCTGGTGAGCCAGGACCTCTGGGTCTTCCTCCTGTCGCTCGCGGTGCTCGCTGCTGGCCTCCATCTGGTCGCCAACCTGGTCGACAGCCGCTTCGGCCGCGCGCTGAGCGCCACGCGCGACCACGACATGGCGGCCGAAGCGCAGGGCATCCCCGTCGTGCATGTGCGCAGTGTCGCCTCGGGACTGGCCGGCGCCTTCATCGCGCTGGCGGGGTGCCTGTCGGCGTTCCAGTTCGGCTTCGTGGGGCCGACGGCCTACAACTTCCAGCTCTCGATGCAGATGCTGTTCGGCGTGGTGATCGGCGGCCTGTATTCGCCGGCAGGCGCCATTCTGGGCGGCCTCTTCCTGGAATTCTTCCCCGCGGTCACGGCCAGCCTCGGCAAGGGCCTGTCGGCCCTGCTCTACGCCGTGCTGCTGATCGCGGCGATCGTCGCCATGCCCGACGGCGTGGCGGGCGCGGTGAAGCGCCTCGCCGCGCGCGCGGGTCTCAGAGGCCCTTGAACACGGGCGCGCGCTTCTCGACGAAGGCGCGGGCGGCTTCCTTGTGGTCTTCGGTCTCGCCGGTGCGGATCATGCGCGCAGCTTCGGAGTCCAGCGCCTCGGAGAGCGTGCCCTCCTCCGCGATCTTCATGTTCTTCTTCACGTGCCACCAGGCCACGCGCGGACCGGCGCCGAGCTTCTTCGCGAACGCCATCGTCTCGCTCTCGAGGTCGGCATCGGCCACCACGCGGTTGGCGAGGCCGAGCTTCTCGATCTGGTCGGAGTTCAGGATCTCGGCGGTGAAGTAGAGCTCGCGCGCCTTGGCGGTGCCCACGAGCTTGTGCAGGAAATAGTGCGAGCCGAAGTCGCCGGAGAAGCCGACCTTGGCGAAAGCCGTCGTCATGCGCGCGCTCTTGCCGACGAAGCGCATGTCGGCCGCGAGCGCGATCGACAGGCCCGCGCCCGCCGCCACGCCGTTCACCATGGCGATGGTGGGCTTGCCCATCTCGTGCAGCATCTCCGACACGCGCATGCGGATGCGGATGTCGTGCACCTTGTCCTCGTAGCTCTTGTCCTGGTCGCGGCCCGCCGCCATCGACTTCACGTCGCCGCCGGCACAGAAGGCCTTTTCACCCGCGCCGCGCACAACGACGCAGCCGATGCCGCGATCGCCCGCTGCTTCCTCGAGTGCATCGGACAGGCCCTGCATCATCTCGCGGTTGAGCGCATTCATCGCGTCGGGACGGTTGAGGACGATCTTCATCACGCGGTCTTCGACCGTCTTCTCGAGAAACGACATGCACTTCCTCCGGAGGGTATCTTGGACGTCTGTTGCGGCGATGGTTTCCCAAACCAAGCGCCCGCGCAACGGTATTCCGCACCGCTGCGCGGAACCCTCAAATGACCCGGCCGGTGGCAATCGGGCTCAACTTTCGCCCGACGAGTCCTTCTTCGGCTTGCCCTTCTTTTCCTTGCCCTTAGAGTCCGTCTCCTCCGGCCTAGGGCGATTGGTGAAGTGCGCGTTGCCAAGACCCGTGCCGATCGTCAGTACCGCCCACGTCGACACATCCTGCATGTTGGGCACTTCGCTCAATCCCTGGACCACCGCGTCGTTGTGCATCACGATCGCGGGCTCGTGGCCGCCCAACCGCCCCAACCGCTCGGCCAGCGCCGCCGGCAGGTTGAAGCCTTCGCCTTCCCAGTTTCCCGGCAGGTTCTGGCCGCCGCGCAGGATCGTGCCGTGCTCGTCGATCAATCCCGGGCAAGCGACCCCGACGAACGGTGCGAGCTTGAGTTTCTCGGCGCCCGCCAGCTCGGCCAGCTCCTTCAACATCTCCGCAAGCCGGGCCACCGCCTCATCGCGGGCCGGCTTGTCGTCGGCGTGTCGCCAATGGAGGCGCTTCACGACCTCGACCTTCGAGACCTCGGCATTCTTCACTTTGAATTTCAGCAAACCCGCCCGCATGTTGGTGCCGCCGATGTCGGCTGCGAGCACCGCGTCGTGGCCATCGAGTACCCAGCTCGGCGCCAGCTGGACGGCGCCCATCAGTCCCGCCTCGTCGGGATGGTTGACGATCGAACAGAGCTGGATCGCCGACTGCTCGGCCAGCACCACGGCGGCGCGGCCGACCGCAAGCTCGCCCATGTGGCTGGAGCTGAGGCCGCCGCCGATGACGATGCGCTCCGTCTTCACCCAAGCCGGCAGGCAGAGGAATTGCCGAATGACGTTTGCGAGCTCGGTGCCGAACTCCTCGACAGCGGTGTGGATCAGGCCGGACGCCAGCGCATCCTTGCCGAGCATGATCTTGTCGAGCTTCGACTTGGATATCTCGCGGGTCGCCAGTTCACCCAGTGGATCCTCGTGGCCGTTTTCTTCGAGCTGGGCGCGGCAGTGGTCGATGATCTTGCGGAAGGCCTTGCCGCTGGCGCGATCGCCGACGAAGCCTTCGGCCTCGCGCAGCTCTTCGTTGTAGCCGTCCACCGTGACGGCGGTCAGCGTAGGGGCGGCGTGGGGAAATACCGTCGGGGGAGCGCCTGAACCATCCATCGTCCCGCAATAACGCCGCGTTGACGGCTTCGTTGCGCGTCAGCCCCTGAGCACCCGGCGCGCTTCGCGGATCTCGGCCTTGCCGGGCGGCTGCGTCGAAAGCTGCGCCTGCCGGGTCGCCAGCCGCTCGCCCGTGCCGGCAACATCGAACTGGGAGTGGCGTACGGCGGGAAACAGACCCTCTTCCTCGATTTCGAAATGCCGACGTGCCGTGTCGCCCAGGACTTTCACCGTCGAATCGAAGGAAATGTCGGAGCAGGACAAATGTTCGATCGTCGCCATCAAACCACGCAGGACGCCGATCTGAACCTGGGCTTCGGCGAGCAGGGCCTCGGCCTTCCTTCCCAGCACCGCGGTGACGGCGGGATAGAAATGCTCTTCCTTGATCGCGCAGTGAATCGACAGGCGATGGCAGAGGCGAAGCGCCTCCTTGCCCTTGTCGGCTGCCGCTGCGCCCTTCTTGTGCTGCTCGTAGTCGCGGAACATCGCCAGCATCGCCTTGTGATTGGCGGCCAGGAATTTCAGCGCATCGTGCGGCAGGGTTTTCGGCAAGGTGGACATTCGAGCGCCAACGTCTCCACAATGGGAAAGTTGCGATGCAGGCATGTGACAATCCATGAAAGCGATGATCTGCCGCCAATGGGGCGGCCCCGAGAACCTGCGTCTCGAAGAGGTGGACCGGCCCGCGCGGAAACCAGGACAGGTGCGCATCGCGGTACGCGCAGCGGGTGTCAGCTTCGCCACGACCCTCGTCATCGCCGGGAAATACCAGCGCCGGCCGCCTTTCCCCTTTGCCCCCGGCACCGAAGTCTCGGGAGTGGCGATTGAAGTCGACGCGGCCTGCAAGCGCCTCAAGGTCGGCGACGAGGTCGTGGCGGTGCTCGACTGGGGCGGCCTGGCCGAAGAGGCTGTAGCGCATGAGGTCAACGTCTTCCCCAAGCCGAAGAACGTGGGCTTCGTCGAGGCGATCCAGCTCGCGATCTCCTACCCGACGTCGGGTGGTGCCCTCACCTGGCCCGCCGTGCTCGACGTGCAGAAGGGGCAGACGCTTCTCGTGCACGCAGCGGCCGGCGGCGTCGGCATGGCGGCTGTCGAAATCGGCAAGATCCTGGGAGCGACCGTGATCGCCACCGCAGGCGGCGCGCACAAGGCAGCGTTCGCGCGCGCGCACGGGGCCGATCATGTGATCGACTACAGCGCGTCGGATTTCCGCGAGGAAGTCCTCAAGCTCACCGCCGGACGCGGCGTCGACCGCGTCTACGATCCGGTAGGTGGCGACGTCTTCATGCAATCGCTGCGCTGCATGGCGGTCGAGGGCCGCATCTGCCCCATCGGCTTCGCCGGCGGCACGATCCCGCAGATTCCGGCCAACATCCTGCTCGTGAAGTCGATCGCCGTGATGGGCTTCAACTACGGCTACTACGCCGGCTGGAGTCCGCACGACGCCCGCTTCGAGGAAGCCGATCGCACCTTCGCGCTGATGGAACGCATCCGCGGCTGGTGCGAGGCCGGCCTCTGCAAGCCGCACGTCGATCGCACGTTCAGGCTCGACGAGGCGGCCCTGGCGATGCGCGCCCTGCTGGAACGCAAGGTCACCGGCAGGGTCGCGATCGCGATGGCCTAGCTCTACTTCTTGGTGAGCGGGCCTTCGAACTTGCAGTAGCCGTCGAGCTTGATCTTGGAATCGCCGTCCTTGATCTGGCCGATGACGTCCATCATCCCGCCGCCGCCGACCATCGCCGCGGTCTTGATGCCGGTGCCCTTGTCGAGAGTCGTCTCGAAGGTGCGCTCCGGCCGGCCTTCCTGCGTGAACTTGCCCTTCACTTCCTCACCGATGACCGTCACTTCGATCGTCATCTTGTAGGTCGGGCATTTCGAGGAGCCTTGGACATTGATGCCGTAGCCGGTCCACGTGTAGACCGCCGGCGCCTGGGCGTAGGCGCTACCGGCGAGCAGAAGAGCGGCCAGTGCTCCTGAAACGATCGTCTTGGTCATAGAACGTGCCTCCTCGAACAGAGCCCCCGCTCAAGCTTATCCATATTCGAGGCGGAAAACGTCTTTCTGAGGGCTGCGCCATACGTCGCAGCCAGGCGGCTATTTCTTGTTGAGCTTGCCGCCGAACTTGCAATAGCCGTCGAGCAGGACGGCGCTTTCCTGGTCGGAAATGACGCCAGTGACGTCCATGCTCCCGCCGCCGACCGCGGCCTTGCCCTTGAAGCTGCCCTTGGCGTCGAGGACCGCCTCGAACTTCCGCTCATCACGGCCCTGCTGCTGGAAAACCCCCTTCACGGCATTGCCATCGACGGTGACGGCGATCGTCATCTTGTAAGTGGCGCACTTGGCGCTGCCGGGCACATTCACGCCCATGCCCTCCCAGGTGTAGGCCACTTCCGCAGCGTGGGCCGCGCCGGTCGCGAGCAACGCCAGGGCCGTTACCGCTACGCTCACCTTTGTCATGAAAACGCCTCCCGGGTGGTTTTAATGCGGGCCGGCCGCTATGGTGACGCAGGAGAATACGACACGCCATGCAAAACCGCTTCATCGACCTCTACAGCGACACCAAGACCAAGCCCTCCCCCGGCATGCGCAAGGCCATGGCCGAGGCCGAGGTGGGCGACGAGCAGAAGTACGAGGACCCCACCGTCAACCGCCTGCGCGACCGCATTTGCGAGATCCTGGGCAAGGAAGACGCGGTTTTCATGCCCAGCGGCACCATGTGCAACCAGGCCGCCATCCGGGTCCATTGCCGGCTGGGCGATGAGGTCATCGCCGACAAGACGGCCCATATCATCAATGCCGAGACCGGCGGCACCGCGGCCAATTCGGGCGTCATGATCCGCATGCTGGACGGACCCAACGGCATCTTCACCGCCGACCAGGTCAAGGCCGCCCTGCGCGACCCCAACAGCCGCAACGCCCCGCGCTCGCGGCTGGTGTCGGTCGAGAACACCTCCAACGGCGGCTTCGGCACGGTCTGGCCGATCGAGACCCTCCGGGGCGTCTCCAAGGTCGCGCACGAGGCCGGGCTCGCCGTGCACATGGACGGCGCGCGGGTCTGCAACGCGGCGGTGAAGTCGGGAGTCAGCGCGAAGGAGATCGCGGCCTGCACCGATTCGCTCTGGATCGACTACACCAAGGGTCTGGGTGCGCCGGTCGGTGCCAGCCTCGCGGGCTCGAAGGACTTTATCAAGGAAGCGTGGCGGCAGAAGCAGATGCTGGGCGGCTCGATGCGCCAGTCCGGCGTGATCGCCGCGGCGGCGCTCTATGCGCTCGAGCACAACTGGGACAGGCTGGCGGAAGATCACGATAACGCCCATCACCTCGCGGCGGGCCTGGCCAACATCAAGGGGCTCGAGTGTGACGTACCGAAGATGCAGACCAACCTCGTCTTCTTCGAGGTCAAGAAGGCGGGCATGACGGGCGCCGAGTTCGTCAAGGCCTGCCTCGACCGCGGCGTCGGCATGGGCACCAGCGCGGGCAGCAGCACGCGCATCCGCGCTGTCACCCATCTCGACGTCAACCGCCAGGACATCGACGCGGCCCTCAAGGTGATCGGCGACGTGATGGCGGCCTAGGGCCGTCATGAATGCTCCGGCCAAGATCGGCCAGTCGATCGGGCGTCGCGAAGACCAGCGCTTCCTGACCGGCAAGGGCCGGTACACCGACGACACTGCGCCTGCCGCGGCGTTTGCCGTGCTGTTCGTGCGCTCCCAGCACGCCCATGCCCTGATCAAGAGTATCGACCGCGACGGCGCCCTGGCATCGCCGGGCGTGGCGGCGGTCTACACGGGAGAGGACATCGCGGCGGACGGCCTCGGTCACATGCCGACGATCACCGACATGCGCGATCCTGCGGGCAACCGTCATCGCGAGCCGTTGCGCCTTCCGATGGCCGTGGCCAAGGCGCGCCACGTCGGCGAAATCGTGGCGATGATCGTTGCGGGAACGCTCGACCAAGCGCGCGATGCCGCCGAACTTCTCGCCATCGAGTACGAGGAACTGCCGGCCGTGGTGACGGCCGCGCAGGCGCTGGCGCCGGATGCACCGCTGGTTCACGACGATGCGCCGGGCAACCTCCTCTGCAAATGGCTGCGCGGCGACGCGGCAGCGACCGACGCGGCATTCGCCAGGGCCGCGCACGTCACAACCCTCAAGATTCGTTCGCCGCGCCAGGTCACGCATTTCATCGAAACGCGCTGCGCCTGGTCCGCTTACAACGCGGCTGAAGATGTCGCGACGGTCACCCTCTCCTCGCAGGGCGTGCAACTCGTCCATCGCCTGATGTGCGACAGCGTGCTCAAGCTGGCGAAAGACAGGCTCCGGCTGGTGACCGAGGATGTGGGTGGCGGCTTCGGTCCAAAGCTCCCTCTCTCCGCCGAGTCGATCCTGATCGCCTGGGCGACCCGGAAATTGAAGCTCTCGATGCGTTGGACCTGCGAGCGGGGCGACCATTCCCTGTCCGACACCCATGCCCGCGACCTCGTGGCGACGGGCGAGCTCGCCCTCGACAAGGACGGCCGCTTCGTCGGCGTGCGCGTCCGGGCACAGTCGAACTTCGGGGCCTACGTCTCGATGGTGGCGCCCACCATTTCGACCGCCGGCCTCTCCAAGGTGATCTCGGGCCTGTACCGTATCCCGGCGATCAGCCTCGACTTCGACTGCGCCTTCACCAACACAGTACCCGTCGATGCGATTCGTGGCGCCGGCAAACCCGAAGCGCTTTTCCTGCTCGAACGCCTTGTCGACCTCGCCGCGCAGGAGACCGGTCGTTCGCCGATCGAGCTGCGGCGGCTGAACATGCTGAAGCCGTCCGAGCTGCCGTATACCGTTCCGACCGGCTACACCTACGATTCGGGTGACTATCCGCGCCTTTTCGAGGCCGCCCTCAAGGCCGCCGACGCCACGGGTTTCGCCGCCCGCCGCGCCGACAGCGAAGCACGCGGAAGAGTGCGCGGACTTGGCCTCTCCTGCCATCTGCACGGCACCGGCGGCGTCGCCGACGAGCATGTGATCGTGAATGTCGAGCCCGACCGGCTGATCGCGCGGCTCGGCACGCAGAGCCAGGGCCAGGGTCACGAGACGATCTTCGGCCAGCTTCTGTCCTCGGTGCTGGGTGTACCAGTCGACCGGATCGACATTCGCCAGGGCGACACGCGCACCATCCCGCATGGCGGCGGCACCGGCGGCTCCTCCTCTACGATCATCAGCGGCACGACGCTGCGGCGCGCCGCTGATGAGGTGATTCGCAAGGGACGCGATCTCGCCGCCGAACGCCTCGAGGCCTCGGCCGCCGATATCGCCTTCACCGACGGCGCGTTCGAGGTTGTCGGCACAGATCGGCGCGTTGGGTTGCTCGAACTGGCCGCCTGGAAGCCATTCGACGGCAAGGCCGTATTCGCCGACAAGATCGAGTCGTTCCCTACCGGCGTCATGGTCTGCGAGGTCGAGGTCGATCCGGAAACCGGCGAGAGCCGCCTCGAGCGCTTCGTCGCGGTGGCCGATTGCGGTGTGGTGGTGAACCCGCGCCTACTGGTCGGGCAAATGCATGGCGGCATGGTCCACGGCTTCGGCAACGCCGCGATGGAAGAGGCGGTCTACGATGAGGAGAGCGGCCAGCTGCTCGCCGGCACTCTGATGGACTATGCCCTGCCGCGCGCCGGGGACCTGCCGGACCTCGTGGTGGAAACCATCAACACGCCCTCACCCAACAACTTCATGGGCTTCAAGGGCGTAGGCGAACTTCCAACCAACGGCGCGCCGGCGGCCGTCGCCAATGCCGTGCTCGATGCCCTGCGGCCGCTGGGCGTCCGCCACATCGACATGCCGCTCACGGCGCACAAGATCTGGCAGGCCCTCCAGCGCGGCTGATCCAGATCAAACGCTGCCTATGGCCAGCATGACATATGTCGGAGCATGAAGCGTGCGGTCGGAAAAGTCCTCATCGTCAACGGCCATCCAGATCCGAAGAGCAAGGGCCTGTGTCACGCCCTCGCCGATGCCTATGCACAAGGCGCCCGCCAGAGTGGCATTGAAGTGCGGCGCATCGACGTCGCCAGGCTGGATTTCGGCTTTCTCCATTCCCAGGCCGAGTTCGAGACCGGCGCGGCGCCCGCAGCCATCGCCGACGTGCAGGGCGACATCCTGTGGGCCGACCATCTCGTCGTGATCTTCCCTCTGTGGCTGGGCGACATGCCGGCGCTGCTGAAGGCCTTCTTCGAACAGACGCTGCGGCCGGGATTCGCCTTTACCAATCGGCCCCACGGCTTCCCCATCATGCATCTCAAGGGACGTTCGGCGCGCATCATCGTGACCATGGGCATGCCGGCGCCGGTCTATCGCTGGTTCTTCTTCGCGCATGGGCTGAAGAACCTTGAGCGCAACATCCTGCGCTTCTGCGGCTTCGGCCCGGTGCGCTCGACCATCCTGGGCAGCATCGGAACGTGCGGCCCCGACGTGATCAAGCGCCGCCTCGCGGAAGTCAAATCACTGGGCGAGGCGGCCCGTTAATCACCGCTGAGACGCCGCAGCGACCCGGCGATGGCCTCGCGCGTCTGTGGCGGTTGCTCGGCGATGGCCGCCGCCACCAGACGGAGTTCGGTTCGCAGGGTGTGGACCTGATCGATCAGCGCGACCACCGCCTCGACCGTGTCATCGTCTAGGCCAAGGTCGTCGGCCAGTTCGTTCAGCAGGCGCAGTCGTGCCTGATCGATGGGCTCGAGCCCCCGCACAAGGCCGCGAGCCACCCAGCGTTCGACATGTATCGCCGTGACGGTCACGTGAACTGCTCCATGTCCTTGCGGGGGTCCTGGGTCTTGCCCGCTTCCCAACCTTCCAGGAACGCTTTCAGCTTGTCGTCGGGTTCCGCCGGCAGAACGATCTTCAGCTTCACATACTGGTCGCCGCGCTGGCCCGACTTCTTGTCGAGCAGGCCGCGCCCCTTGAGGCGCAGCGACGTGCCAGTATTGGAGCCCGCCGGCACGTTCAGCATCACCGGGCCGCCGACGGTCGGCACCTTGACCTTGCCGCCCAGCGCCGCCTCGGTGATCGTCACCGGCAGCTCGACATGGATGTTGCTGTCGCGCACCTCGAAGAAGGCATGCGGCTGCACCCGGAGCTCGACATAGGCGTCGCCTCCCGACGTCCCCTGGCCTTTCAGGCGCAGGGTCTGCCCGTCGGTCGCGCCCTCGGGCACATCGATGTCGAGGGTCTTGCCATTGGGCATGGTGACCCGCTGCTTGCCACCTCGAGCAGCGATCAGGAACGCAATTGGCAAGGTATAGGTGACCGGCGGGGGGCCGGCCTCGAAGCCGAAGCCGGCTGCGCCATTTCCGCCCCGTCGCCGGAACATCTCCTCGAAGATGCCGCTCATGTCGCCGAATTCCTCCTGGCCGCCGGTGCGGTAGTACTTGGCGCCCCCGGGGCCGCCCGCCTGGTCGCGGTAGAAGCCGCGCGGCGGCACCTCGGCGCCGGTGGCGTCGATCTCGCCTGCGTCGAAGCGCCGGCGCTTCTCCTTGTCCGAGAGAATCTCGTTGGCCTGGCTAATGTCCTTGAACGTGGCCTCGGCCTTCTTGTCGCCGGGGTTCAAGTCAGGATGATGCTTCTTGGCGAGCTTGCGGAAGGCCTTGCGGATGTCGTCATCCGAGGCCGTCTTGGGGACGCCCAGCACGGAATAAGGATCGCTCATTACCCATAAAAATGGTGTGCCTTCAGGCAGTTGCAAGCCCCCGGCCGGCTGCCGTGTGGTGCTCCAGCGCGTCGGCGAAAAGGCGGTACTTCACCGAATCCACCGAAAACTCGCGAAACCAGTTCACCAGATCGCCCCACGGGTCGTTGAGCTTGCCCAGCCCCGATACGACCGCCACGACCGTGCCCAGCTGCAGGCGCTGCTCGACCACGAGCAATCCGCCGACACCGAGCGCGATGGCGACGGCGGCGTGATACAGGAAGTTCATCGCCAGGTTCATGCTGAACTTGATCTTGTAGATACCCATGTTGAGCGCGAACACGCGCTCGATGCCCTCTTCCTGCGGCACGCCCTGGGCCACGATGTCGCCGCCCACGCCGCGCAAGGTCTTCACGCGCTCGGCGGCGCGGCGATTGATGGCGCCCTGCATCAACGGCACGAACAGTATCTGCGGCAGCAGGAAGCCGAGGCTCAGCAGCAGCGCCCAGGGCTCGATGAAGGTCATGTAGCCGATCACGCTGACCAGGATGCCGATCTGCAGCAGCGGCTCGGAGATCGCCATGCCGACGAAGCCGCCGATCGGCTCGGCTTCCGACACCACCATGGCTGCGTGGGTGCCGGTTTCGCTGTCGTCGTCCGTGCTGGCCTCGCTCCGGGCCTCGCGCGCCACGTCGCGATGCGCAGGCTCGCGCAGGCCCGACTGGCGGAGTGTCTTGCGCAGGGTGCGCACCGCATCCTCGCTCACCCAGCCACGGTAGATATTGAGGCCGAGCTTGAACGCCTGTTCGAGCAACGCCACGCCGGCATAGGCCAGCGCCAGCCACACAATGGTCTGGGTGGCGCCGTTCTTGATGGCATCGTTGACGATGCGGCGCTGGATCTCGAGCGGCACCGAGGTGAGCCCGAAGACACCCACCGCCAGCACGGCGAGTCCGATCTGGTGACGGCCCGACGTGCGCAGCACGTAACCCATGATCGTCTTCGGCAGGAGGGGGGAGGACATCCGCCCTTAACGCAGTCGAAATGCATCCGTTCCGATAGGCCTTCGTCCCTCCACAGGGGGGCGGTATGCTTTTTGCGTTAGTGTCAGCAGATCCTGCGGAGCCCGCCGATGCGCCCTCTCGCCTGCCTGTTCGCCCTTCTCCTCCTCGCCCTGCCCGCCGCGGCGCAGGACAAGAAGGAGATCGACCTGGCCCTGGCACTGGCCATCGACATTTCCGGCAGCATCGATCCCGACGAGGCGCACCTGCAGCGCAAGGGCTATGTCGATGCTTTCCGCGACCCAGTGATCGTCAAGGCGATCCTGGGCGGCCCCAACGGGCGCATCGCCGTCGCCTATTACGAATGGTCCGACTCCTGGATGCAGAAGCTGCTGATCGACTGGACCCTGCTGGACAGCGAGCAGGCGATCTCGGCCTTCGCCCAGCGGCTGGCGGATGCGCCGATCTCGATCGCGCGGCGCACCTCGATCAGCGGCGCGATCCGTTATGCCATCCCCCTGTTCGGCCGCTCGCCCTACGAGCCCACACGCAAGGTGCTCGACATCTCGGGCGACGGCTCGAACAACGACGGCGGGCTGGTGACCGACATGCGCCACGAGGCACTGAAGGAACGCATCTCCATCAACGGACTGCCGATCATGAACGACCGGCCCAATCCGTTCGGCTTTCCCAACGAGGCCGACCTCGACCAATATTACCTGCACTGCGTGACCGGCGGCCCACGCTCTTTCGTCGAAGTGGCAAGGAGCTTCGAGGATTTTCCTCGCGCCGTGCGCAAGAAGCTGCTGCAGGAAGTGGCCGATGTCGCTCCACGGGTGCTGAAGCCCGGCATCCAGTTCGCCCAGGCGGCGCGGCGAGACGCTGCCGAGGCCGACTACACCAAGTTCATCCGGCCCGGCTACGAACCGGGCTGCGATGTCGGCGAACGCCGCAGCCGCGAGTTCTGGCAAAAGCGCTTCGGCGTATCACCGGACTGACCTGCCGGTCCGGTGACGCGTCACCTCTAGAAGATGTAGCGGAAGAGCGCGAAAAGCGAGCCCGACAGCGCGATCGCCGCCGGCAGGGTCAGGACCCAGGCGAGCGCCATGCTACGAAGAGTACTCATCTGCAGGCCCGATCCATTCGCCGCCATCGTTCCCGCAACGCCCGAAGACAGGACGTGCGTGGTGCTGACCGGCAGGCCGTAGTGATCTGCGGCGGTGATCAGGCCCATGGCAACAAGCTCGGCAGACGCGCCCTGACCGTAGGTCAGATGCGTCTTGCCGATCTTCTCACCTACGGTGACGACGATGCGCTTCCAGCCCACCATCGTGCCGAGGCCGAGCGCGATCGCTACCGCGACCTTGACCCAGGTCGGGATGAACTTGGTGCCCGTATCCAGCGCCTTCTTGTAGCTGTTGAGCGTCGCGATCTCATCCTTGGACAGCTCTGCCCCCTTGTCCCTCATCAGCAGGCGGATCGCTTCGGATGCGAGGTACATGTCGTTACGCGTGTTGCCGACCTGCGTGCTTGGCACCTTGTCGAGCGAACCGTACTGCTGCACCTGATCGGAGATCTGGCTGACCAGGACGGCGAGCGACGGGAACGTGCCTTCGTTCACCGCGTGCTGGGCGACGTAGACCGTCACGGCCGGACGCGGATTGCCCATCACGCTGTAGCCCACGCCCTTGGCGTTGATCACCTTCGCGGCGTCGATCGAGGCCTTCTGGAACTCCTGCACGTAGGACGCCGGAAGCGCATGGTTCAGCGCATAGGTCGTGGGAACCGTGCCGATCAGGATCAGCATGATTAGGCCCATGCCCTTCTGGCCGTCGTTCGAGCCGTGCGCGAAGCTGACGCCGGTGCAGGTGAAGATCAGCAGGGCACGGATCCACAGCGGCGGCGGCGCGCCATCGACCGGCGGCTTGTAAAGCGCCGGCACCTTGATGAACGCCTTGGCGGCGAGCAACAGAAGCGCCGCAAAGAAGAAGCCGGCGAGCGGCGAGAACAGCAAGGATTTGCCGACGCCCAGCGCCTGGTCCCAGTCGACGCCGCTGGTGCCACTGCCGTTGGCGGCCATCAGCTGGTTCATCAGGCCGACGCCGATGATCGAGCCAATCAGCGCGTGCGAGCTCGAGTTGGGGATACCGTAGTACCAGGTCCCGAGGTTCCAGATGATCGCCGCGATCAGCAGCGCGAAGACCATGGCGAAGCCTGCGTTGCTTCCGACCTGCAGGATCAGCTCGACCGGCAAGAGCGAGATGATGCCGAAGGCGACCGCGCCCGTGGACAGCAGCACGCCCAGGAAGTTGAAGAAGCCGGACCAGATCACCGCCATGTGGGCGGGCATCGAGTGGGTGTAGATGACGGTCGCCACCGCATTGGCCGTGTCGTGGAAGCCGTTCACGAATTCGAAGCCGAGCGCAATCAGGAGCGCGAGGCCGAGCAGCAGGTAGATCATGCCGCCGGCCGACGGCGCGCCTTCGAGGTCCGACACCAGCGCCATGATCGCATAGACGGTACCGGCGAGCAGAATGCCGAAGGCGACCAGTGGTCCTGCCTTGGCGAGCAGGCCTTTTGGCGAGCGCGCGGCGCCCAGTGGATGAGTTGCACTGACGGCGTGGTCGGTCATGGATCCCCCCGGAATTCCGAAAACGTATCGGGGGAGTTCATAGCCGCCGGTCATGACAGAACGGCTACAGGTCAGCCCGTGAGCCGCGTCACCATCGCATCAAGGGCCAGAAGATAGGATTGGATGCCGAAGCCCGCGATCATGCCGACCGCGGCATCTGCGGTGACCGAGACGACACCGCGCTTCTCGATGTTCGTGATGTGCACTTCGATCGCAGGAGCCTCGATCGACTTCAGGCAGTCACGGAGCGCATGGCCCGCATGCAGGAAGCCCGCCGGATTGTAGACGATCCCGTCGACGCCGGCCCGCTCGGCCTTGTAGATCGCGGTCACGGCCTCGCCTTCAGTGTTCGTGTACAGGATTTGCAGCCCAATCCCGAGTTCGCGGGCCCTGCGGCGCACGATGGAATCGAGTTCCTTGGCGGTCGTCGTGCCGTAGAGCTCGGGCAGGCGGCGGCCGAGATGCTCCATGTTGGCGCCCTGGATGAGCAGGATGTTCATTGCTTCCCTTTTCCACGGGCCGAGCTCCCACAGCCCTTCCGGCGCGGGTTGAACACTAGAACAATTTTTCATCCAACCGGAAGCCGTCGATCCAGTTCCCGAACAACAAAAAGGCGGCCCGAAGGCCGCCTTTCCGCTGGAACGTTGTTCCGAAGCTTACTGGATCACGATCTCGACGCGGCGGTTCTGCGGCTCGCGGACGCCATCGGCCGTCTGAACCAGCGGCTGGGTCTCACCCTTGCCGATGACCGAGATCGCCGTCGCCGGCACGCCTTCGCGCACCAGGGCATCCTTGAC
>CAIWTJ010000263.1 GCA_903915535.1 Enhydrobacter aerosaccus
CGCACTTCGTGAACCAGGCCGCGCGCACGGTGATGGCGATCGTCGGGCCGGTGCTGGCCGGGGAGCTTGGCCTGTCGGCGGTCGAGCTGGGGACGCTGGCCGCCTGCATGTTCGCCGCCTATGCCGTGGCGCAGCTGCCGCTGGGCGTTGCGCTTGACGCCTTCGGCGCGCGGCGCGTCCAGGGTGTGCTGATGGTGCTGGCGGCGCTGGGGTTCGCCATCTTCGCGCTGTCGCCGGGTTTCGCCGGGCTGGCGCTGGGGCGCGTCCTGCTGGGCGTCGGCGTCTCGGCCGGGCTGATGGCGGTGCTCAAGGGCAATGCCGACTGGTTCGAGCGTAGCCGCGTCGCCCAGGTGATCGGCATCTCGACGGCGATCGCCGCGGTCGGCAGCACGGTCACAACCGTGCCGGTGCAGGCCCTGCTGCCGACGCTCGGCTGGCGCGGCGTCTTCTGGGTCCTGTGCGGCGTCACGCTCGCGGTCGCGCTCTGGATCTTCCTGGCGGTGCCCGACAAACCGCGCGCGCCGGGACCGGCGCCGACGCTCGGGGGCTACCTCGCCTCGAGCGCGCGCATCCTGGTCACGCCGACCTTCTGGCGCTTCGGCCCGGCGGTCGCCACCATCTCGACCTTCAATTTCGCCTACCTCGGCCTGTGGGCCGGACCGTGGCTGCGCGACGTCGCCGGCATGGACGGGGCGGCCAGGGCCGGCGTGTTGTTCCTCTACACGCTGGCGATGATCGCGGGCAGCGTGCTGACCGGCGGCGCCGCCAGCCGCGCGGAACGGCTCGGCCTGCCGACCGTGATCGTTCCCATCGTCGCACTGGTCGCCGTGGTCGCGGTGCAGGTCGGCCTGATGCTGCAGCCGCGCGCGTTCGCGGTCGTGCTGGCGCTGTTCCTCGCCATGGCGCTGTTCAGCGCCGCCGGCTCGGTGGGCTACGTGGTGGTCAACCAGATGTTCCCGCCCGACCTGACCGGCCGGGTCTCGACGGCGACCAATACGGTGGCGCTGGGGCTGGCCTTCGCAGTCCAGGCGGCGGTTGGCTGGGTCCTCGACCTCTGGCCGCGTACCGCCTCCGGCGGCTGGGATCCTGACGGCTACAGCTGGGCGCTTGGCATGACGGCGGCGCTGCAGGCGGTCGCGGCGGTGGTCATGGTGACAGCGCTACGGCGGCGTCCTTGACGGGGCAGTCCCCTCTTGAAGCGGACGTGCCCACGCATCCGGATCAGGTCCTCCAAGGGCCAGAAGGCGACATCGAGCGCTCGGCTTGAACACGAGCCCACCACAAGGGCGGCTCCGCCTCAGACGGCTCCAGCGGATGGCGGCTCAGGATTATCGGTTAGCCTCTAGACTGCTGGTGACGTCTCTGCTGTC
The DNA here is from genome assembly GCA_903915535.1 of Enhydrobacter aerosaccus. Taxonomy (GTDB): domain Bacteria; phylum Pseudomonadota; class Alphaproteobacteria; order Reyranellales; family Reyranellaceae; genus Reyranella; species Reyranella aerosaccus_C. The sequence continues at coordinate 1,371 of CAIWTJ010000263.1, forward strand.
GCGTCGAGAGACAGCTTGCTGCGATCACGAAATGTCAGGATGGCCACGAAGGAGATCGCTGCGGCGACCATGATCATGAACGCCGGACTGAGCTCATTCTCAGTACGGTGTACCAGCCAGGTCGCCATCATCGGGCTTACGCCGCCGATTACGCCCAAGGTCACGTTGTAGCCCAGCGCAACGGCAGTGCAGCGGATCGCCGCCGGCACCTCTTCGACCATGATGGTAGGCTGCGTGCCGAGGAACATGCCCACCGACAGGACGAAGCCCAACTGGCCCAGAAGAGCCAGGCCGGCGTGATCGTGATGCATCAGCCAGAACAACGGCACCGCCGTGACGAAGGCAAGCAGTGTGGCGGCCAGAAGGACGGGCTTGCGGCCGATCTTGTCGGACAACGCGCCCATGAAGATCATGCAGGGCAACAGGACCAGCATACTGACGGTGTTGATCTCGAGTGCGTGCTGGGGCGCGATGCCGTCGGCCATCTGTAGCCAGTTCACGATATAGACGAACAGGAGATAGAAGCCGACCGAGTTGAAGACGGACAGTCCTGCGAGCTTGAGCAGCAGCGGGAAATTGTTGCGCACTGTCTCGCCGAACGGCGCCTTGCCGCCAGCGGCGGGCGCTTCGTCCTTGATGTGACGGCGCAGGATAAGGCCGGCGAGGCCCACCACCAGGCCCATCAGGAACGGAATGCGCCAGCCCCAGCGCGCCATCTCGTCGCCCGACAGGATGGACCCCAGCAGGGCTCCCGTCGCCGAGCCCATGACCAGGCCGCCGACTGCGCCGCAGCAGGCCATGGCGCCGATCAGCCCCCGCCGGCCGGGCGGCGCATGCTCGACCATGAAGACGACCGAGGTCGTGTACTCGCCTCCGACCGACAGACCCTGGATCATGCGCAGCAGGGTAAGAACGATGGGCGCCGCGACGCCCAGTACCGCGTAGCCCGGCAGCGCGCCGACCAGGAAGGTCGGGATCGCCATGGCCACGATGGAAAAGGTGAGCGCCGACCGCCGCCCAAACTTGTCGCCGATATGGCCGACCAGCGCGCCGCCGATCGGCCGCATCAGATAGCCCACGGCGAAGATGCCGAACGCGGATAGCACCTGCGCGACGGGGTCTTCCTTGGGAAAGAACGCGCGGCCGATCGAGGCGGCGAAGTAGCCGTAGATCGCGAAGTCGTACCATTCGAGCACGTTGCCGATGGCGCCGGCGGCGATGACGCGGCGTGAGCTGGCATTTGTCATGCTGTCTTTCCCTCGAATCCCTGCGAGCTCTAGCCGTGCGTAGTGAAAGCGTAATGCCAGAACAAGTGCACCAGTTCGGCAGATATCACGACCACCAGCAACCAGAACACGTAGCGGCGCGCCTGCGGCGCCGTCGCAAGCCGCGCCCCGAGGTTGGCGCCCACGATGCTGCCGACACCCATAATGGCGCCGAGCGTCCAGTTGATGTCGCCCCGGTAAGCAAACACGATCATCGCGACCAGCGTCGTGGGCACCAGCACGGCGCTCTTGATGGCGTTGGCCGGGGTGAGGTGAAGGCCGACGGCAAGGGTCAGCGCCAGCAGTAGAAAGGTGGCGCCGTCGAGTACGATAAAGCCCAGCCATACCCCTATGCCAAAGAAGATCGCGGCTTCCCGCCAGCCGTACCGCGTCGTGTCGGCACTTGCCTGCTCTATGGCCTGCTTGAGTTTGGTGAAGAGCAGCACGAGCGCGACCAGCACTGCGGCGGTGATGACGAGCCCGAGCTGCCGCAACGGCAGCAATTCGGCCAGGGCCGCCCCCGCAATGCTGCCGATCGCGGCAGGGGCGCTCACCTTGGTGGCGAGTCTCCAGGGCAGCACTTTCTTGCTGTGGAAGCTGAGGCTGGCTGAGATGGCGCCGATCAGCACGGGAATACGATTGGTGGCATTGGCGGAGACCGGATCCAGTCCGACCAACATGAGAATCGGCAACGACACCGCCGAGCCCGACGAGGCGGCCGTATTCATAAAGCCGCACGCCAGCCCGGCGCCCAGCCCCAGCGCGAGCACCCAGATATCCTGACCGAACACGCCCCGAACCCCCTTATCCCGCGCTTCTGCAAGCGCTCCCCAAAAAACCCTAGCAAAGCGTGAAGGAGGAGGCACGTTCGAATTGCCGTTGGTCATTTGCCAGAAAGCGCCCGTTTCGCAGAGAAGCCGACCTCCCGTAACGCTGGCGCCTCTGGCAGGTGTTTTGCAAGATAACCGGCATGGCAAAAGATCATTTCCATCTCGCCTGGTTCCTCTCGCAAGGCTACGGCCCCAAGGCGTGGCGCTCGATGTGGCCGGGCACCGAGACCGACAAGCATCGCTGGATGATGCCGGACATCTTCGTCGACCTCGCAAAGGGGCTCGAGCGCGGCTGCTTCGACTACATGATCATCGAGGACAGCTCGATGGTGCCCTACACCTACAAGGGCAGCCACGACACCTATCTCAAGTACGGCGCCAGCTCGCCCAAGCTCGATCCCGCGGTGCTGGTGCCGTGGCTC
>CAIWTJ010000264.1 GCA_903915535.1 Enhydrobacter aerosaccus
CCGCCGCACACAGGGCCGTCCGTAGATGTCGGGGGATCATCATCTGGAACCTCTTCTTCCTCGTTGGAGGGCTGACTCTAATAGCGCGACCATTTTCAATAGTCGCGGGGGTCGAAATTGAAAGTGATAACGCGCCAGGAACCGTACTTCTCCGGCGACAACGGCCACGGCTGGCAGCGGGGATTGAGGATGGCGCGCCGGGCCGACTCGGCCGCGGCGCGATAGACGGGATCGCCCATCCGGCCGGGATCCTTGAAGTCGGCCTCGACCGGCGTGCCGTTCTGATTCATCTGCACCACCAGCGTGACGATCGGAGCGTCCTTGGCTCCGCCGAACGAATTCCAGCACGGCCGGATCTTCTGGCGCACGCCTTCGACCTCGCTGGCCGTCACGACGGCGGCGAACTCCGGCGCCATCGCCACCTGGCGCGTGATCTCCTGCGGCCGCTGCGGCGACTGCTGCGGCGTCTTGATCGGGGGGTTCTTGTCGTTGTTCTTCAGGATGTCGTCGATGACGTTGTCGGCCGTCGGCTTCGGCGGCGCCGGCTTGGGTGGCGCGGGCTTCGGCGGCTCGACCTTCTTCACCTCGGGCTTCGGATCGGGCTTGGGCGGATCGGGCGGCTTCTCGACCTTGGGCGGCTCCGGCTCCTTCGGCTTCATCGCGATCAGGTCCTCGACCGGCTTCGGCGGCTCCGGCTTGGGCTTGGGCTGCTCGACGACCTTGGGCGGCTCGGGCTTGGGCTGCTCGACCACGGGCTTGGGCGTCTCGGGCGCGGGCGGCGGCTCGGCGGTCTTGGGCGGCGGCGCCTTGCTGGTCTCTTCCGCGATCTTGGCCTTCTCCGGCTGCTGCTCCTGGATGCCGACCTTGGGCGCCGCCGCCTTCTTGGCGATCGCCTCGAACTCGACCATCACCGGCTCGGGCTCGAGCGGCGGCGGATTGAAGAAATTGAAATTCACGATGGTCGCCGCGATGGCAAACACGTGCACGCCCACCGACAGGATCGCCGGGGTGCGCATCTCCGCATTTGCAGGGGCGCGGTCGAACATCGAACGCCTGTACTCCGGTACTGACTACTTCTTCGCAGGTGCCGCCGCAGGTTTGCCGTCCGCCTGCTCGCCCAGCAGACCGAGCTGCCGGAAGCCCGAATCGATCACCACGCCCATGACTTCCATCATGCGGCCGTACTGGATCGACTTGTCGCCGCGGATGAAGACACGCTGGTCGGGCTTCTCGTCGTGCACGGCCTTCAGCTTGTTGCCGAGCTCGGCAAGCTCGAACTTGGTGTCGCCGAGAAAGACCTCGTCCTTCGAGTTGAGCGACACCACGAGCGGCTCGTCCTTTCCGCCGACCTGCTGCGCGCTGGTCTTGGGCAGGTCGACCGGCACGCCGACCTGGAGAAGCGGCGCGGTGATCATGAAGATCACGAGCAGCACCAGCATGACGTCGACCATCGGCGTCACGTTGATGTCGGACATCGGCACATGGCGGCGCCGGCTGAACTTGCCGCCGCTACCGCCGCGGGAAGAGTGAATGACCCCGCCGGCCATCAGGTCTGCTCCTCGAGCTGTCGCGACAGGATGGTGATGAATTCACCGGCGAACGCCTCGAGCTGGACGGCATATCGCGAGACCTGGCCGGAGAGGATGTTGTAGGCGCCGGCCGCGGGGATCGCGGCCACCAGGCCGATCGCCGTGGCGAACAGCGCTTCGGAAATGCCGGGGGCCACGACCGCGAGCGAGGTGTTCTTCGACACCGCGATATGGCCGAAGGCATTCATGATGCCCCACACCGTGCCGAACAGTCCCACGAAGGTGGCGTTGGCGCCGACGGTGGCGAGGAAGCCCAGCCGCTTCTCGATCGCCTCCATCTCGCGCTGGATGGTGACGCTCATCACCTGCTCAATGCGCTGGCGCAGCGCGCCGCGTGCCGTGGCACTGGCGGCCAGGCCCTTGGAGACCGAGCGGCGCCACTCGCGCATCGCGGCGGAGAAGATGCTCGACATCGGATCGTCGGGCTTGGCGCCGACGCGGTCGTAAAGGTCCTCGAGCGAGACGCCGGACCAGAAGGTGTCCTCGAACGCCTGGGCGCTCTTCTTCAGCGACCGCAGGCGCAGGATCTTCTCGAAGATGATCGCCCACGACCAGAAGGAGGCAAGCAGCAGGGCGAGCATCACCGACTTCACGATCCAGTCGGCTTGCATGAACAGGCCATAGACCGACATGTCGATGGGGGGTGCGGTGCCGGCAAGGGGGGTGCTGGCGACCTGCGCAAAGGCGTCCATTAAGTATCTCCGTTTGTTCTTGTGCTTATACCTTGAATATGGCGCGAGCGGGGCGGGTTGCTGCCCGCAACCTGTGCAAGAGCGCTCTTTAGCCCCACCGGAAGGCGCGTCGGCCGCCCACCTTCGTTCATGCACGCGACGACCAGTTCGGCCGTCACGAGGGTGTCATCGCCGCGCCGGGCTTCCTGCCGCATGTCGAGCGACGCGCCGCGCATCTCCCCGCAGCAGGTGCGCACCTCGATCGTGTCGTCGAGCCGGGCAGGCTTGAGATAATCGAGCGTGCAGCGGCGGACGACCCAATTCACACCGCGTTCGTCCCTTAATGCGCTGTGCTCATGACCGAGCACGCGCAGCAGTTCGGTGCGGCCGCGCTCCAGGAAGCGCAGCCAGTTCGCGTAGTAGACGATGCCCGCGGCGTCGGTGTCCTCGTAATAAACCCGCAGTGGCAGTACGTGCCAGCCGTCGAGAATGGCGCCGGAAGTGGGAGCGCTCACGCCTCTTCCGCCCCCTCTTGTGGCTGGACGCCGGTCAGCAGATCGAGCTGCTGCTTCTGTTCCTTCGGCACGGCCTTGCCGAGGTGGCGATAGCCGCCTTCCGACAGCAGCCGGCCGCGCGGCGTGCGCATGAGCAGGCCGAGCTGCATCAGATAAGGCTCGATCACGTCCTCGATCACGTCGCGCTGCTCGGAGAGCGCCGCCGCCAGCGTCTCCACGCCGACCGGTCCGCCGCCATAGTTCTCGGCGATGCACGCGAGGTAGCGGCGATCCATCGAGTCGAGGCCGCGGCCGTCGACCTCGAGCCGCGTCAGCGCCGCGTCGGCGGCCTTGGCGTCCACGATCCTCGCCCCCTCGACCGAGGCGAAGTCGCGTACGCGGCGCAGCAGGCGGTTGGCGACACGCGGCGTGCCGCGCGAGCGCTTGGCGATCTCCGCGCCGCCGTCCTTGGCCATCTCCATCTTCAGCACGCGCGCCGCGCGATGGACGATCGTCTCGAGCTCGGCCGGTTCGTAGAACATCAGGCGAAGCGGGATGCCGAAGCGCTCGCGCAGCGGCCGCGTCATCAAGCCCGAGCGCGTGGTGGCGCCGACCAGCGTGAACGGCGGCAGTTCGATGCGCACCGAGCGCGCCGCCGGCCCCTCGCCGATCATGAGGTCGAGCTGGAAGTCCTCCATCGCGGGATAGAGGATCTCCTCGATCGCCGGATTGAGGCGGTGGATCTCGTCGATGAACAGGACGTCGTGGGCCTGCAGGTTGGTGAGCTGGGCGGCGAGATCGCCCGCCTTCTGGATCACCGGTCCCGACGTCGCGCGAAAGCCCACGCCCATCTCGCGCGCCACGATCTGCGCCAGGGTCGTCTTGCCGAGGCCGGGTGGGCCGTGGAACAGCACGTGATCGAGCGCCTCGCCGCGTGCCTTGGCGGCCGCGATGAATATCTTGAGGTTCTCGCGGACCTGCTTCTGGCCGATGAAGTCGTCGAGCGTCTGCGGCCGCAGCGCGAGCTCGGCGGCGTCCTCCTCGGCGCGCTTGGGGGCGACCAGCCGCTCGGGATCGCTCATCGCGCCAGCTCCTGCAGGCCGGCACGGATCACGGCGTCGAGCGCCGCATCCTCACCCAGCCGCTGCGAGACGCGCGCCACCGCGCCGAACGCCTCGATCCGGCGGTAGCCGAGATTGACCAGGGCAGAGACCGCATCCTCGTTGACCGACGCCGTCGGCGGCACGACCGTGCCGAGGCCGGCGCCCTTCTGCGAGACCGGCGCGACGCCGAAGGCCGCCGCCTTGTCCTTGAGCTCGGTCATGAGACGCGCGGCGAGCTTCGGTCCGACGCCGGCCGGACGGCTGAGCGTCGCGCGATCCTGGGCCGCGATCGCGCGCACGATCTCGTCCGGAGGGAGCGTCGACAGGATCGACAGCGCCACCCGGGCGCCCACGCCCTGCACCGTCGTCAGGATGCGGAACCAGTCGCGCTCGGGGGTCTCGAGGAAGCCGTAGAGCGCGATCGCGTCCTCGCGCACGATCGTCTCGACCAGCACGGTCGCAGGCCCTCCGACCACAAGGTCGCGCAGCGTGCGCGACGAGGCCGAGACGAGATAGCCCACGCCGTTCACGTCGATGACCGCGCTGCCCTCCTCGACCGAGTCCACGACGCCCTTCAGCTTGGCGATCAAAGGGCGGCCTCCACGCGCTTGGCGGTGGCGCGGTGGTGCGCATGGCAGATCGCGACGGCAAGCGCGTCGGCGGCATCGGCCGTCGCCTCGACGCCGGGCAGCAACCGCCCCACCATCATCTCGATCTGGCGCTTGTCGGCGTGTCCCGCGCCGGTCACCGACTTCTTCACGAGATTGGCGGCATACTCGAACACCGCCAGGCCGGCCCGCGCCGGCGCCAGCATCACGACGCCGCGCGCCTGGCCAAGTTTGAGTGTCGAGGCCGGATTGACGTTCACGAAGGTCTCCTCGACCGCGGCCTCGGCCGGCTGCTGTGCCGCGATCACGGCGGCGACGCCTTCGAAGAGATCATTGAGCCGCTCGGCGAGCGAACGGTCGGCCGGCACCTTCACCACGCCGTGCGCCACGTGACGCAGCCGGTTGCCGTCGACATCGATCACGCCCCAGCCGGTCAATCGCAGGCCAGGGTCGAGGCCGAGAAGTCGCATCCGGGATCAGGCCGCGAACTTCGCGAGCGCGTCGTCCGACACCTCGAAATTGGCATAGACGTTC
>CAIWTJ010000265.1 GCA_903915535.1 Enhydrobacter aerosaccus
GTCAAGGATGCCCTGGTGCGCGAAGGCGTGCCGGCGACGGCGATCTCGGTCATCGGCAAGGGTGAGACCCAGCCGCTGGTTCAGACGGCCGATGGCGTCCGCGAGCCGCAGAACCGCCGCGTCGAGATCGTGATCCAGTAATCACTCTCGAAGCTCAAGCTTCTAGGGACGGCCGGGTAACCCCCGGCCGTTTCCTTTTTTATCAAAGACTTAGCCGCCAAAGTGCTTTTGAGGTTGGCGGGACCGGGGCCGGTCTCTATATCCGGGCTCAGGAGAGTGAATTCATGTCGCAAGTGTTGATGCCCAAGGCGACCGCCGTCTGGCTGGTCGAGAATACGACCCTGACGTTCGACCAGATTTCGTCCTTCACGGGCCTGCATCCGCTCGAAGTGCAGGCGATTGCCGATGGCGAAGTGGCGGGCGGCATGACCGGGTTCGACCCCACGACCAACGGCCAGCTGACCAAGGAAGAGATCAAGCGCGTCGAAGCCGATCCGGCCGGCCGCCTGAAGCTCACGCCACGCGACGTGCCGATGCCGCAGGCCCGCTCGAAGGGCCCGCGCTACACGCCGGTCGCCAAGCGCCAGGACCGTCCCGACGCAATCGCCTGGCTGCTCAAGGTTCATCCCGAGCTGCAGGACAGCCAGGTCGCCAAGCTCGTCGGCTCGACCAAGAGCACGGTGCAGTCGGTCAAGGACCGCAGCCACTGGAACATGCAGAACGTACGCCCGCGCGATCCGGTCACGCTGGGCCTGTGCTCGCTCAAGGACCTCAACGACGCTGTCGATCGCGCCCGCCGCAAGGCCGCGCGCGAGGATGCGGCCAAGAAGAAGGCCAAGCTCGCCGCGGGCGAGCCGGTCGTCGAAGACGCGGCCGTCGAAGAGCCGGCTATCGTCGATCCCGCCGAGGCCGACCAGCCCGACGTCTAGCCGCTGTCCGACAGCGGCTAGCTGACGGTCAGCATTACTTTCCCGACATGGTCGGCGCGCTCCAGTTCGGCGTGCGCCGCCGCGGCATCCTTCAAGGCGAAGGTCTTGAAGATGATCGGCCTGATCGTGCCCTTCTCGAGCAGCGGCCACACTTTCTCTTTCAAGCCTTGGGCCATGCGCCCCTTGTTGGCGATGCTCTGAGGCCTGAGCGTGGAGCCGGTGAGGGTGAGGCGGTTCACCATCATCAGGCCCGCGCTGATCGTGGCGCTGGCGCCGCCCTGCAACGCGATGATCACGCAGCGGCCGTCCTGCTTCAGCAGCGACAGGTTCTTCGGCACATAGTCGCCCGCCACCATGTCGAGCACGACGTCGACACCGCCTGACAATTTCTTGATTTCGGCCGCCCAGTCGTTGTCCTTGTAGAGGACCGCGTGATCGGCGCCGAGCCTGGTCACCGCCGCCGCCTTCTCCGCATTGCGCACCGTGGTGAAGACCGTGCAGCCGAATGCCTTCGCGAGCTGGATCGCGGTGGTGCCGATGCCCGACGCGCCGCCGTGGATCAGCACGCTCTCGCCCGCTTTCAGCTGGCCGCGCTCGAAGAGATTGTGCCAGACGGTGAAATAGTTCTCCGGCAGGGCGGCGGCGTGCAGCATGTCGAAGCCTTTGGGCGGCGGCAGGCACTGCGGCGCGGGCACGGCGCAGTACTCGGCATAGGAGCCTCCCGGCGTCAGCGCGCACACCGGATCGCCGACGGTCCAACCCGAGACGCCGTCGCCGATCGCGGCGACCGAGCCTGCGGCCTCGAGGCCCGGCAGGTCCGACGCGCCCGCTGGCGGCGGATAGGCGCCCGTGCGCTGGGCGATGTCGGGCCGGTTCACGCCGGTCGCGGCGACCTTGATCAGCAGCTCGCCGGCCTTGAGCGTGGGCAGCGGGCGCGTGGCGGGGACCAGCGCCTCGGGGCCGCCGGGAGTCTTGATCTCGACGCACATCATGGTGGCGGGAAGCGCGCTCATGCTTGGCCTTTCAGTCTGGGGGAGGCGATGATAGGTCTCAAATAGCCGCTTCCGTGGAGGAGTGCCATGGCCATCGACCTCGACGATCTCGACCCGCGCAACGCCCGCAAGGCGAAGCCGCTCAACCTCGACGACCTCAACATCGAGGACCTCAAGGAGTATGTCGCCGTGCTCAGGGCCGAGATCGAAAGGGTAGAGACCAAGATCAAGGCCAAGCAGAGCCACGCCTCGGCGGCGTCGGCGTTTTTCAAGAAGTAGCAGGCAAGGAAACCCTGTGGTCGACGCGAAATTCCTGAAGCCCGACACGCTGGCCCTGCACGCGGGCCAGCATCCCGACCCGGTGACGGGTGCGCGGGCGGTTCCGATTTATCAGACGACGTCCTTCGTCTTCCGCGACGTCGACCACGCCGCGAGCCTGTTCAATCTCGAGGTCGGCGGCCACATCTACAGCCGCATCTCCAATCCTACCGTCGCGGTCTTCGAGGAACGCGTCGCCGCGCTGGAAGAGGGCTCGGGCGCGCTGGGCGTGGCGAGCGGGCAGGCGGCGCTGCATATCGCGATCGCCACGTTGATGGACGCGGGCAGCCACATCGTGGCCTCGACGTCGCTCTATGGCGGTACGCGCAACATGCTGGCGCTCACCCTGCCGCGCTTCGGCATCGAGACGACCTTCGTGCATCCGCGCGATCACGACGGCTTCGCGAGGGCGATCCGGCCCAACACGCGGCTGGTGATCGGCGAGACGATCGGCAATCCCGGGGGCGAGGTTTTGGACATTCCCGCCATTGCCGCCATCGCGCACGCGGCCAAAATCCCGCTGATGATCGACAACACCTTCGCCTCGCCGATCCTGTGCCGGCCGCTGACGCTGGGCGCCGACATCGTGTTCCAGTCGGCCACCAAGTTCATCGGCGGGCATGGCGTCGCGATCGGCGGCGTGATCGTCGAAAGCGGGCGCTTCGACTGGGAAGCCTCCGGCAAGTTCCCGACCCTCACCGAGCCCTATGCCGGCTATCACGGCATCGACTTCGCCGAGGAATTCGGCCCGCATGCCTTCATCATGCGCGCCCGCAGCGAAGGCGTGCGCGACTTCGGCTGCTGCATGGCGCCCCAGACGGCGTTCTATCTGCTGCAAGGGCTCGAGACCCTGCCGTTGCGCGTGGCGCGCCACGGCGAGAACGCGCGCAAGGTGATCGACTTCCTGAAGGCCAACGCCGCCGTCGAGAGCATCGCCTCGCCCGAACTGCCCGACCATCCCGACCATGCGCTCGCGAAGAAGCTCCTGCCCAAGGGCACGGGCTCGATCTTCAGCTTCGACATCAAGGGCGGCCGCGAGGCCGGAAGGCGCTTCATCGAGCGGCTGAAACTCTTCTCGCATCTGGCGAACGTGGGTGATGCCAAGTCGCTGGTGATCCATCCTGCCTCGACGACGCATGCCCAGCTCGATGCCGCCGCGCTCAAGGCCGCCGGCATCGGCGAGGGCATGATCCGCTTGTCGGTCGGCCTCGAGGATCCCGAGGACATCCTCGACGATCTGGGCCAGGCCTTGCGCGCCTCGCAGAAGGCCTGAGCATGAAGGTCACCGTAGACGGCCGGGAGGTCTTCGCGACCACCGGCGGCACCGACTTCGATCCGGCCAAGCCTGCCGTCGTATTCCTGCATGGCGCCGGTTTCGACCGCACGACCTGGCGCCTGCAGACACGCTGGTTCGCGCATCATGGCCGCAGTGTGCTGGCGCTGGATTTTCCGGCACACGGTCGCTCGCAGGGACCGGCGCTCACCTCCATACCGGCGATGGCCGATTGGACGGCGAAATTCATCGCTGCCGCCGGCCTCGCGAACGCCGCGCTCGTGGGGCACTCGATGGGCGCGCTGGTCGCCCTCGATTGCGCGGCGCGTCACGCCGACAAGGTGAGGGCGCTGGCGCTCTGCGGGGTCGCGGTCGAAATGCCGGTGCATCCCGAGATGCTCGAATCGGCCAGGGCCAACACGCTCAAGGTCCAGGAACTCATGACGTTCTGGGGGCTGGGCAGCGCCTTGCACAAGGGCGGCATGGTTTCACCCGGCCTGTGGCTGCGACGGGAGTCGCTGGCCGTTCTCGACGGCAACGAGCCCGGCGTGATCCACGCCGATCTGGCAGCGTGTAACGCCTACAAGGATGCGCCCGCGCGCGCCGCCGAGGTGACGTGCCCGACGGTGCTGATCCTGGGCGACGGCGACCTAATGACGCCCGCCGCGAAAGCCAAGCCGCTGGCGGCGGCGGTCGCGGGATCGAAGACGGTGGTCATTCCGAACTGCGGCCACTTCATGATGGTCGAACGGCCCGACGAAACCCTTGCGGCGTTGCAAGCCAATGTCTGATCGCGTCGCTCTCGTCACCGGCTCGACCTCTGGCATCGGGGCTGCCATCGCGCGCCGTCTGGCGAGCGACGGCTATCGCGTCGCCCTGCACGGCCGCCGGTCCGCTGCCGAAGGCGAGGCTCTGGCCAAGGAAGCGGGGGCGGCGAGCTATCACGCGACCGATCTCTCCGATGTCGACAACGCCGGAGCGTTGGTGCGTTCCGTTCTCGAGAAGCACGGCCGCCTCGACGTGCTGGTGAACAATGCGGGCGAGGCCGCGCGCTTCCCGCACGCCGATCTGCGGGCCGCGACGCCCGCGGTGTGGCGGCGCATGATCGATGTGAACCTGATCGCCCCCTGGATGCTGATTACCGAGGCCGAGGCCGCTCTGCGGGCATCGGCGAAGACCGGCCGACCGGGCTGCATCGTCAACATCGGAACGCACGCTGCCGTGCGTCCCAAGGGCTCTTCGATCCCCTACGCGGCGGCGAAAGCCGCGCTGCATCACACCACGCGGCTGCTGGCGTTGGCGCTCGGTCCCGACATTCGCGTGAACTGCGTGGCGCCGGGCCTTGTCGACACGCCGATGGCCAAGGGCTGGGAGGCGGCCTACGAGCTCTGGAACACCAAGTCGCCGATGCGCCGGCCGGCCAAGCCCGAGGACATCGCCGACGTGGTGGCCGGCTTCTGCGCCAACGATTACGTTACGGGAGAGATCCTGATCGCCGACGGTGGGCTCAACCTCACCTGAGGTCACGAAGCAACGGAGGAAACAATGAACGTCCAGACTTTACCGCCCGGCTACAAGACCGCGCCGTGGATGCCGCCCGAGAAGATCGACGGCAAGATGCTGGCCGAGGCCGCGGGCAAGTTGATCGAGATCCTGCGCATCCGCACGCAGCCGATCGGCATGAAGCTGTTCGAGGACGCCAAGGACATGGAGAAGATTCAGGGCCTGCGCCGACCGACTGAAGGCTTCAAGTTCACCATGTGCCAGATGGTGACGCAGTCGCGCTGGTACGGCTTCACGCTGGGCATCGAGGTCGACAATACGCGCGGCGGCAATTGCGGCGGCGTGGTCGGGCTCAACCATCCGGGCGAGGGCTTCCTGTCGGGCGACCACATGAACGGCGTATGGTTCGGCAACAAGGAGGCATCGGCGGCGCACCAGGCGCAGATGCCGCGCGTGCCGCACGGCAAGTACAACGGCCTCGTCGTGACGCCGCTGCGCTCGGGCCGCCTCGATCCACCCGACATCTGCCTGTTCTATGCCACGCCCGGCCAGATGATCTACTTCATCAACGGCCTGCAGTATCACCGCTACAAGCGCTACGACTTCACCTGCACCGGCGAGAGCGCCTGCGCGGACTCGTGGGGCCGGGCGCTGGCGACGCGCCAGACGTCGCTGTCACTGCCGTGCTTCGCCGAGCGCCGCTACGGCGGCGTGGCCGACGACGAGCTGCTGATGGCCTGCCCGCCGGACGAGTTCCTGCGCGCGATCGACGGCATGGGCCATCTCGCCAAGAACGGCCTGCGCTATCCGTTCCCGCCCTATGGCGCGGTGATGGATCCCGCCCTGGGCATGGCCAAGAGCTACGGCTGACGATGCTCTACGTCGTGGCCTGGCCGCTGCTTGCCGGGGCCGACGACACGGCGCTGCGCCGCTTGCGCGCGCAGTATCATCCGAAGGAGGCGGACCTGATCGGTCCGCACTTCACCCTGGTGTTCGGCGCCAAGACCGATCGCGAAGCCGACCTGCGCACGGCTCTCGACGGCGTCCGACGCCGGCCGTTCTGGTTCATGATCGACCGCATCGCGCGGCACGATCTCTATCTCTTCGCCGAACCGTCGGACGGGGCGGCCGAGCTCACCGAGCTTTACGAGACACTGAACGCCGCACCGGCCGGTGAGCCGTTCGAACCGCACATTACGCTCGGCGTATTTGGCACGGCGCCCGATGCCGAGAAGGTCGCGCGAATCGTCGAGCGGCAGCATCTGCCGATCCGCGGCCGAGTCGAAGAGCTGGCGCTGTTGCGCCGCAGCGGAGACCGCCTCGACACGCTGGTCACGGTGCCGCTTAGCCGATGAAGCGCGTCTCGACCTGGCTGGCCGGAGTCTTGGCGCTCGTCGTCGTTGCGGCCTTCTTGCTCGGCAATCCGATCGCCTGGGGTGAGGCGGCGCTGATCATGCTGGATGTCGCGGCCGGCGGTGCGCCCACTCTCTGGCAGGACGTGACGCGGCCGCCGTCGATGTATCCCGCGCGTTGGACCGACGGCGAGGGCGATCTCTACATGCCGGGCGGCAAGGTGCGCGCGGCGATGGTGCTGGTGCCCGGCGCGGCTGTGTTGGGCCGTTCCGAGCCGCGCCTGCAGGCCTTCGCCCGCTCCTTTGCCCGCGCGGGGTTCGCCGTGCTGGTGCCGGAGCTGCCGGAGGTCCGCCAGCTCCGGCTCTCGCGCGGCGATGCCGATCGTATCGCGGCGGCGCTACGCCAACTCCACGCGTGGCAGCCGGCGGCGCCGCTGGGAGTCGCCGCAATCTCCTACGCCGTGGCGCCGACGATCATTGCGAGCCTGCAGGACGATCTCGTCGCGAAGGTCGACTTCATTGCCGGCGTGGGCGGCTATCGCGATACCGAGTCGGTGATCCGCTTCGTGACGACGGGCGTCTTCCGGCCGATGGGCTCGCCGCGCGAGAGTCACATCGAACCCAACCCCTATGGCCGGTGGGCCTTCCTGCTGGCGAACGCCGGCCGCCTCGACGACCCCGAGGACGAGCGGCTGCTCGAGCAGATCGCGCGGATGCGCTTTCGCGATCCCCAAGCCGATACCGCGCGCCTGTCCGGCGGCCTTGGACCGCGCGGACGCTCAGTGATGGCGCTGGTCGAGAACCGCGATCCCGATGCGGTGGGCCGCCTGATCGCGGCTCTCCCCGAGAATGTGCGCCGCGAGATCGATGCGCTCGACCTGGCGCTCTACGACCTGTCGAAGCTGCGCAGCCATCTGATCCTCGTGCATGGCCGCGGCGACACGATGGTGCCCTACAGCGAAAGCCAGGCGCTGGCGGCGGCGGCCGCGAACGCGCGCGTGTCGTTGTTCTTGATCGATGACATCGGCCATGTCGAATTCAGCGCCGTGAGCCTGGCCAACGGCTGGTCGATGGGCCGGGCGATCTTGACCCTGTTGGCGGAGCGTTCGCGCTAGCGGCCAGATCAGCGCCCAGATCAGCGCCAGAGCGGCGGCAGCGGCGGCAGGCGAACATTTCCGGGGCGGCTGTAGACGCCCACGCGGGCCAGCGCCTCGCGCACTTCCCTGGGGGCCCGGATCTGCGGCCCCCTGGCGTCGATGCCGGCCAGCTTCATCGCCTTGTCCAGCAGTCGCTGCCAGCGATCGCTGCCGGCCGGGAAGCGCCGCACCTCGATCGGCTTTGCCTCGTCGATGCCGGCCTTGGCCTTGGCGATGCTGAGGGCGAGCTGCAGCCCGCCCAGCTCGTCGACCAGGCCGGCCCGCTTGGCGTCGATGCCGGTGAAGACACGGCCGCGCGCGACGGTGTCGATCTTCGCGGCGTCGAACTTGCGCGCATCGGCGACCTGTCGCGTGAAGTCGGCATAGACGGTGTCGAGTTCGCGCCCGATCGCGACGCGCTGTGCCGCGGTCGGATTGCGGAATGACGAGTACATGCCGGCGTTGGCCCCGACGCCGACCTTCTCGACCTTGACGCCGAGCATGTTCAACAGGTCGGTGGCGACGGGCCACATGCCGAACACGCCGATCGAGCCGGTGACGGTCGATGGCTCCGCCACGATCACGTCGGCGCGAACGGCGGCAAGATAGCCGCCCGACGCCGCGACATCGCCCATCGACACGATGACCGGCTTTCCGGCGGCGCGGGCACGGGCGACGCCGTCGGCCATGGCGTCGGCGGCGGGGTAGGTGCCGCCGGGCGAGTCGATGCGCAGGACGATGGCGCGAACCTCCTTGCTCTGGGAGGCCTGGTCGAGGGCATCGACCACGTCATCGGAGGTTGCCTCTGAATCGTCGTCGAGGAGACCGCCGCCTCCGCTGGAGGAGATCGTGCCGCTGGCGCGCACGAGTGCCACGACGTCCCCCTGCGGCTTCGTCGCCGACCTGTCGCCGGCATAGTCGCCGAAGACCACGATCTCCTGCGTCGAGCCCGCGCGCTGAAGCACTTCGTTCATCGCATCGGCGCGGTAGCCGATACGGTCGACGAGGCCTTCCTGATGCGCGCGCTCGGAGTCGAAGGGGGCCGCGTCGATCAGCTGGCGCAGCTTGGCGGGCGCAATGCGGCGGTCGCGCGCCACGTCATCGATGAACTGGCCGTAGAGACCGTCGAGAAGCTGCTGAAGATTGTCCCGGGCGGGCGCCGTCATGCCGGTTTCGGTGAAGCTGTCGGGCGCGCTCTTGTATTCGTAGCGCTTGCCGCCTTCCATGTGCACGCCAAGCTTGTCGAGGCCGCCTTTGAGGAACGGCGTCTCGACGGAAAGACCGGTCACCGCGAAGCCGCCGCTCGGCTGCAGCCAGATCTGGTCGAGCGCCGCGGCGAGATAGAAGTCCGCGAAGTGGTCGCCGCCGCCCAGCGATTCGGCGAACCCTATGGTGAACTTGCCCTTGCCGCGGAAGCGCGCAATGGCCTGGCGCAGTTCCTGGACGCGCGCGAGACCGGCCGACTCGTCGCCGATTTCGACATACAGGCCGATGACCCGTGGATCGTCGGCCGCCTGCCACAGCGCCTGGGCGATTTCCGTGATGTCGCGCGAGCCGCGCCACAGATTGCCGTGCAGCACGTCCGTCGAGACCGTCTCCGGCGGTACGTCGCGCAGGTCGAGCGACAGGACCATGGACTTGGGCAGGGGCTTGGCGGCGAAGGGACCGGTGTAGAGAAACACGACACTGCCCGCGACCGCCAGCAGGGTCAGGAAACCCAGGGTCGCAAGCAGACCGACTATAAATCGCCGCATGACGTCACTCCGTCCGATCTAGGGACGCACCAAGTTGGGCCGGAAGGCCTTTACCGCGTCAAGCATCGCAGACGCACGCACGTCGAGCCCATTGTCGCGCACCAGTACGGCCGCCGGCACGCCGCGGATGGGACGCAGCCCGTCGTCGAGGTTCCACATCGAGAGCCGGAGGTTTGCCGCCACGAACGCCTCGGGCAGGATGCCGACCTGCAACTGCGGCCGGAACGCGAGGCGGCGCAGGCGCACCCACTGGATTTCATTCCAGCTGAAGCGCCAGTCGCGGCCGAAGCCCAGCGCGATGCCGTCGCGATCGATGACGATCTGCGGCTGCCGGTTCATCGCGCGCCGCACGCCGACCCACGAATAGGTGAGCATCGCGATCGACAGGGCGCCGAACAGCACGAACCGCTGGTCGGCGATGGAGAAGGTCGGCGCGTTGTCCGGATGGGTGGCGAAATGCGAGACCGCGATCGCGACCATGAGGACGGCGACCACCGCCATACTGACATTGTGCAAAGTGCCGTAGCGGGCTTCGACGACCTTGGGCGGCGGCATCCCCGTCAGCCGTTTTGGGCGCGGTGGCGCAGCAGATGGTCGGCCAGCACGCACGCCACCATTGCCTCCGCGACCGGCGTGGCGCGGATGCCAACGCACGGATCGTGGCGGCCCTTGGTGCGCAGTTCGATCTCTTTGCCGAAGCGGTCAACGCTGCGCACGGTCGCCAGGATCGAACTGGTGGGCTTCACGGCCAGGCGGCAGACGATGTCCTGGCCCGTCGAAATGCCGGCCAGGATGCCGCCGGCGTGGTTGCTGAGGAAGGCGGGCTTGCCCTCCTGCATGCGCATCTCGTCGGCATTCTCCTCGCCGCTCATGGCGGCCGTCGCGAAGCCGTCGCCGATCTCCACGCCCTTGACGGCGTTGATGCTCATCAGTCCTTTGGCGAGATCGGCGTCGAGCTTGTCGTAGACCGGATCGCCGAGGCCAACCGGCACCCCGGAGGCCACGACCTCGATCACGGCGCCGCACGAGCTGCCGCGCTTGCGGATGTCGTCGAGATAGCCTTCCCAGCCCTGGGCGGCCTGGCGGTCGGGGCACCAGAAGGGATTGTCGCCGGTGGCGTCCCAGTCCCACTTGGTGCGGTCGATCTTCTGTGTGCCGAGCTGGACCACGGCGCCACGAATCCTGACGCCATCGCCCAGAACCTTGCGGGCGATCGCGCCTGCGGCCACGCGTACCGCCGTCTCGCGCGCCGACTGGCGGCCGCCCCCGCGATAGTCGCGCACGCCATACTTCTGCAGATAGGTGTAGTCGCCGTGCGAGGGCCGGAACTGGTCCTTGATCTCGCCGTAGTCGCGGCTGCGCTGATCGACATTGTCGATGTGCAAGGCGATCGGCGTGCCGGTCGTGACGCCCTCGAAGACGCCGGACAGGATCTTCACCGTGTCGGGCTCCTGGCGCTGGGTCACGAAGCGCGACTGGCCGGGCCGGCGCTTGTCCATCCAGACCTGGATTTCCGCCTCGGTGATGGGAATGCGCGGCGGCGTGCCGTCGACGACGCAGCCGATCGCCGGTCCGTGGCTTTCGCCCCAGCTGGTGAACCTGAAGAGGGTGCCGAAGCTGCTGCCGGCCATGTTTTCGACCGGCGCCGCCGGCCTCCGTTCACTCGCCTTCGAAGTTGCCGAGGAGCTCGGCGATTTGCTTCGCGGACGAGGAGTTGATCATGCCGACGACGTGGTAGCCCGCGTCGACGTGCATCACTTCACCGGTCACGCCGGTGCCGAGGTCGGAGAGCAGGAAGAGGGCGGAGTTGCCGACTTCCTCGGTGGTGATGTTGCGCTTGAGCGGCGAGTTCAGTTCGTTCCACTTCAGTATATAGCGGCCGTCGGCGATCCCGGCGAATGCGAGGGTCTTGATCGGGCCGGCGGAGATCGCGTTGACGCGGATGTTCTCCTTGCCGAGGTCGGCCGCGAGATAGCGCACGCTCGCCTCTAGGGCTGCCTTGGCGACACCCATGATGTTGTAGTTCGGGATCACGCGCTCGGCGCCGTAGTAGGTGAGGGTGATGATGCTGCCACCCTTTTTCATCAGCGGCACGGCGCGCTGCGCCACGGCCGTGAGCGAGTAGCAGCTCACGTTCATCGTCAGCGCGAAATTCTCGGGCGAGGTGTTGAGGTAGCGGCCCTTCAGCTCTTCCTTGTTCGAGAAGGCGATGGCGTGGACCACGAAGTCGAGTTCGCCCCACTGCTTTTCGATCGAGGCGAACGCGGCATCGATGCTGGCAGGGTCGGTGACGTCGCACGGCTCCACGATCTCGCTGCCGATCGACTTGGCGAGCGGGCGGAGGCGCTTTTCCAGGGCTTCGCCCTGGAACGTGAAGGCGACCTTGGCGCCCTGCTCGTGGCAGGCCTTGGCGATCCCCCAGGCGATCGAGCGTTCGTTGGCGACGCCCATGATGAGGCCTTTTTTGCCGGCCATCAGTTGTGCAGAAGCGATCATGTCTTGGTTCTAGCGGGGCGGGGCCTGCGGGACAAGATGCCGGTGGTACAAGGCCATCCGGCGCTGCATATTGTGGGTATGATACGAGAGACCGCCGATCCGCTCGAATTGTTCGCCGGGTGGTACGCCGAAGCCGAGAAAAGCGAGCCCAACGATCCCTCGGCCATGGCGCTGGCCACGGTGGGGCCAGATGGCACCCCTTCCGTGCGCATGGTCTTGTTGAAGGGCTACGACGCCGCAGGCTTCGTCTTTTACACCAATTATGAAAGCCGCAAGGGCCTGCACCTGCTGGCTCACCCCAAGGCCGCGCTGCTTTTCCACTGGAAGTCGCTGCGCCGGCAGGTGCGGATCGAGGGACCTGTCACCAAAACGACACCGGAAGAGGCCGACACCTATTTCGCCACTCGCGCCAGGGGCAGCCAGATCGGGGCCTGGGCATCGGACCAGTCGCGCCCGCTGGAGAGCCGGTTCGCGCTCGAAAAGAGCGTCGCGGAATTCGGGGCAAAACATCTGGTCGGAACCGTGCCGAGGCCGCCGCACTGGTCGGGCTTCCGCCTGCAGCCCAACCTGATCGAATTCTGGCAAGACGGCGCTTTCCGGCTGCACGACCGCCTGGAATACAGCCGTGCCTCCGCCGGTGCCCCGTGGTCGACGCGCACCCTCTACCCCTAGCGCCCACTCCGCCGGCCGAAGTGGCTCGCCTGATGAGGCGGGCCAGTCTCGCGTCGATGGCGGTGGCTGCGATCCTGATCGGCTTCAAGACGGTCGCCTGGCTGCTGACGGATTCGGTCAGCATGCTGTCCTCGCTGGTCGATTCCTCCCTCGACCTGATCAGCTCGTTGATCACCTTCATTGCCATTCGCCAGGCGCTGCAGCCGGCGGACGCCGAGCACCGCTTCGGTCACGGCAAGGCCGAGGCGCTGGCCGGCGTGGCGCAGGCCGGCTTCATCGCGGCCTCGGCGGGCGGTCTTCTGCTTACGGTCTTCGACCGTGTGCTCCACCCGCGCCCGGTACAGCAGGAAAACCTCGGCATGCTGGTGAGCGGCCTCGCGGTCGTCCTGACCCTGGCGCTGATGATCTTCCAGAATTACGTCATCCGTCGCACCGGTTCGCTCGCCATCGGCGCGGACAGAGCCCACTACGCGACCGACTTCGTGACCAATATCGCCGTCGGCATCGGCATCTTACTGGCCACCCGCCTCGACCAGCCGGTCATCGATCTCGTCGTCGCGAGCGGCGTCTCGATCTATCTGGCGACCAGCGCCTGGTCGATCGCCCGGTCCTCCATCGACGTGCTCATGGATCGTGAGTTGCCCGATGTGGACCGAAAGAAGATCCTCGACATCGTTCTGGCGCAGCCGGGCGTCCGCAGCGCGCACGACCTGCGCACCCGCTCGGCCGGCCTGACGACATTCATCCAGTTGCACGTCGTGTTTCATCCCAACATGTCGCTCGGCCGGGCCCACGTCATGGGCGACAGCATCGAAGCCGCGATCCTCGAGGCATTCCCGCGGTCGGAAGTCATCCTGCATATCGACCCGTGGAACGACGGCGAACCGCACGTCTCGACCGACTGAACGATGGCCGCTCGTCCTTCCTTTGTCGTCGAGGATCAGTCGGAGGTGATCGACTTTCTCGCCAAACGCCTCGCGCCGGCGAAGAAGATCGACACGCACGGTGCCGTGGTCTTCCTGTCCGGCGATCGCGGCTACAAGATGAAGCGCGCGGTGAAGTTCCCGTACATGGATTTCTCGACGGTGGAGCGCCGGGCGGCAATGTGCGCCGCCGAAGTAGAATTCAACCAGCGCATGGCGCCGGAAATCTATCTCGGCACGATGCCGGTTCGGCGCACGCCCGCGCTCGTCCTGGGCGAGTTGAACGAGAAGCCGGGTGATGCGGCCGACTGGCTGGTCGTCATGCGTCGCTTCGACGAGACCTGCCTGTTCGACCAGATGGCCGAGCGGGGTGCGTTGACGCCGGCACTGATGGCCGCACTGGGGGCGCGCGTGGCGCAGGTTCACGACAGCCTGCCGGTGATCCGGGGCAGCTTCTGCCAACCCGACGCCTATCGGGACTCGGTCGCTTCGGATGTCAGGCAGGTGACCGATCACGGCGACCGCCTCGATACGGAGATCAGCCGGAAACTCGCCGTCGCGCTGCCGGGCGCGCTGGAACCTTTTTTGGACCTGGTGGCGCGCCGCGTGACGGCGGGTGCCATCCGGCGCTGCCATGGCGATCTCCACCTGCGCAACATCGTGCTGATCGACGGCCAGCCGATGCCGTTCGATGCCATCGAGTTCTCCGAGCGCATCGCCAACATCGACGTGATGTACGACATCGCCTTCACGCTGATGGATCTCTGCCATCGCGGCCTGCGGCCGCTGGCCAACCGGCTGCTGAACGAATGGCTGTGGCGCATCGCCGATCTGCCCGGCGCGCCGCACCACGAGGCGCTGGCGCTCCTGCCGATGTTCCTCGCGCGGCGGGCCTGCATCCGAGCCTATGTCGATTCGTCCGTCACCGCCGTCAGCGGCGCCGACAACGCGCCGGCCCGGGCCTATCAGCGCTCGGCCATGATCTTCCTCGAGCCTTCACCGCCCAGGCTCATGGCCGTGGGAGGCCTCTCCGGCAGCGGCAAGACGACCTACGCCCTCGAGATTGCCCCCGAGATCGGCCGCGCGCCGGGCGCGGTCGTGGTGCGCAGCGACGTCGAGCGCAAGCGCCTGGCAGGCATTCCGCTGCAAGCGCGTATGCCGGCCGGCAGCTACACGCCCGAGTCCTCGGCCCAGGTCTATGCCGCGATGCTGGATCGTGCCGGACAAGCGCTCCGGGCCGGTCACAGCGTCGTCCTCGATGCGGTATTCGCGAAGCCTGAGGAGCGGGCGGCGGCAGAAGCATTGGCCGCCAAGGTCGATGTGCCCTTCGAGGGCACGTGGCTCGATATTCCCAAGGAGGTCGCCCAGGCGCGCGTCGCCGCGCGGACGGGCGACGCCTCCGATGCGACGCCCGCGGTCGTCGAACGCCAGTTCGGTTACGACCTGGGCGAGATCAGCTGGAAGAGAGTCGCCCGTTAAAATAACGGGAAAACGGAAAGCGCGATGGGTAGCGGGGTAGCGCCAATTGCGCCAACTGCCGTTGCCCCGCTCGATCTGCCCCCTCGATCTGCCCCACCGTGCAGCGTCTCCCGAGGCCCCCGCGCTTCGGCCCGACTGTCTCGTGCCTCGGGTCCGGGTCCCCGATGCCGCGAGATGGGAACGCGCGAAGCAGAATCAAGCTTCTTTGTCGTCCTGAGCGTAGCGAAGGACCTGACGCCTGCCACTAACTACTTATTCGCCGCCCGTATGTGATCGTTCCATGAGGTCCTTCGCTGCGCTCAGGACGACAGTGGTCACTTCTTCGATGCCGCGTAGTGCACGCCGTAGGCGGGGGCTGCGTCGAAGACCTGTTGCGCTTCCGCGATGGAACGCGCCTCGCCATCGGCGGCGGCGATGCCGGCTTCGGCGATGAAGCGCTCGAGACCGCCCGGCGCGTAGAGGATCAGGACCTCGCAGGTGTCGGGGGGCAGGACCTCGAAGCTGTACTTGAGCCCCGGCTCGGCGTGCAGGAAATCGCCCTTGTTCAGGATCACCTCGCGGCCTTCCAGCGAGAAGCGGATGGTGCCCGCGATCACATAGAAGGCTTCGGCCTCGCGGCTGTGGTGATGCTCGGCGGCACCGCCGCCCACGGCGATGGTCGAATGGGAGAGGGCGTAGCGCTTGCCGGTTTCGGCGGCGCCCGCGATCACGGCCTGGTGTTGGCCGCCGATCCAGTAGGCCCGGCGCTGGGCGACGGGGACGATGGTGTAGCGGGGTGTTTCTGTGCTCATGCCGACCAGCATGCCGGCGAGGGCTCAGCCCGTCTTGGATGGATCTGACCAGGCCTGCCTGAAGGCCTTGGGCGTGAACCCGTAGGTGCGCACGAACTCGCGGTTCAGATGCGCTTGATCGTAGAAGCCGGTGTCGAAGGCCGCGGCGGCAGGCGGAGCACCGTCGCGCAGCAGGGCCTTCGCCTTCTGCAGCACCATGAGGACATGGAAGTTGTGCAGGCCCGTGCCGGTGACGCGGTGAAACGTGCGGGCGAGATGGCCGCCCGAAACATGAAGAGCCTTCGCCAGCTCATCGGGATCGCTGCGCAAACCTTCGCGTCGGGTCAGCAACTCGATCGCACGGGCGACCAGCCGCTCATCGTCGCGCGTTGCCGGGCGCGGCGGGGCGGGATGCACGATGAAGTCCGACGTGAAGGCCCAGCCTTCGGAATCGACAGGTTCGAAGCGATGGATCGTGCCCGCGGGCACGACGACCGTGTCGCCGGCGTGCACATCGCGCGAGGTGTGAGGCAGCCGCAGCCGCGCGCGTCCCGCCGTGATCCGGACGACCTCGTCGCCTGCGTGATAGTGCGGCCGGAAGCGCCAGGCCGATCGTTCGCCGGTGATCGTCTCGATCCTCTGGCGAACGCTCAGCGTGGTGCGCGGCCCGGGCAATCAGGCCCTCTTCTTGGCCGCCGAGCTGCGCGGCAGCATGCGCGCGAGATATTGCCCGGTGAAGCTCTCCGGCATTTTCACGATCTCTTCCGGCGGACCCTCGGCCACCACACGGCCGCCGCCGGTGCCGCCGTCCGGCCCCATGTCGATGACCCAGTCGGCGGTCTTGATGACTTCGAGATTGTGCTCGATCACCAGCACCGTGTTGCCACCCTCGACCAGGCGATGCAGCACCTCGAGGAGCTTGCGCACATCCTCGAAATGCAGGCCCGTCGTCGGCTCGTCGAGGATGTAGAAGGTGCGGCCGGTCGCGCGGCGCGACAGCTCCTTGGCGAGCTTCACGCGCTGAGCCTCGCCGCCGGACAGCGTGGTCGCCTGCTGACCGATGTGGACGTAACCCAGCCCGACCTGTTGCAGGGTCAGCAACTTGTCGCGGATCACCGGCACGGCCTTGAAGAACTCGCAGCCCTCGTCGACCGTCATGTCGAGCACGTCGGCGATCGACTTGCCGCGGAACAGGATCTCGAGCGTCTCGCGGTTGTAGCGCTTGCCCTTGCAGACGTCGCACTGGACGTAGACGTCGGGCAGGAAGTGCATCTCGATCTTGATGACGCCGTCGCCCTGGCAGGCCTCGCAGCGGCCGCCCTTGACGTTGAACGAAAAGCGGCCGGCCTTGTAGCCGCGCTCGGTCGATTCCGGAAGTTGCGAGAACCAGTCGCGGATCGGCGAGAAGGCGCCGGTGTAGGTCGCGGGGTTGGACCGCGGTGTGCGGCCGATCGGCGACTGGTCGATGTCGACGATCTTGTCGAGATGGCCCACGCCTTCGAGCGCGGTGTGGGCGCCAGCATGTTCGCGCGCGTTGTTCAGCCGCTTGGCGAGCGCCTTGTAGAGCGTCTCGACGATCAGCGTGCTCTTGCCGCTGCCCGACACGCCGCTCACGCAGGTGAAGGTGCCGAGCGGGATGCTGGCCGTGACGTTCTGGAGATTGTTCTCGCTTGCGCCCTTGATCGTGAGCCAGCGGCCGGACTTGCCGTCAGGCGTACCCGTCGGTTGGCGGCGCACCTTCGGCACCGGGATCTGGCGGAAGCCGGAGAGATACTGGCCGGTGAGGCTGGCGCTGTTCTGCATCACCTCTTCGGGCGTGCCTTCGGCGATCACCTTGCCGCCCAGGGCGCCAGCACCGGGGCCCATGTCGACGAGATGGTCGGCGGCGCGCATCGCATCCTCGTCGTGCTCGACGACCAGCACGGTGTTGCCGAGGTCGCGCAGGCGCGTCAGCGTCTTCAGCAGGCGGTCGTTGTCGCGCTGGTGCAGGCCGATCGACGGCTCGTCCAGCACGTAGAGCACGCCGGTGAGGCCGGAGCCGATTTGCGAGGCCAGGCGAATGCGCTGGCTCTCGCCGCCCGACAGCGTGCCCGAGGTGCGGTTGAGGTTGAGGTAGGAGAGGCCGACGTTGTCGAGGAAGCCCAGCCGCTCGTTGATCTCCTTCAGGATACGCTCGGCGATCTCGCGCTGCTTGGGCGTCAGCTTCGACTTCAGGTCGAGGAACCACTTCACCGCGTCGCCGATCGCGAACTCGGTCGTCTGGCTGATGTTGAGGCCGGCGATCTTCACCGCCAGCGCTTCGGGCTTGAGGCGCTGGCCGTCGCAGGCCTCGCACTTGGCCTCGTGCTGGAAGCGCTCCAGCTCCTCGCGCACCCAGGAGGAGTCGGTCTCCTTCCAGCGCCGGTCGAGGTTGGGGATCACGCCTTCGAACGGCTTGGTCGTCTGGTACTGGCGGATGCCGTCGTCGTAGCGCATGGCGATCGAGTCGCCGGTGCTGCCGTTCAGGATCGTGTCGCGGACCTTCTTGGGAAGGTCTTTCCACGGCGTGGTCATCTTGACCTTGAAGTGCTTGGCGATGCTCTCGAGCGTCTGCTGGTAGTACTGGCCTGACGAATCCGCCCACGGCGCCACGGCGCCCTCGGCCAGCGACAGGCGATCGTCCGGCACGACCATCTCGGGGTCGAAGAACATCTTCACGCCGAGGCCGTCGCACACCGGGCAGGCACCCTGCGGGGCGTTGAACGAGAAGAGGCGCGGCTCGATCTCCTCGATGGTGAAGCCGGACACGGGGCAGGCGAAGCGCGCGGAGAAGACGGTGCGCTCGCCGGTGTCGGCGTTCTCCGCGACCGCGAGGCCTTCGGCCAGGGCGAGCGCAGTCTCGATCGAGTCGGCCAGGCGGTTGCCGAGGTCGGGCTTCACGACGATGCGGTCGACGACCACGTCGATGTCGTGCTTGAACTTCTTGTCGAGCGTCGGCGCCTCGGAAATCTCGTAGAGCTTGCCGTCCACCTTGACGCGCTGGAATCCCTTCTTGGAGAGTTCCTGCAGCTCCTTGCGGTATTCGCCCTTTCGGCCGCGCACGATCGGCGCCATCAGGTAGAGGCGCGTGCCGTCCTTCATCGTCTTGATGCGGTCGACCATCTGCGAGACGGTCTGGCTCTCGATCGGCAGGCCGGTCGCAGGCGAATACGGGATGCCCACTCGCGCGAACAACAGGCGCAGATAGTCGTAGATCTCGGTGACGGTGCCGACCGTCGAGCGCGGGTTGCGCGAGGTCGTCTTCTGCTCGATCGAAATGGCGGGCGAGAGGCCCTCGATCGAATCGACGTCCGGCTTCTGCATCAACTCGAGGAACTGACGGGCGTACGCTGACAAACTTTCGACGTACCGGCGCTGGCCCTCGGCGTAGATCGTGTCGAAGGCGAGCGAAGACTTGCCCGATCCCGACAGGCCGGTGATCACCACCAGCTTGTCGCGCGGCAAGTCGATATCGACGTTCTTGAGATTGTGCTCGCGGGCCCCGCGCACGGAGATGCAGCGGAGGGGCTCGGCGGAGGGTAAGCGGGACTTGGCCATGTGGGTCCGACAATAGCGCGGGGCGCGGGGATCAGCGCATATGGCTATCCACAGACCTATTCACCAGTCCGATGTCAGGAAATGTCAGGCAGTCGCGGTTTGTGCGGCAATCCGCGCCGTCGGCTTGTCGTTCATCAGGAGTTGCATCGTGCCGGCCGCCAAGCCCACCAGCACCCCGATCTTCCAGGCGAGGTCGTACGAGCCCATGAGATCAAACAGATAGCCGCCGCCCCAGGCGCCCAGGAACGAGCCCGCCTGGTGGCTGAGGAAGGCGATGCCGGTCAGGGTCGACAGGAAGCGCAGGCCGAAGATCTGGACCACCAGCCCGTTGACCAGCGGGATCACGCCCAGCCACAGGCTGCCCATAACCGCGGCGAAGACCACGACCGTGAGCGGCGTCGGCGGATAGGAGAAGAAGGCGGCGAGAGCAGCCGAGCGGACGAGGTAGATCGCGCCCAGCAGCAGGCGCTTGGGATACCGGTCGCCCAGCCAGCCGAACACCCAGGAGCTCATGATGTTGAAGCCGCCGATCAGCATCAGCGCGATGGCGCTGTAGGACGGGTCCATGCCGCACTGCGCGAGATAGGTGGGCAGATGGGTCGTCAGGAACACGAGCTGCAGGCCGCACACGAAAAAGGCGATCGACATCACGACGTAGCCCGTGTGCCGGCCGGCTTCGCCCAGCGCGTTGCCAAGCGTGAGGTCGCGGTCGGTCGTACGGCCGTTGGGCAGGCGATCCGCGCCGCTGCCGACGAAGGCCGCCGGAAGCATGGCGATGGCGATGATCACGAACACCCAGAGGCCCGCGCGCCAGCCGTCGTGGTTCAGCATGTAGGCGGCGACCGGCGCGGTCAGCATGGTCCCGACGGATCCTGCCGCTGAGACGATGCCGAACGCCAGCGTGCGCCTGGTCGGGGCCACGACGCGCGCGGCGATGTTGGCGGTGATGCCGGAGGTCGTGCAGGCCAACGCCACGCCGATCATCACGCCGGCGCCGATCACGATCGGCAGCGTGCTGGTGGCGGTGGCCGTCAGGATCAGTCCGACGATGTAGATCAGACAGCCCACGAGCGAGACCCAGCGCGTGCCGTATTTGTCGGCAAGCACGCCTGCGAAGGGTTGGCTGACGCCCCAGGCGACCTGCTGGACGGAGATCGCGAGCGCGAAGTCGGAGATGGCGATCCCGAGGTCGCGGGCCGCCGGGGCCTGGAAGAGGCCGAGGTTTTGCCGCAGGCCCATTCCGATGGTCATCATCAGCGCCGCGCCCGAGAGCATGGCGTAGGCCTGGCCGCGCGAGACCTGGGGAACGTGGAAGGTGTCTTTCATGGCCAAAACATACGGATGGTCCCGAAGAGGGACCAATGAATTCGCGGAGGGGCATCATGAGCTCTCCTCACGATACAACCCAAAATCGGTGGCTGTTCACAGGCGGCCCGGAGTAGGTTCCGCCTCGTGAGGTAGGTGCTGCGTCCCGCGGCACCGGGAATGCGAAGGAGGCCCCCATGGCGGGCAGCGTCAACAAAGTCATCCTCGTCGGCAATCTGGGGCGCGACCCCGAGACCAAGCCCATGCAGGACGGACGATCCCTGGTGAACATGTCGGTGGCGACGTCGGAGAATTGGCGCGACCGCACGAGCGGCGAGCGCAAGGAGCGCACCGAGTGGCACCGCGTCGTGATCTTCAACGACAAGCTGGGCGAGGTCGCCACGAAGTATCTGAAGAAGGGCGCCAAGGTTTATCTCGAAGGCCAGCTCACGACCCGCAAGTGGACGGACCAGAGCGGCCAGGAACGCTACACGACCGAGGTCGTCATCCCGCGTTTCGGCGGCCAGCTCACCATGCTCGACGGACGCGGCGGTGACGGCGCCGGCATGGGCGGTGGTATGGGCGGCGGCATGGACGACGAGATGGGCGGCGGCAGCGCGATGGCGGCGGCGCCCAGCAGCGGCGGCCGTACGCCGGCGCGCAGCAAGGCCGAGCTCGACGACGACATTCCGTTCTGAGCAGCTGTTCTACAGATCGATAAACCGATCGCGGGTTTGCGGCGTCGGCAGGTGACAGCTTGGCCGATGCCCGAACCAGCGATAGCGATTGCGCGCGACCAGGTCATAGACCGGGTCACGCACGAATGCCGGGATCGCCGAGAGTGGCTGTAGCCAGCGCGGCCACCCTCTGAGATGGCGCAGCGACCGCAGGGCGGCGGTCGATTGCAGGAAGGCCTGGTCGTCCTCGATGAGCAGGATGGTGCGATCGAGCGTGCCGAAGGGCAGGCCAAGAGTCTGGGCGACATGTTGCCCGAGCACGGACTGCGTCGAGGCAAATCTCAGCAATCCGTCGCCATCGTGCTTCAGGCAGAAATTGACGAAGCCGCTGCACAGCACGCAATAGCCGTCGAAGAAGTAGATCGGCTGTGGCAGGCCGGCGAGCTGCGGCGGCAGCTTCATGCCGGCAGGCCGAGCGCCCGCAATTCGGCGATGGTTTCCGCCGCCGAGCGATGGTGGATGCCCGCCATGCCGATGGCTCGCGCGCCGTCGACGTTGGCCAGCACGTCGTCGATGAACACCGCGTCGCCGGGCTCGAACGCTCCCGCCCGGCAGGCCAGGCGATAGATCGCGGCGTCGGGTTTGGACTGCAGGACGAGACCCGAGACGATGTAATCGCTGAACCGGCCGATGAAGGGATGGCGTCGATGCGCCGGCCCGCGCAGCCACGCGTCCATGAAGGCGGGCGCATTGGACAGAAGATAGAGCGGCGTGCCCGCCGCGTGCAGGTGTTCGACCAGCTCGGCCATCTCCGGGAAGCTGTGATCGCACATCTCGTCGAAGCGCGCGTAGAAGGCTTCGATCAGCGCCTCCTTGCCCGGGTGCTGGGCCCGCAGCCGTTGCGTGGCCGTCGCCGGGTCGCCGCCGTGATCCTGATCGCTATGCCATCGCGACGTGGTGACCTCGGCCAGGAAGCGCTCCATTTCGGCGGGGTCGGCGATCAACTTGCGATAGAGGTGCCGCGGGTTCCAGTCGAGCAGCACGCCACCCATGTCGAAGACCGCGACCGAAGGTTTTGACGGGGCTGGTTTGGGGGCCATTCCGGGGCCTTTTTCAGGACGAATTTCAGGTGAAATTTACTTAATAAAATCAATAAGTTAAAGGGCTCTTTCTGGGACGTTTTTAGTTGGTGTTCGGGGGCTGGTTTGGTAGGGTGCCGCTCCTCTCCGCGGAACCCCCGGCGGAGCCACAAAAACGAGCAAAAAACCAAGGAAATTTGTGAGCGACGATACGATCCTGCCGCCGCCGCCTTCTGACGAGCCGCCGCCCCAATCTCCGCACGACATCGCGCCGATCACCATCGAAGAGGAGATGAAACGCTCCTACCTCGATTACGCGATGAGCGTGATCGTGTCGCGCGCGCTGCCCGATGCGCGCGACGGGTTGAAGCCGGTGCAGCGCCGCATCCTCTACGCGATGAAGGAGGGCGGTTACGATT
This sequence comes from Enhydrobacter aerosaccus, assembly GCA_903915535.1. Taxonomy (GTDB): domain Bacteria; phylum Pseudomonadota; class Alphaproteobacteria; order Reyranellales; family Reyranellaceae; genus Reyranella; species Reyranella aerosaccus_C. Next base: position 22,654 of record CAIWTJ010000265.1, read on the forward strand.
CGACGCGCCCCTTCCGCAAGTCCGCGCGCATCGTCGGCGACGTGATGGGCAAGTATCACCCGCACGGCGACAGCGCGATCTACGACGCCATGGTGCGCATGGCGCAGGATTTCTCGATGCGCCTGCCCTTGATTTCGGGCCAGGGCAACTTCGGCTCGATGGATGGCGATCCTGCGGCGGCCATGCGCTACACCGAAGCGCGCATGTCGGCAGTGTCGGAGACGCTGCTGGCCGACATCGACAAGGACACCGTCGAGTTCCAGCCCAACTACGACGAGCGCGAGAGCGAACCGACGGTTCTGCCGGCGGCGTACCCGAATTTGCTGGCCAATGGCGCGGGCGGCATCGCCGTCGGCATGGCGACCAACATCCCGCCGCACAATCTGGGCGAACTGATCGATGCCTGCTGTGCGCTGATCGACAATCCCGAACTGACCATCCAGCAGGTGATGGAATACGTGCCGGGTCCGGACTTCCCGACCGGCGGCATCATCCTGGGCCGCAACGGCATCCGCGCCGGCTACGAACTGGGCCGCGGCTCGCTGATCATGCGCGCCAAGACGCGGGTCGAGGAAAACCGCTCCGGCCGCGAGTCGATCATCGTCTCCGAGATTCCGTATCAGGAGAACAAGGCGCGCCTGCACGAGCGCATCGCCGAGGTGGTGCGCGACAAGAAGGTCGAGGGCATCTCCGAGATCCGCGACGAGAGCGATCGCGACGGCGTGCGCCTGGTGATCGAACTCAAGCGCGACGCCATGGCCGACGTGGTGCTGAACCAGCTCTATCGCTTCACGCCGCTGCAGACGTCCTTCGGCATCAACGCGCTTGCCCTCGACGGCGGCCGTCCGAAGCTGATGAGCATCAAGGAGCTGCTGGAGGCGTTCATCCGCTTCCGCGCCGAGGTGATCACGCGGCGCACCAAGTTCGAGCTCAACCACGCCCGCGACCGCGCCCATGTGCTGGTCGGTCTCGCCATCGCCGTCGCCAACATCGACGAGGTGATCGAGCTGATCCGCCGTTCGCCCGATCCCGTCGTGGCGCGCGAGCGCCTGATGGCCAAGGACTGGCCGGCGTCGGAAGTCGGGTCGTTGATCGCGCTGATCGCCGAACCGGGCCGCGAGGTCTCCGCCGAGGGCACCTACAAGCTCTCCGAGATCCAGGCGCGTGCCATCCTGGAACTGCGCCTGCAACGCCTGACCGGTCTCGAACGCGACAAGATCGCCGAGGAACTGGGCGAGGTCGCCAAGCTGATCGAGGGCTATCTCGAGCTGTTGGGCGACCGCGACAAGCTGTTCGCGCTGATGCGCAAGGAGCTGATCGAGATCAAGGATCAGTTCGCCACGCCGCGCCGGACCGAGATCGTCGACAACGAGTTCGAGCAGGACATCGAGGACCTGATCCAGCGCGAAGATATGGTCGTCACGGTCACGCACGGCGGCTACGTGAAGCGCGTGCCGGTGTCGGCCTATCGTGCGCAGCGCCGCGGCGGCAAGGGCCGGTCGGGCATGGCCACGCGCGAGGACGATTTCGTGTCCTCGCTGTTCGTCGCCAACACCCACACGCCGGTGCTGTTCTTCTCCAGCCGCGGCATCGTCTACAAACTCAAGGTCTGGCGTCTCCCGCTCGGCGCCCCGCAGGCGCGGGGCAAGGCGTTCGTGAACCTGCTGCCGCTCGCCGAAGGCGAGACCATCACGAACTTCATGCCGATGCCGGAGGACGAGGCGAGCTGGACGACGCTCAACGTCATGTTCGCGACCGCGCGCGGCGGCGTGCGCCGCAACGAGCTCGGCGACTTCGTGAACGTGAACCAGAACGGCAAGATCGCCATGAAGTTCGAGGGCGAGGATGCCGGCGACCGCCTGATCGGGGTCGGCGTGTGCACCGAGGAACAGGACGTGCTGCTGGCGACCAGGCTCGGCCGCTCCATGCGCTTTCCGGTCTCCACCGTGCGTGTCTTCGCCAGCCGCAACTCGACCGGCGTGCGCGGCATCGCGCTGGCAGAAGGCGACGAGGTGATCTCGATGTCCCTGGTCGACAGCGGCAAGGGCATCACGACCGAAGATCGCGACGCCTATCTGCGCCAGTCGCGTGCCTTGCGCCAGCAGGAGAACCAGGCCGAGAACGCCTCCGAGAACGGCGAGGAAGAGGCGGCGCCTGCGGCCGAGGAGGCCGCTGCAGCCGCGACGACCCTGTCGCCGGAGCGCTTCAAGGAATTGCAGGAGAAGGAAGAGTTCGTGCTGACCGTTGCTTCGTCGGGCTTCGGCAAGCGGACCTCGGCCTACGAGTACCGCGTCACGGGACGCGGCGGCAAAGGCGTCGAGCTGATGAACCTGGCCAAGGGCGGACAGGTCGTGGCCGCCTTCCCGATCGAGCAGAGCGAGCAGATCATGCTGGTCACCGACGCGGGTACGTTGATCCGCTGCCCGGTCGACGGCGTTCGCATCGCGGGACGTGGCACGCGCGGCGTGCGCATCGTCAATGTCAGCGAGGGCGAGCGTGTCGTCTCCGCGATCCGCATCGGTGAGGATGACGAGGCCGATGGCGGCGCCAATGGCAGTGCAAGCGGAAATGGCGAAGACCATTCCGAAACAAACGGTGGATAAGGCCGGCCCGTGTCGCTAAGACTTCGCCGCTGTAACCGGCGCACTCATTGTCGGAAAACGAGGGGGAATCATGGCCGTGGAACGCACGGGTGTGTATCCGGGCACGTTCGATCCCATCACGAGCGGGCACATGGAAGTGATCCGGCGCTCCTTGCGCCTGGTCGACAAGTTGGTGATCGGGCCGGCCATCAATATCGGCAAGGGGCCGCTGTTCTCCCTCGAGGAGCGGATCGAGATCATCAAGGAAGACATCGCGGACTTTCCACAGGCCGATCGCGACCGCATCGAGGTCGTGCCGTTCGAGGGGCTGCTGATCCATTTCGCACGTCAGGTGAACGCCGGGGTGATCATCCGTGGGCTGCGCGCGGTTTCGGACTTCGAGTACGAAATCCAGATGGCCAACATGAATGCCCGCATGGAGCCCAACGTGGAAACCATCTTTCTGATGGCATCCGACCGGCACCAGTTCATCTCCTCCTCGCTGGTCAAGGATATTGCCCGGCTGGGCGGGGACACCTCGCAATTCGTGTCCAAAAAGGTCTTCCAGCGCCTGAAAAAGAAGTTTTCGGCGAATTGCCCCCCTGTGCGGCTGCGTTGACCATGGGGCTGTCGCACCTTATACGAGCGCCGCGCGGGGTTTCGGCCTGCGGCGCAATGCCGGGGCGGGCCCGTAGCTCAACGGTAGAGCATCTGACTTTTAATCAGAGGGTCGTTGGTTCGACACCAACCGGGCCCACCACTGGACCCACTAGGGAGAAGCGCGGCTCATGCCGTCGGTGAACGTCGTCAACGGCAAACAGATCGTGGTCGAGAATGCCGGCCTCGCGCAACGCCTGGTGGGATTCTTCACCAAGCCGTTCCTGCAGATGTGGCATCATCAGGACCTGATCGCCGCGATCCTGCGCCGTGAAATGAGCGAGCGATTCAAGGGATCGATCGCGGGCTGGGTGTGGGCGATCGTGGCGCCGCTGCTGGCGATCGCGGTCTATACGTTCTTCTTCTCGAGCAAGCTCGAAATGCCGGCGATGTATTCGGTGACGAAGAATCCGGGCGTCAATTACGCCCTGTTCATCCTCAGCGGCATTGTCGTTTTCAACTTCTGGTCCGAGATGGCCTTTCGTGCGCCGATGCTGCTGCACGAATACACGCACTTCATCAAGCAGACGATCTTCCCGAGCGACATGCTGGCGGTCATCTCGACGCTTCGCGCGACAGCCTACACGCTGATCTCGATCACTGTGCTGCTGATCTTCCAGGCCAGTGTCGTGCACAGCCTGCCGCTCACGGTGCTGCTCCTGCCGTTCATCCTGATCCCCTTCATCGCTTTCCTGGTCGGCATGTCCTGGTTCCTGTGCGCGATCGGCGCCTTCACGCGCGATGCCGGGTACCTGATGATCAACGTTGCGCCGCTGTTCATGTTTGCGACGCCGGTGTTCTATCCGCACACCATGCTGCCGGCGCCGTGGGATTTTTGGATCTACGCCAACGCGCTCACCGGATACGTCGAGGTCATGCGCGACATCGTTCTGCTCGGGAAGCTGCCGGACCTGCGTGTCTATCTCTGGACGATCGCAACGTCGGTGTTCACGTTCTACTTCGGCTATTGGTTCTTCGACAGGTATCGGAATGTCATTGTCGACGTCATCTGACATCGTTGTCAGGACCAAGAGTCTCGGCAAGGCTTACCAGCTCTATGCCCGGCGCAACGATTGGCTGAAGCAGGTCATGTTCGGCTGGTGGAAATCGTTCTTCAAGCCGTTCTGGGTGCTGCGCGACATCGATCTCGAGGTCCGGCGCGGTGAAAGTATCGGCATCCTTGGCCGCAACGGCTGTGGCAAATCGACCTTGCTCCAGGTGATCTGCGGCATGACGCTGCCGTCTCATGGCGAGCTCAGGGTGACAGGACGCATTGCCCCCGTGCTGGCGCTGGGCTCCACCTTCGATCTCGAGCTGTCAGGCCGCGAGAACGTGATGATCGGCGGCGCGGTGCTCGGGCTCAAGCGGTCCGAGGTGCTGCGCAAATTCAGTTCGATCTCGGAGTTCGCGGGCATCGGCGACTACATGGATCAGCCGGTGAAGCACTATTCGATGGGCATGCGCACGCGGCTTGCCTTCTCGATCTGCGCCCACGTCGAAGCCGAGATTCTCGTCGTCGACGAGGCGTTGGCCGTCGGCGATGCCGCCTTCCAGCGCAAGTGCCTCGACTGGATCGACAATTTCCGCAAGACCGGCACGCTGCTCTTCGTCTCGCATTCGATGGCGGAGGTCCGCCGGCTGTGCACGCGCGCGATCTGGATCGAGGAAGGCCGCATCCGCGAGCAGGGCGATCCGAGCACGGTGATCCGCAACTATCACCGCGCCCTGCTGGTGGAAAAGGACGACGTCCACCGCTTCTCGGCAAGCGAGTAGCAGCGCATGGCAGCAGGCGCCCTGGCGTGGGCAGGCCTCGGCTGGTGGACGGCGAGCACCGCGCTGCATTGGGCAACCGCCATATTGGCCGGCCAGCGACGACCGCCTCCCGATCGTCTGTCCGCCGTCAGCCGCTCTCCCGCCGATTTCTCGATCGTCGCACCGATGAGCGGTGCTTCGGACGCTTCGAGTGCGTACGTGCAGGCCTTGATGGCGCTGTCCGCCGCTGGCGCCGAAGTGCTGATCTGCGTGGCTTCGGATGACGATGGAGCGGTGGTGCCGGTGCGCACCCTGTGGCCCGACGCACCGATCCTGGTCGGCAACGACACCACCTTCAATCCCAAGATGAACAATGTGCGCAAGGGGCTCGAGGCGGCAAGCCGTCCACTCGTGGCCTTGTGCGACGCGGGCATTCTGCTCGATGCCGAGAACCTGCGCCGTGCCGCGCTGCCGCTGTCCGATTCCGTCGGGCTTGTTCTCGCCCTCAAGGCAGGAGAAGCGCCCGGCAATTTCGCCGCGGAACTCGAACGCTCCTATATCGACAGCCAGCAGGCGCGCTTCCTCCTTGCGGCCGATCGGATCGGCATAACCGTCGCCTCCGGCGGCGTTACCCTGATCTCACGCGATACGCTGCAGCGGATCGGCAACTGGCGCGGTTTCAATCGCTGGATCGCCGACGACTATTCCGTGACCCGCTCGGTGCGTGAGCTCGGATTAAAGACGACCCTGGGCGATTTCATGGTGCGCCTGCCGCTCGGGGCACGCGAATGGCCGGTCGTGTGGCGGCGCCAGGTACGCTGGGCGCGCACGAGGATGCATCTCCCGGTCTGGCCGCTGGTTGTTTGGGAACCCGTCATCGGATGGCTGCTCTCCGGGATCGCCGGCACCGCGGGACTGATCGGCGCGGGAGTGGATGTCGAAATCGTGGCCGGGTGCGCGGTCGTGCACGCGCTGCTCTGGATGGCAGGGGAGAAATGGTTCATGTCGCGGCATGGGCTGGCGTTCGGTTGGCGCGCGGCCGCGGCAACCCTCGTTCGAGAAAGCCTCGCGCCGGTTCTCATGATCAGTGCGCTGAGCAGTCGCGCGATCATCTGGCGTGGCACCGATCTCGGCGGGCAATGGCGTACGACGGGCGCGGGCGAACTCGGGGATGAATTGCCGGAGCCGGCCGTATTGAATGCCGTGGATATGTCCAGAGACATCGAGGTCGTGGATCTGCCCGACTGTGTCGATTCCACGACGGCGGAACTCATCGAGCAATCGATCCTGAGCAGGATCGTGCCGGGCGGGCGCGTGATCGTCGATGGCGTCAAGGTGACTTATATGGGGGCCGCGGGCGTACGTGCGCTTGCGGGCATCCTGCATCATGCCCAAATCGCCGGCGCCCGGATTGTTTTTTGCCGGTTTGGCGGTGCTGCGGCAGATTGCCTTGTGGTCAGCGGATTTTCCAGGCTGCTGGACGTCGCCGAATCGGTAGAGGAAGCAACGGTTCGGCTCCAATCCGGCCTGTTAGCGAAGCCTGTCGAGAGCTTGCACCCGCGCGGTGCGACAGGGTAATTACAGTATCGGCTGGGGCAAGACCAAAGAGACGCTGGACGGCATCGTGCCGACCGTTCTGCACGGAGAGGCGAATTTGACAATTTGGAGCTGGCTGCGCGCCATCGCGCGACCCACTGCCATTGTCCTTGGTTTTGGTATCGTTGCCGGTTGCCAGGCTATTCCCGGAGACGGCCCGTGGATGAACGATGCAAGCTCTCGTACCACCGAGGCATTGCCGTTCGACGTGATCGATCTCACGCCAACCACCGTCGTGGCCTACAGGCCTCCGGCGACTGTCGATGTGCCGTCGGTGACCAGCGGCCTTTCGGCCGGTGGCCGTATCGCCGTCGCTCCGGGCGACGTGCTCAAGGTCCGTATCTTCGAACCTTATGAAGGCAGCGTATTCCCGACGATTCAACGTCCTGGCGCCGATCTGGGTGCCCAGCGCGTGACGGACGACGGCACGATCGGCGTTCCTTATCTCGGCACGGTGGCCGTTGCCGGTCTCGATCTCACGCGTATCGAACAGCGGATCGCCGGCGAACTGACCGCCAAGGGCAAGGCACAGGATCCTCAGGTCATCGTCGAATTCGTTGCCGATCGCACGCACACGATAATGGTGTCGGGCGACGTGCGAAATCCGGGCCGACTGTCCATCCTCGATGGCATCCGGTCCGTCGTGGACGCCATCAATCGCGCCGGTGGGCTGAACAATACCGCCGCCGCCCAGGCGGAAGTCGTGGTCCGGCGCAACGGCCAGCCCATTCTTCAGGCCCAGTATTCCGAGTTGCTGGCCGGCCACGATATTCCGGTCCAGAAGGGCGATGAAATCGTCGTTCGGCCGAATTCGCGACTTTTTACAGTGCTGGGCGCCGTCGCCAAGGCCGGCAATGTCGAACTGACCAAGACCAACATGACCCTTCTCGAGGCCTTGGGGGCGGTCAGCGGCCTGAACGACGAGCGGGCGAACAAAACCGGCGTTTTTGTCTTCCGGATGGGCGACTTGCAGAACAATCCCAATGCTCGGGGACGGGTTTTTCGTCTGGACCTGAACCAGCCAGTGTCTATCTTTGTGGCGCAGCAATTCGGGGTCCAGGCCCGTGATGTGCTCTACGTCACGAATGCGCCACTTTATGAGTACAACAAGATTCTGACCGCCATCTATCGCACGTTCTCGATCGTGGGCATCGCGAAGGGTTCTGTCACCACGTCGAGCACGTTCTGATTCGGAAGCGGTCTGACGTAGCATTTTGGATACGGATAGGGATGGCGCGAGCGCAAAAATTCAGATGGAGTGCAGTGGGCGTGGCGATAATTGTCGCCGTGGCCGCCCTTGGCCTTTGGATCGCGCCTAGTCGACAGACCAGCAGCGCGCAGGATGCCATCACGGCGAACGGCCCGCTGATTTCCCGCGGCTATACCGACGCGCCGGCCGGAACGGCGGTGCTGGCCGGCAATTCGGAGGGCGGCAACGTCCTCATGGAGCTGCGGGTCACGGAGAGCCAGGTCGTGAAGCGCGACGAAATCATCGGCGTGATGTCCAGCTATCCCAAGGCGGACGTCATGGTGCGAACCGCCGAGGGCGACCTCGAGAAGGCCAAGCGTCAGCGCGAAGCGATGGTATCGGGCTATCGCACGGCCGAGATCGCCATGCAGGAAGTGGTCGTCAAGGGCAAGACCGAGGAGCTGAAACTCAAGAAGCTCGAACTGCAGCGCTCGGGCAAGCAGCCGGACATGAAGGAGATCGAGCTCAACATCTCCCAGCAGGACTTGGCGCGTGAACAAGCCAAGCTGCGCGTCATGAAGGAAACACTCGTCACCGACATCGAGCAATCGGACACCGATATCGCGATCCTGACGGCCAAGGTGGACAACGCGCGCGTCTCGCGCGAGCAGGCCTTGGTGCGGTCGCCCCTGAACGGTGTCGTGGTGCAGCTCCACACCCGGCAGGGTGAGCGGGTGAATGCCGGTGGCATCGCGAAGATCGTCGACATGAGCCAGATGCACGTGTTTGCCGACGTCGACGAGGTCCATCTCGCCCGTCTGTCGCCCGGCGGCAGGGTTGAAATCACCTTCCGCGGCAGCGCGACGGTCTACAAGGGCAAGATTGGACGCATCGCGCCGACGGTGAAGCGCATGCAACGCGTGGAGCCGGACGGCGGCACGTCGACAGATGGCCGCGTCGTGCAGGTGGAGATCGATCTCGACGATCTCGCCAGCCTGCCGCAGGTCCTCGGTCGCGAGACACGCGTCACCTTCCTCTGATGGTCTTCGCGCTGCCCGCCTTGCCGTCGCTCAAGCTTTGGCGATGGCTGCCGAAGGCGTCTCTGTCGCATCTACGCAGGGCTGCCCGGACAGCGGCGGAAATGCCGCTCGGCGCCCAGCAGCTGCGGCGGCAGAGGACGAGCACGCTCCTGTCGCTGGCCGGTGTGACCGCCAGCCTGCTGGTGATCTTTGCCCAGCTCGGGATCGAGCGCGCCGTCTATTACTCGTCGATCCGAATCCACCGTGCCGTCTTGTCCGAACTGGTTCTGGTTTCCGCCGGTTTCAAGTCGCTGCAGCTCCACGCCAACGTCCAGATGTCCATGCGCGATATCGTGGAGGCCAATTCGGCGGTGGCAAGTACATCCCCGATCTGGTTCGACATCATGTCGATCAAGCACACCGGCATGAACGCGCCTCGCCAGCTTGCATGGTGGGCCCTCGATGTCGAGCGCCCGGCGATCGATGTGCCGGAGCTGCGCGAAAATCTGTACAAGCTTCGCGCCACGCGCCGCATTCTGTTCGATCGAGATTCGCGCCCCTATTTCGGCGATCTCGCGGCAGTCGCCGACAAAGGCCAGGAAGTACCGGTCCTCGGGCCTCCGGACTATCGCCAGTTGCTGCGCGAACTTTTCGTGGTGGGCACGGTCGCGATCGGACCGAATGTCGTGAACGACGGCAACGTCATCATGTCGGAAGAGACCATGGCCGAGGTGTTCGGGTCCTGGTACCTCGACCGCCCGGCGTTCATCGGCGTCTCCCTGGCGCCGGGTGCCGATATCATCGCCACGCGCGATCAGCTCAACAAGGCGCTCAATGGACGCGCCGAAGTCATCACGATCGCCGAATTCGAGAACCGCGAAAAGAGCTACTGGTCGAGCGAGACACCGGTCGGCTACATCACCGATCTCGGCTTCATCATGGGCCTGATGATCGGCATGGTGTTCATCTACTACGCGCAATACCAGATCATCCGCTTCTATCTGCCCGAGTACGCCATCCTGAAAAGTCTCGGCTACGACTGGTGGTTTTTCCTGTTCATGATCGGTCAGATCGGTGCCGCGATCATCACGCCTGCCTTCCTGGTTGCATTCGTCATGGCACGCGTCTTTTATGGCGCGGCGGAGGCGGCGATTCACCTCGGCATGACCATGGGGCTGAGGGAAATGATCGTGGCGCTGGTGGCGTCTCTGATCATGACGACAGTATCGAGTCTGTTCGCGATCCGCCGTTTGTGGAAGGTCGATCCCATCATGTTGTTCGAGTAATCGATGGCATCCGATACCAATGTCCTGGGTCCGCCCGTGGTCGAGGCGGTCGACATCCACCACCACTACGGCGAAGGCCCGCAGCGCACCGACGTGCTGTTCGACATCAACATGCACGTTCGGGAAGGCGAGCTGGTGATCGTCACCGGGCCTTCGGGCTCCGGCAAGACGACCCTGCTCACGATCCTCGGCACCATGCGGCGGCCGTCGGAAGGCAAGCTGCGCCTGCTGGGCACGGATTTGGCTGACCTGCAGGGCGCCAAGCTGGACAGCCTGCGCAACCGGGTGCGCTTTCTCTTCCAGAAACGCAATCTCCTGTCATCGCTGACGGCCCTGCAGAACGTCGTCGCAGGCGTCGCGACCACACCCCTTGCCGATCCGGCCTGGGACGAGCAGCGCGCGCGCCATCTTCTGGGAATACTGGGGCTCGGTGACAAGGCCGATGCCTGGCCTGACGAGCTTTCGGGCGGCCAGCAGCAGCGCGTGGCGATTGCGCGCGTGATGATCGGCCTTCCCGACCTGATCATCGCCGACGAGCCGACCTCGGCGCTCGATCGCGTGGCCGGCCGGCTAGTGGTCGATCAACTCAAGGATCTCGCCCTGCGCGCCAAGTGCGCCGTGGTGCTCTCGACGCACGATGAGCGTATCTTCGACGTGGCGTCGCGACGCCTGCATATCGAAGACGGCCGCTGCTTCGAAGTCCCGATCCACTATCACTGAGCGGCCTGATCGTGCTGCTCTCGCTCGTCGATCTGATCGTGCTTCTGTGCTTTGCCGCGCAATTCGCCATCGCGGGATATTATTTCTACTTGCTGTATTGGCTGTCGGAGTTGCCTCCGGTTGAAGCGCAGCAGCCGCCATTGCCCGACGAGCTGCCGAGGGTGCTGGTTCAGCTTCCGGTCTACAACGAGCCAACCGTCGTCGAGCGCGCCCTGGCCTCGGCCGGTGCGCTCGACTGGCCGCGCGATCGCCTGAGGATCCAGTTGCTCGACGACAGCACCGATCTGACGTCCGACATCGCCGTCCACGCCATCGCGCGCCTGCGGAAGGACGGTGTCGACGCCGAGCATGTGCGGCGCCCGGATCGGACGGGTTTCAAGGCGGGGGCGCTGGCTGCCGGCATGGCGCTCGACGACGCGCCCTACGTGGCGGTATTCGATGCCGACTTCGTGCCGCCGCCCGACTGGCTCAAGCGGACGATGGCCGCGATGTTGGCCAATCCAAAAGCTGCGTTCGTGCAGACGCGCATCGAATGGGGCAACGGCGAGCATAACTGGCTGACGCGCGCCCAGCGGCTGATGCAGGACTCGCATTTCGCCGTCGAGCAGGACGTGCGCGCCCGTCGCGGCGTGCCGTTCCAGTTCAACGGTACAGGCGGTATCTGGCGCCGCGCGGCGGTGGAGGAGGCGGGGGGCTGGTCGCACGATACGCTGTCGGAGGATCTCGACCTCGTGCTGCGCACGCATCTCAAGGGCTGGGGCGGCGTGTTCCTGATGGAGCCGCACGTCGTGGGCGAGTTGCCACAGAACGTCGACGATTTCCGTGTCCAGCAAAGCCGCTGGTCGAAGGGCTTTGTGCAGGTCGCGCGGAAGCTGCTGCTGCCGATCTGGAGTTCGGACCTGTCCGGCGAAGCCAAGTTCACGACGACGGTGGCGCTGGGGCAGCAGCTCGTCTTTCCGGTGCTGGTCGTGGGCGCGGTCGGGTTGGTCATCTCGTCGTTCGGTCATGGAGGCCTGCCGGGATTCTTCCGCTTCCTGCTCTGGCTGTGGTTTGTCGCGGCGCTGTTCATCCTGTTCGCCTCGACATGGGGCGCCTTTCGCCGGTTGCAGCGCGGCACCCTCGGCCGCTATGTCGCGACGGCGCTCAGCGTGCCGGGCGTGATCGGATATCTGGCCGCGGCCAATGCCGGTGCTATCGTCGGTGCGGCCTTCGGCAAGAAGACAGAGTTCACCCGCACGCCGAAGACGGGAGCCTGACCGGTGGCGCTGATTGCTACGCTCGCTCTGCTGCTCGCGACAGTGTTCGTGGTCTGCTGCGCCCTGCTCGCGGCGTTCATTGGCAGCCTGCTTTACATGGTCGTGCTCAATCATCGCCTGCGCGTGCGGGGCCTCGCGCACGAGGAAGATCTGCTCGATACAAGGCTGCCGCCCGACGCCGAGCTGCCGCACGTTGTGGTTCAGATCCCTTCGTTCAACGAAGGTCCGGTGCTGCGTCGCGGAGTAGAGGCGGCGGCCAGGCTCGACTGGCCGCGCGACAAGCTTCACATCCAGCTGCTCGACGACAGCACCGACGAGACGGCGGACCTCGCCCGTACGGTGACGGCCGAACTGCGGGCCAAGGGCTTCGACGTGGTGGCCCTGCAGCGAACCGACCGGTCAGGCTTTAAAGGCGGCGCCCTGCACGAGGCGATGCAGCAGACGCCGCACAACTACTTCGCCGTGTTCGACGTCGACTACGTGCCGCCAGTCGATTTCCTGCGCAAGTGCATGCGCGTCTTCGTGGCAGAGCCGAAGACGGCCTTCGTTCAGGCGCGCTTCGACTTTCTCAATCCGCACGTGAATGCCCTCACCGAAATGCAGATGGTGACGCTCGACGCCCATCTCGGCATCGAGCAGGCGACACGTTACTGGGCGGGCCACCCGCTGCCATTCAACGGCACCTGCGGCATCTGGCAACGCGAGGCCATCGAGGCCGGTGGCGGCTGGAAGGGCGATACCGTCACGGAGGATCTCGATCTCACCTATCGCGGCTGGGTGAAGGGATGGCGTTCGGTCTTTCTGGTAAGCGTGCCGGTGCCGGGCGAACTGCCGGAGGACATGAAGACCTGGCTGCGGCAGCAACAGCGCTGGCAGGACGGCTTCCGCCACGTCGGCATGCGCATGTTCCCGGAGATCCTGAAGAGCAAGAGCATCGATTTCTCGGCCAAGATTGCCGCGCTGCTCCATCTCTGCATGGCGCTCAATCAGCCGGTACTGCTGATCGGTGTCGTCTCGGGCATGTTGGCCGGCTTGCTGGCGCCCGCTCTCAGGCCGCTGCTGTTCGACCTGTTCCTGCTGACGGTCGTCTGGGTGATCTTTTGTGCGGCCACGTTCCTGCGCGCCGGGCACAATTTCATCCGCGGCGGCGAGATGCCCCCCGGTCGCTTCGCGATCGTGCTGCTGCGCTTCGTCGGCGGCCAGGTCGGCATGGTCGTACGCAGCCTGTTCGTTCATCTGCGCAAGGCGATGAGCAAGCCCAAGCCTATCGTGTTCGACCGGACGCCCAAGAAGGGTTAGACGCGCGCGTAGATGTCCTCGTAGCGCGTGATGTCGTCTTCCTCGAGATAGTCTCCAGTCTGGACCTCGACCACTTCGAGCGGCTCGGTGCCCGGATTGGCCAGGCGATGGATGCCGCCCATCGGGATGTAGACCGACTGGTTCTCGTGCAGCGTCATGATCTTGCCGTCGAGCGTCACCTCGGCGATGCCCTTGACCACCACCCAATGCTCGGCGCGGCGCTTGTGGCTCTGCAGGCTGAGCTTGCCCTTGGGATTGACGGTGAGGCGCTTGGCGCGAAACCGCTCGCCGCGGTCGATGTCCTGGTAGCTGCCCCACGGGCGATGCATCACGACGTGCTCGGTGGCGGCCTTGTGCTTGCCGTCGGACATGCGCTGCACGACGTCCTTGAGGCGCGGAAGATTGTCGCGATGACCCACAAGCACGGCGTCGCCCATTGCGACCACGACGACTTCCTCGACGCCGATCACGGCGGTCAGCGGGCCGTCCGAGCGGACGTAGGAGTTGCGCACATGGTCGAGTTCGACCGGCCCCTCCGTGACATTGCCGGCTGAATCGGCGTCGCCGATGTCGAGCAGGGCGTCCCAGGTGCCGAGATCGGACCAACGGAACTTCGCCGGCACCACCCAGCATTTGTCGGTGCGCTCCATGACGGCATAGTCGATCGACTTGGCCGGCGCCTTGGCGAAGGCCTCGGCGTCGAGGAAGATCGTCGATCCGACTTTCTTGGCCTTGGCCACGGCCTCTTCGGCGGCGGCGGCCATAGCGGGCTCGAAGCGCGCCATTTCCGACAGCAGCAGTTCGGGCGGAAACAGGAAGTTGCCGCTGTTCCACAGCAAGCCCTCGGCGATGTACTGCAGCGCCTTCTGCGCCGTGGGCTTCTCGACGAAGGCCGCGACCTTCTGCACGGGGCCGATGTTCGGGCTGCCGGGACGGATGTAGCCGTAGTCGACCTTGGGCTCCGTGGGCGGAATGCCGAAGGTGACAATGCCGCCCTGTTGCACGGCGACGAGGCCGTCGCGGCAACCCTGGCGGAATTCCTCCGCGCCGATCACCAGGTGGTCCGACGCCAACGCCAGCACGGCCTTGGCACCGAGGTTGCGGGTATAGGCGGCGGCCGCCGCCATCGCCGGGCCGGAGTCGCGGCGCGATGGTTCGACCAGGATGTCGATTTCCACGCCGATGTCCTTGGCCTGCTTCTCGGCCATGAAGCGATAGGCATCGTTGGTGGCGATCACCGGTTTGCCGAAAAGGCCACGGTCGGCCACCCGCTCGAGGGTCTGCTGGAAGGTCGATTGCTTGCCGAGCAGCGGCACGAACTGTTTGGGCATGCTCTCGCGCGACAGCGGCCATAAGCGCTTGCCGGAGCCTCCGACCAGGATAACGGGGGTGATCTGCGACATTGTCTCCTCAGCCTGCGGGCCGGCTCGTATTTCGGGCCGCATGTTGGGCGGCGATATAGCCGAAGGTGAGGGCCGGGCCAATGGTGATACCGGCTCCCGGATAGGTACCGCCCATGACACTCGTCATGTCGTTTCCGGCGGCGTACAGCCCGGGGATCGGCTGGCCGGCGCTGTCGAGCACGCGGGCGTGCCCGTCGGCCCGCAGACCAAGGAAGGTGCCGATGTCGCCCGGGATCATTTTCATCGCATAGAACGGCCCGGTCTCGATCGGCGCCAGGCAAGGATTGGGCTTGTGGGTCGGATCGCCGTTGAAGCGGTGATAGGCATCGGTGCCCTTGCCGAAATCGGGATCCTCGCCGCGGGCGGCGTTCGCGTTGAAGCGATCGATGGTGGCCTGCAGGGTGGCTGCATCGACGCCGATGCGGGCGGCGAGTTCCCGCCAGCTCTGAGCGCTCAGCAGATAGCCGCTCTTGAGATGCGGTCCGAGCGGCAACGGCGCCGGGCCGATCGCGCCCATGCCATAGCGGCGGATGGCGCGATGGTCGCAGAGCAGCCAGCTGCTCGTCTCTCGACGCCCCCGACAGGCTTCGACCATCGCCGGAACGAAGTCGTGATACGACGCCGACTCGTTGGTGAAGCGTCGTCCTTCGGGATCCACGGCGATGTAGCCCGGCTTGCCGCGCTCGTAGAAATGGGGGAACGGTAAAGTCGTGCCGTCGGGCTGCGGCACCAGCGACACAGGCACCCAGGCCGCGGCATACGCGACGTCCTCCGCCATCGCGCCGCCCGCGCTCTGGCCGAGGCGAATGCCGTCACCCCGATTGCCGGGCGGCGGTGCGGACCGATGAGCGTGCCCGTCACGCACGTGCCCGTAGTAGCGCGCCTTCAGATCGGCATTGGCCGGGAATCCGCCGCACGCCAGGACGACGCCGCAGGTGGCCGTGATCTCCCGGCGCTTGCCGTCATGCTCGACGATGGCACCGGTCACACGGCCGCTCTTCTGGACGAGCTCGACGACCGGACTGTTCAGCCACAGTTCGATGCCGCGCTCTTGGGCCGACAGCGCGAGGGCCGCGATCAGCCCGTTGCCATTGGTGAGACGCGTGCCGCGGTCGTGGGTGAGGCGATCGTAAGCGTAGCGCGCGGTCATGCCGGCGACGTGCAGCGCCGATCTTGCCGATCGCGTCATCTTGAAGACGTGCGGCAGGTCGTTGCGACCCAGCATCATGCCGCCGAACGCCATCATGGTCCTGATCGGCGGGCGCAGGTCCTTGAAACGCTTGCCCAGGCGCCGTCCGTCGAACGGCAGCGGCAGCAGCGAGCGTCCGCCCTGCGCCGCGCCCGGCTTGGTCGGATGATAGTCCGCCCAGATCGGCACGGCCTCGTAGCGCACGTGCGTATTGTTCTCGATGAACTCGACGGCGGGATTGCAGTTGTCGAGGAAGGCGTTGGCCAGATCGAGGTTCAGGCGATTGCCCGCTTCGTGCTGCAGATAGGTGAGGGCCTCTTCTTTCGAGTCGGCGATGCCCAGCGCGCGACCGTGCCGGTTGCCCGGGATCCAGATGACCCCCGCCGAATAGGCCGTCGTGCCGCCGAACTGCGGTTCCTTCTCGACCATCAGCACCTTGAGCCCTGCGTGCGAGGCCGTGAGCGCGGCGGAGAAGCCGGCCGCACCCGAGCCGACCACAAGCAGACCGACGGTTGTCACTGCGGATTTCCTCTTGAGGCGTCTTCGTTCTCGCTCCGCCGGCGCCGGGCTTCCTTCTCGACCGCCGCGACCAGCGACGGGATGTGGGAGGCGATGGCGTAGAAGTCGCTGGCATACAGGACGAGCAGGGTCGTGGGCTGCGTGGTGACGATCGTGGCACTGCGGGGCAGGCGGTCGAGCAGGGCCATCTCGCCGAAGAAGCCTCCCTGGGAAAGCTTCACCGAATCGCGCGGCAGGCGGACCTCGACCTCGCCTTCGGAAATGAAGAACATCGAATCGCCCGCATCGTCGCGGCGCACCACGACGATGCGGGGCGGATAATGGCGCACGCGCAATTTGCCGACGATCTCGGAGAGGGTCACCGTGCCGAGCTCGGTGAACATCGGTACCTTGGTGACCTGGTCCCAGACGCGCAGGTATTCGCGGCGGCGCTCTTCCTCGGCAAAACCGGTCGCCAGAATGCCGGTCATGAGCGCGAGCACCAGGATGCCGCAGACCATGACGACAGAGCCGATCATCTTGCCGCCAACCGTGTGCGGGATGACGTCGCCGTAGCCTGTCGTGGTCAGGGTCACGACTCCCCACCACAGGGCAGCGGGGATGCTTCCGAACTGCTCGGGCTGGCCGGCGCGCTCGAACATGTGCGTCGCCGTCGACGCCGACACCAGGATGATGATGAAGACGATCAGCACGGAGGCCAGCGTCGCGCGCTCGTTGGCGATCACCCGGCCCAGGGTCGACATGGAGGGTGCATAGATGCCGAGCTTCAGAATCCAGAGGATGCAGAAGACCGATGAGGCGTCGCTGTTGGCGTGCAGCGAACCGGTGGTGATCGCGAAGGCGGGAACCACGGCCAACAGGCCGATCAGGCCGCCGATCGAAGAGGCCCAGCGCAGCCGTGCTTTGGCATCGCTCATGCCGGCGAAGCGTACCGACTCGGGAGCCACCCATATCCGCGCGATGTATTCGGCGAGGAATATGCCCGCCACGATCACGATGATGGCGGTGAGCGCCTCTTCCAGGGCCGGAGGCAGTTTGTCGACCGACGAAATGGCGACTGCCAGCAGCCCCGCGCCCAATGCCATCAGATGGAAGGCGCGCCAGCGCCGCCCGCTGGGGCTGAAACTGGTCTGGCGCAGGATCGAATAGACCCGTGCGCGCGTCGTTGAGCCGGTGGCCGCCACGGCGAACCATAGGCGGCTTGGCGTGCGATTTGCAGCGCGGCCGGTACGGTTCTACGGTCGGCGCTTTCCGGGGCTAAGGGGGATTTCAATGGGTTTGGGACGCAGAACGGCACTCAAGGCAGGTCTTGGCGCGGTCGCGATGGCGCCGGCCATGGCACCGTCGATCGTGCGTGCGCAGGCGGCGATGAAGCTGCCGCTGGCGACGGTCTGGCCCGATGCCAACTTCCACGTGATCAACTGCCGCCGCTTCGCCGACGAGGTGAAGAAGGCAACGGGCGGCGCCATCGACATCGACGTGAAGTCGGGCGGCCAGCTGGGCTTCAAGGGCCCGGAGTGCCTGCGCGCCGTCCGCGACGGGCTGGTGCCGATTGCCGACTATCTCAACACGCAGCAGGTCGGTGACGAGCCCTTCATGGGCATCGAGGGGCTGCCCTTCCTCGCCGGATCGCGCGAGGAGCTGAAGATCCTGCACAAGCACATCCGGCCCGAGTTCGAGAAGATCGCGGCCAAGAACAACCAGAAGATCCTCTACGTCGTGCCGTGGCCCAACCAGTACCTGCATCTGAAGGTGAAGGTCGACTCCGTTGACGGATTGAAGGGCATCAAGATCCGCACCGCCGACAAGGGCGCGCAGGACATCTGGGCTTCCGCCGGCATGGCGCCGGTTGTGATGCCGTGGGGCGAGCTTCTGCCCGCTCTTTCGTCAGGCGCGGTGTCGGGCGTGTCTACCTCCGCGGTGTCCGGCGTCGACGGCAAATTCTGGGAATTCCTGAAGTTCTTCTACGCCACCAACCAGCAGTGGTCGTCGGACATCGTGGCAATCAACATGGACGTCTGGAAGAAGATCAAGCCCGAGCACCAGAAGGCGATCACCGATCTCGCCGCCAAGCTCGAGCCGGAGTTCTGGGAGTCGGCCTTTGCCGCCGACAAGGACTGCGCCAAGAAGATGGTCGATGGCGGCATGACGCTCGTCACGCCGTCGCCCGCGATGATCGCCGACCTGCGCAAGAAGAGCGATCATCTGGTGGCCGACTTCATGAAGAAGGTTCCGTCCTCACAGGCGCCGGTCAAGGCCTATCTCGCCGAGGTCAAGCGCGCCTGATGCAACACGGCGGACCGAACCCGAACGCTGGAGCGCCCGCGGCTCTGCGTCCGCTTCTCGACGGCATCGACAGGCTCAGCCGGCTCGACGGCTGGCTGGGCGTCGGCTGCCTCGCAAGCCTCACCGCGCTGATGCTTGCCGAGGTGATCGTGCGGGCCCTGTCGAACGTCATTGAGTGGGTGCCAGCCGATATCCCCGTGGCGTGGGAATACAGCTCCTACCTGATGGCCGCGTGCTTCACCTTCGGTGCCGCCATGACTTTGCGTGCCGGCGGCCATATTCGCGTGACGCTGGTCGTGTCCCGCGTCTCGCCGCAGGTGCGGCGCTGGTTGGAGACCGTGCTCGCGGCGATGGGCGTCTTTTTCTGCGGCTTCCTCGGCTGGTCGATGGCCTACTTCACCTGGCGCAGCTTCGATGCCGGGCAAACCTCGATCTCGAGCGGCACGTTGGTCTGGATCCCGCAATTCTTCGTCACCTTCGGGATCGTCTTGTTGATGATCCAGTTCGTGGCACGTTTCTTTCAGGCGGCCCTCGGTCTGCCGCTGGAAGACGTCAGCATGCGCGCGGGGCACGTCGCAGAATAATGCTTATCGTCGTCGTTACCATGTTCGCCGTGCTATTTGCGTTTCTTGCGAGTGGCATGTGGATCGGCTGGACCCTCGCGGTCACCGGAACCATCCTGCTCGCGCTGTTCCGCGATATCCCGCTCGACAAGCTGCTGGCACAATACGCATGGAACATTCTCACCACGCAGGAATTGCTGGCGCTGCCGCTCTTCATCCTGATGGGAGAGATTCTGTTCAGGACGCGCCTGTCACAATCCCTGTTCAAGGGACTGGCGCCGTGGGCCGCGCTGCTGCCCGGCCGGCTGCTGCACGTCAATGTCATCGGCTGCACGATCTTCGCGGCGATCTCGGGCTCCTCGGCCGCGACCACCCAGGTTGTGGGCCGCATCTCGATCGCCGAACTGATGAAGCGCGGCTATTCGAAGGATGTCGCCGTGGGCTCCCTCGCCGGCTCGGGAACGCTAGGGTTTCTGATCCCGCCCTCCAACATCATGATCATCTACGGCGTGCTGGGCGACGTCTCGGTGTCCAAGCTGTTCACCGCGGGCTTCATCCCGGGCTTCCTGCTGGCCGGATGCTTCATGGCCTGGATCATGATCCACACCGCGATCAACCCGTCGCTGGTGCCCGAGAGCGAACGCAAGATCAGGATCGCCTCGGCGGCTGAATACATGGAATCGATCAAGGAACTGGGACCGGCGGTGTTCCTGATCTTCTGCGTGCTGGGCTCGATGTATGGCGGCCTCGCGACGCCGTCGGAGGCGGCGGGCGTCGGCGTGCTGGGTGCCCTGTTCGTCGCGCGGCTCCAGGGGGAATTGAACCGGGAGCAGCTGAAAGCCATCGGCATTGGCGCCGTGCAGACCTGCTCGATGATCGCGCTGATCGTGCTCGGCGCGTCGATCCTGGGCAGCGCCGCGGCCTTCCTCGGCATCCCGGCCGCCGTGGCCGAGATCGTGACCGACATGCACCTGTCGCCGTTCATGTTGATCGTGGCCCTGATCGTCTTTTACCTGATCCTGGGCTGCTTCCTCGACGGCTTCAGCATGATCGTCATGACCCTGCCCATCGTGCTGCCGATCGTGAAGGTCGCGGGCTTCGATCCGATCTGGTTCGGCATCTTCCTGGTCCTCGTGGTCGAGATGGCGCAGATCACGCCGCCCGTCGGCTTCAATCTCTTCGTCATCCAGGGGCTGACCGAGGACGGGCTGGGCTATGTGGCCAAGGTGACCTTGCCGTATCTGCTGATCATGATTCTGTTCACCCTGGTCGTGACGGTGTTCCCCGACATTGCCCTCTGGCTTCCGAGGTACCTCGCCAGCTAGTCTCTCCCAACCAGCCTTGGGGGAGAGACGATGGATCCGCGTCAGGTCAAGACCGCAGCCGATGCGCTGAAGATCGTCAAGGAGCGCGGGCTGAAGCACGTCAAGGTCGGCGTGCACGACATCGACGGCATCCTGCGCGGCAAATACATCCACATCGACAAGTTCAAGTCCGCGCTAGAAGGCGGCTTCGGCTTCTGCGACGTCGTGCTGGGCTGGGATGCCAACGACCAGCTCTACGACAACGTCACCATGACCGGCTGGCACACGGGCTATCCCGACGCCACGGTCCGCGTGCTTCCCGACACCTGCCGCGAGATCGCGACCGAGCCCGGCAATCTCCTGTTCCTGTGCGAGTTCACCGAGAAATTCGAGACGATCTGCCCTCGTGGCACCCTGCGTAGAGTGTTGGCGCGGGCAAAAAAGATGGGCTTCGAAGTGAAGGTCGGCTTCGAATACGAGTTCTTCGTCTTCGCCGAGACCGCCCATTCGATCCGCGAGAAGGGCTACAAGAACCTGAAGCCCATCTCGCCGGGGTTCTTTGGCTATTCGATGTTGCGCAACTCGGTGCTGAGCGACTGGTACAAGGACCTGCTCGCGATGTGCGAGACCATGGACATGGGCATCGAGGGTCTGCACACGGAGACCGGCGCGGGCGTGCTCGAAGCTGCGCTGCGCGTGTCCGACGCGCTCGAGGCGACGGACAAGGCCGCGCTCTTCAAGCTCTACACAAAGGTACTGGCCCAGAAGCGCGACTGGCTCGCGACCTTCATGGCCAAGTGGTCGAAGGATTGGCCGGGCTGCGGCGGCCACATGCACATGTCTTTGTGGAAGGACGGCAAGCCCGCTTTCTTCGACGAGAAGGCGCCGCACAGGATGAGCAAGACCATGCGCCAGTTCGTGGCCGGCCAGCAGGCGCTGATGCCCGAGACGCTGGCGATGGTCGCCTCGACGGTGAATGCCTATCGCCGCCTGATCCCCGGCTTCTGGGCGCCGACGGTCTCGGCCTGGGGCGTCGAGAACCGGACGACGGCGCTGCGCGTGATCCCGGGATCGGCGAAGTCGACGCGGGTGGAGTATCGCGTGGCCGCGGCCGACGCCAATCCCTACCTGGCGCTGTCGGCCGCGATCGGTGCGGGCCTGTGGGGCATCGAGCACAAGCTCGATCCGGGCGAGCCGATTTCCGGCAACAGCTACGACAAGAAGCATCCGGCCAAGATCCAGCTGCCGCGTACCCTGATGGAAGCGGCCGGGCGGCTGAAGGCGTCGAAGGCCTCGCGCGACCTCTTCGGGGATGCCTTCGTCGATCATTATTCTGCAACACGGGAGTGGGAAGAGCGTGAGTTCCGCAAGGCCATCACGGAATGGGAGCTCGACCGATACATGGAAATCATCTGATGGCCGTTCCGACACAGGCCCGGGTCGTCATCATCGGCGGCGGCATCATGGGATGCTCGACGGCCTATCATCTGGCGAAGAACGGCTGGAAGGACGTCGTGCTGCTGGAGCAGGGACGGCTGAGCGGCGGCACGACCTGGCACGCCGCAGGACTCGTCGGCCAACTGCGCGGCTACCAGAACCTGACCAAGCTCATCCAATACAGCACCGAGCTCTATTCGAAGCTCGAAGCCGAGACGGGTTTGGCCACGGGCTGGAAGCAATGCGGCTCGCTGTCGGTGGCGCGCACGCAAGAGCGCATGACCCTGCTGCGCCGGTCGGCGGCAACGGCGAACAAACAGGGCGTGGCCTGCGAGGAGCTGACGCCGCAACAGGCCGGCGACAAGTATCCGATCATGCGCACCGACGATCTGGTGGGAGCGGTCTGGCTGCCGGGCGACGGCAAGGCCAATCCCACGGACATCACGCAGGCCCTGGCCAAGGGCGCGCGCAACAACGGCGTGCGCATCTTCGAGAAGACACGGGTGACCTCGATCGACACCAAGGCTGGCCGTGTCACCGGCGTGCAGACGACCGAAGGCCCGATCGCGGCAGAGATCGTCGTTAACTGTGGCGGCCAGTGGGCGCGCCAGGTCGGGCGCATGGTGGGCGTGACAGTGCCGCTCTATTCCTGCGAGCACATGTACATCGTCACGGAGAAAATGGAGGGCGTGCCGCGCGACCTGCCGGTGATGCGCGATCCCGACGGCTACATCTACTTCAAGGAAGAGGTCGGCGGCCTTCTCATGGGCGGCTTCGAGCCCGAGGCCAAGCCGTGGAACAAGGATGTCATCCCCGACGACTTCGAGTTTGGAATCCTGCCGGACGACTGGGAGCAGTTCCAGATCCTGATGGACAACGCGCTGATCCGCGTGCCGCAGCTCGAGAAGACCGGCATCAAGACGTTCATGAACGGGCCCGAGAGCTTCACGCCCGATCTAAACTACATCCTGGGCGAGGCGCCGCAGCTGAAAGGCTTCTTCGTCGGCGCCGGCTTCAATTCCATGGGCATCGCGAGCTCGGGCGGCGCCGGCATGGCGCTGGCCGAATGGATCATCGCGGGCGAGCCCACCCTCGATCTCTGGCCGGTCGACATCCGCCGCTTCGCCAACTTCCATGGCAACGACACCTGGCTGCGCGAGCGCGTCTCCGAGACGCTTGGCCTGCACTACAAGATGCCGTGGCCGCAGCGCGAGCACGAGAGCGGCCGGCCGTTCCGCCGCTCGCCGCTCTACGATCGCCTCAAGGCGCGCGGCGCCTGGTTCGGCAACAAGATGGGCTGGGATCGGCCCAACTGGTTCGCCGGCCCCGGAAAGACTCCCGACATGCAGTATGGCTGGGGTCGTGGTGCCTGGTTTGATGCGGTGGCGGCCGAGCACAAGGCGACCCGCGAAGCCGTCACGGTCGTCGACGAGACGTCGTTCGGAAAGTTCATGGTGCAGGGGCGCGATGCCGAGAAGGTGCTGCAGCTTCTCAGCACCAACGATATCGCCGTGCCGGTGGGGCGCACTGTCTACACCGGCTTGTTGAACGAACGGGGCACTTACGAGAGCGATCTCACCATCGCGCGGCTCGCTCGCGACAAGTTCATGGTCGTCACCGGGTCGGCGCAGGTCACGCGAGACGCCGACTGGATCTCGCGTCATATGCTGCAGGATGCGCATGTGACGCTGACAGACGTGACCGGCGGCTGGACCGTCTTGTCGGTCATGGGGCCGAACAGCCGCGCGCTGCTGCAGCGCGTGAGCAAGGCCGACTTCTCCAACGAGGCGTTTCCCTTCGCGACCATCCGCGAGATCGGCGTCGGCTTCGCGACCGTGTTGGCGTCGCGCCGCACCTACATGGGTGAACTGGGCTGGGAGCTTTACGTGCCGGCGGAGTTCGCCGTCACGGTCTTCGAGACCCTGCATGCGGCAGGTGCGGAGTACGGCCTGCGCGACGGCGGCTACTACGCCATCGAATCGTTGCGACTGGAGAAGGGCTATCGCGCCTGGGCGCGCGAGCTGACGCCGGACGACACGCCGTGGCAGGCGGGGCTGGGCTGGGCCGTGAAGCTGGACAAGCCCGGCGGCTTCATCGGCCGCGAGGCTCTGGTCGAAGCGAAGGCGAGACCGCTCGACCGGCGTCTGGTCTCGGTCGTGCTCAAGGACCCCGAGCCGCTGCTGTGGGGCGGCGAGACGTTGCTGCGTGATGGCCGACCGGTCGGCGACCTGACCTCGGCGGGCTACGGCCATACGATCGGCGCGTCGGTCGGGCTCGGCTACATTAAGCGTTCCGACGGACTGGCCATCGACGCGGCGTGGCTGGAAAGCGGCAAGGTCGAAGTCGATCTCGCGGGGAGCCGGCTCGAGGCCAAGGTGTCCTTCAAGGCGCCCTACGACTCGAGCGGCTCGCGGATCAAGGGCTGACCGGTCTTCAGGCGCGTGTTGGCGAGCTCGCCTGCTGCTTCGAGGATCGGATAGGCAACCGAGGTCAGGTGGCCGTTTATGCGCTTCAGATCCCGGATGACGTCGAGATGGATCGAGCTGGTCTCCATCGATTCCGGCCGGCCCTCGCGCAAGCGGGCATAGTGGCTCTCGGCGGCGACGGTCTCGGACTCGCGCATGGCGGTCTTCTCGGCGACCAGGCGGCGGGCCAGTGAAATGTCGCGCGTGGTGAAGACGTTCAGCGCGAGCCGCACGTTCTCCAGCACATGGGCGTGGATCGCCTTCAGCTCGGCCATGCCTTCGCTCGAGAAGGTGTACCGCTTCTTGATCTTCTTGCCGGCGAGTTCCATCAGGTTCTTGTCGATGATGTCGCCGATATGCTCGAGGTTGGTCGTGAAGGACAGGATCTCGACGTAACGTCGGCCTTCCTCCTCACCCAATTCGTTGCGCGAGACCTGGATCAGATAGAGCTTGATCGACTCGTAGAGCTTGTCGACCACGTTGTCTTCCTGCTCGATCGTGCGTGCCAGCCGCTGATCGTTTTTCTCGAAGACGGTGATCGACTGGCGCAGCATGTCGGCCACGCGGTCGCCGAGGTTGAGCGTCTCGCGCGTGGCGCAGGCCAGGGCCTCCGCGGGCGTGTCGAGCACGGTCGGGTCGAGATGACGGGGCCGGGCGGCATCGTCGGCCTGCGGTCGCGACGGGAGGAGACGCCGGCAGAGCGTGGCGAGCGGCTCGATCAACGGCAGGAAGAGGATCGCGGCCACGACGCTGAAGGCCGTATGAAAATTCACCAGCAGGCGGGCGGGGGCGGCGTCGACGAAGGCCAGCCAGTGGTGGATCGGGACCAGGAACGGCACCGCAAGGATGCCCACAGTCACGCGGGTGATGAGGTTGCCGAGCGGCACGCGGCGCGCGTCGACGTCGGTGCTGGACTGGTCGTAGTAGGGCGCGATCGCGCCACCGATGTTGGCGCCGATCACCAGCGCGAGCGCCAGCTCCGGCTGAATGATGCCGCTCGAAGCGAACGACATGACCAGTAGCACGGTCGAAAGACTGGAATGGATGAACCAGGTCGCGGCGGCGGCGAAGACGACGGCCAGCACGTATTCGTCCTGCAGGCCCTTCAGTACGGTGACGAAGGTGGGCGATTCCCGCAAGGGCAGGGCCGAGTGTTCGAGCAACTGCAGCGACAGCAGCATCAGGCCGAGCCCGATCGCCACCCGGCCGAGATGCCGGACCTTGTCGTTCTCGCTCGACAGGAAGCCGATGACGCCCGCCGCGATCATCAGCGGCGACACCCAGTTGAGATCGAACGACAGGACCTGGGCGGTGAGCGTCGTGCCGACATTGGCGCCCAGCATGACCGCGAGCGCGATCGACAGGGAAATCAGCCCGCGGCCGGCGAAGGATGCCAGCAGCAGCGCCGTCGCCGTGCTGGACTGCAATACGCCGGTCAGGCCAAGGCCGCCGGCGAACGCCGTGAAGCGGTTGCGCGAGCAGGCGCCGATCGCCCGCCGCAACGCCGCGCCAAAGGCGCGCGTCAGGCCGGTGCGGACCATGCGCACGCCCCAGAGGAGAAGGGCGACGCTGCCGATGACGTTGAGGATGGTGCTTACGCCGTGCATTACGTTCGAATCCTAAGCCTCTCTCCACATTGATGAAAGTTTTTTGACAGAAATATGACGGGGTCGCTGGACGATTATGGTCCGCCGGACGATCATCGGAACATGACCACTGCAAAACCAGCCGCGTCCGAAACCGGCGATCCTCTTCTGCTCACGCCCGGCCCGCTCACCACCTCCATCACGGTGAAGCAGGCCATGGTTCACGACTGGGGGTCGCGCGATCAGGGCTTCATCGCCATCAACAAGATGGTGTTGGAGAAGATCGTGGAGCTCGCGGGCGGTGAGGGCACGCACGTCACCGTGCCGGTGCAAGGCTCGGGCACCTTCGCCGTCGAGGCGATGATCACGAGCTTCGTTCCGAAGATGGGCAAGCTGCTGGTCTTGATCAATGGCGCCTACGGCCATCGCGCGAAGAAAATCGCCGAGATCGCCGGCCGTGGCGTCATCTCCTACGAGACGCCGGAGGATACGCCGCCCGATCTCGCCAAGCTCGACAGGCTGCTGGCCGACGACAAGGCAATCACCCACGTCTTCGCCGTCCACTGCGAGACGACCTCGGGAGTGCTCAATCCGATCGCCGAGACGGCGGCGCTGGTGGCCAAGCATGGCCGCCGCCTGCTGGTCGACTCCATGAGTGCGTTCGGCGCCCTTGAACTGGACGCTCGCAAGGTGCCTTACGATGCGATGGCGTCGTCATCGAACAAGTGCCTCGAAGGCGTGCCGGGCCTGGGCTTCGTCGTGTGCCGCAAGACGGCGCTCGCCGAGTGCAAGGGCAACGCCACGACCCTGGTGCTCGATCTCTTCGAGCAGGCCGAGGGATTCGCCAAGACGGGGCAGTATCGATTCACCCCGCCGATCCACGTCATCGTGGCGCTGGGCAAGGCGATCGAGGAGCATGCGGCCGAAGGCGGCGTCGCAGGGCGGGGCAAACGCTACCGCGAGAATGCCAAGGTGCTGATCGACGGCATGCGCGCCATGGGCTTCCGCACGCTGCTGCCGGACGCGCTGCAGGCGCCGATCATCGTCACCTTCCATATGCCAACCGACCCCAAGTTCGTCTTCCAGCGCTTCTATGACGGCCTGAAGGATCGTGGTTACGTCATCTATCCCGGCAAGCTGACGGTGGCGGACTCCTTCCGGATCGGCTGCATCGGCCGGCTCTACCCGAAGGACATGAAGGGGGCGCTCGCGGCCGTGCGTGACGTGCTCGACGAGATGAGGGTCAGCAACGGCGGCCAGGCTCTGGCGGCGGAGTAAGCGATGGCACCGGACAGCATCAACAAGGCGGGCGGCGAGATCGCGCTCAACGGTCGGCGCTATGCCTTTCCCAGGCGGCCGACGGTCGTGGTCTGCATCGACGGCTCGGAACCGGGATACATCGAACGCACGGTCGAGGCGGGCCGCGCTCCGTGGTTCGCGAAGACCCTGAAGAACGGCACCAACCAGATCGCCGACTGCGTTGTTCCAAGCTTCACCAACCCCAACAACCTGTCGATCGTCACGGGGCGTCCTCCCTCCGTGCATGGCATCAGTGGCAACTACTTCCTCGACCCGGACACCGGCAAGGAAGTCATGATGAACGATCCGAAGTTCCTGCGGGTCGAGACCCTGTTTCCGGCCTTCCAGCGCGCGGGCTGCCGCATCGCCGTCGTTACCGCCAAGGACAAGCTGCGCGGCCTGCTGGGCAAGGGTCTCGACCTGGGACCAGGCAAGGCGTGCGCCTTCTCGTCGGAGAAATCCGACAAGGCGACCCTGGCCGAGAACGGAATCGAGAACGTGAATGCGTTGGTCGGCATGCCGGTGCCGGACGTCTACAGTGCCGGACTGTCGGAGTTCGTCTTCGCCGCCGGCGTCAAGCTGATGGAGCGCGACCGGCCGGAGATCATGTATCTCTCGACGACCGACTACATCCAGCACAAGCACGCGCCCGGCACGCCGGTGGCCAACGACTTCTATGCGATGATGGACGGCTACATGGCCAAGCTCGATGCGATGGGCTGCACCATCGTCCTCACCGCCGATCACGGCATGAACGCCAAGTTCGGCAAGGACGGCCAGCCCGACGTGATCTACCTGCAGGACCTGTTCGACAAGTGGCTGGGCACCGACAAGGCGCGCGTCATCCTGCCGATCACCGATCCCTATGTCGTTCATCACGGTGCGCTGGGCTCGTATGCGGTCGTCTATCTGCCGGCCGGCGTCTCGCACTCGGAGATGGTGGCGAAGATAAAGTCGCTGCCCGGCATCGAGGCCGCGCTCACCCGTGAGGAGGCTGCCGCCCGCTTCGAACTGCCCGCGGACCGGCTGGGCGATCTCATCGTCGTCTCCACGCAGCACAAGGTGCTGGGCACCTCGGCGTCGCGGCACGATCTCAGCGGCCTCACCGAGCCGCTGCGCAGTCACGGCGGCATTTCCGAGCAGAAGGTGCCGCTGATCTGCAATGCGCCGCTGGCGACCGCAGCGAACGGCCGGCACTGGCGCAACTTCGATGCTTTCGATCTGGCCTTGAACCTCGTCGCCTGACGGGCGTTATCTCCCTGGAGGTGAATCATGGCCAATCAGACCTTGAAGGGCGGCTGTCACTGCGGCGCCGTCGCCTACACCGTGGACGTCGATCCCGCGGCCTCGATGAGCTGCAACTGCTCGATCTGCAGCAAGCTTGGAGCCGTCTGGGCGTTCACGCCCAAGTCCAATTTCAAGCTGACGAAGGGCGAGGGCAGGACGGGCGATTATCAGTTCAACAAGCACGTGCTGCATCACCGCTTCTGCCCAACCTGCGGCATCGAGAGCTACGCCGAGGGCAAGGGCAAGGATGGCTCAGAGCAGGTCGGAATTAATCTCCGTTGCGTCGAGGGTATCGACGTGGACAAATTGACTCCCAAGAAATTCGATGGCCGGAGCATGTAACCTCCTGCCCGCAGGAGGAAAACATGACCGTCAGCCAGGCCGACAAGGCAAAGAAATTGCGTGCCCTGCACGAGGCGCCGGGCGCTTTCGTCATTCCCAATCCGTGGGACGCGGGCTCGGCGCGCGTGCTGGAGGGGATGGGCTTCGAGGCGCTGGCGACATCGAGCGGCGCCAAGGCCGGTGTACTGGGGCGGCGGGACGGCAAGGTAACGCGAGACGAAGCCCTGGCGAATGCGCGGCTGATCGCGGGCGCCGTCGATCTTCCGGTGATCGGCGATCTCGAGAAGGGATTCGGCGACACGCCCGATGCCGCGGCGCTGACGATCAAGGGCGCTGCCGAGGCGGGACTGGTCGGCGGGTCGATCGAGGATGCCACGGGCGACAAGGACAAGCCCCTGTTCGATCTCGAGACCGCGGCGGCGCGTGTGAAGGCTGCGGTGCAGGCAGCACGTGCGCTGCCGTTTCCGTTCGTGCTGACGGCGCGCGCCGAGGGCTTCCTGCGCGGCAAGGCCGACCTCGATGACGTCATCGCCCGCCTGAAGGCGTTCGAGGCCGCAGGCGCTGACGTGTTGTTCGCGCCCGGCCTTCCCGATCTCGCCGCGGTCAAGAAGGTGACCAGTGCCATCGGCAGGCCGTTCAATTTCATGGTTGGCATCAAGGGCCGGTCCTGGTCGAAATCCGAGCTCGAGGCGGCCGGCGTGAAGCGGATCAGCCTCGCTACTTCGCTTTACAAGGCCGCGATGAGCGGTCTGATCGACGCGGCCAAAGAAGTGAAGGAA
The DNA here is from genome assembly GCA_903915535.1 of Enhydrobacter aerosaccus. GTDB lineage: Bacteria > Pseudomonadota > Alphaproteobacteria > Reyranellales > Reyranellaceae > Reyranella > Reyranella aerosaccus_C. The sequence goes on from CAIWTJ010000265.1 coordinate 52,469, forward strand.
AAGGGCACTTTCACCTATGTCGACCGGGTGATCTCCACCCCCGATCTCGGCGCCTTCATGAAGGGCTGAAACGCGAGTTGCGCGAACCTGACGGTTGCGTCATCAAAAGGGGATGGAGCATTTCGACGTACTGATCGTCGGTGCCGGCCTGTCCGGAATCGGCGCTGCCTGGCACTTGCAGGATCGCTGCCCGGGCAAGAGCTACGCCATCCTGGAGGGCCGCGCCGCGAGTGGCGGTACCTGGGACCTTTTCCGGTATCCCGGCGTGCGCTCTGATTCCGACATGTACACGCTGGGCTACCGTTTCCGGCCCTGGAAGGAAGCCAAGGCGATCGCCGACGGGCCGTCGATCCTGAAGTACATTCGCGAAGTTGCGAGCGATCACGGCATCGACCGGAAGATCCGCTTCAGCCATCGCGTCGTCGCTGCTTCGTGGTCGACGCCGGAGGCGCGCTGGACGGTCGAGGTCGAACGCGGAGAGGACAAGGAGCGCGTCCGCTTTACCTGCAGCTTCCTGTGGATGTGCAGCGGCTACTATCGCACCGACTCGGGCTACCTGCCCGAGTTCGCGGGCATCGAACGCTTCAAGGGCCGCGTCGTCCATCCGCAGAAATGGACCGACGACATCGACTACAAGGACAAGAAGGTCGTGGTGATCGGAAGCGGTGCCACCGCGGTGACGCTGGTGCCATCGATGGCCGACAGTGGCGCCGCGCACGTCACGATGCTGCAGCGCTCGCCGACCTACATGGCAATGCGGCCGTCGCAGGACCCGTTTGCGATCAAGATGCGCAAGCGCCTGCCGCTCAGGCTTGCCTACATGGTCACGCGCTGGAAGAACGTGCTGCTCGGCATGTATTTCTTCCAGATGTGCAAGCGCTACCCGGACAAGGTGAAGAGTTTGCTGCTGGGTGGCGTGCAGAAGGTGCTGGGGCCCGATCACGACGTCGAGACGCACTTCACGCCGCGCTACAATCCCTGGGACCAGCGGCTCTGCCTGGTGCCCGACGCGGATTTCTTCCGCGCCATGCGCCGCGGCAAGGTCGACGTCGTCACCGATCACATCGAGACTTTTACCGAGACCGGCATCAAGCTGAAGTCGGGCAAGGAACTCGCGGCCGACCTCGTCGTGACCGCGACCGGGCTCGTGCTGGTGCCGGTGGGCGGCGCGAAGCTCACGGTCGACGGCCAGCCGGTCGATCTCAGCAAGCGCTTCATCTACAAGGGCATGATGTATTCCGAAGTGCCCAACCTCGCGTCAGTGTTCGGCTACACCAACGCCTCCTGGACCCTGAAGGCCGACCTCGTCAGCGAATATGTCTGCCGCATCCTCAACCACATGGCGCGCGGCGGCTATCGCATCTGCATGCCGCGCAACGACGATCCGACGCTCAGCGAGGAACCGTGGGTCAGTTTCTCCTCGGGCTACATCCAGCGCGCACTCGCGCACCAGCCCAAGCAGGGCTCGCGGCGGCCGTGGAAGCTCTACCAGAACTACGCGCTCGATCTCCTCAGCCTGCGCTTCGGCTCGATCCGCGACCGGGCCATGAATTTCATCCGTTAGGAAGGAACGCCATGCCGAGCCAAGCCGAGAAGGGCCGCCTGTTCAAAGAGCGGCACGCCAAGCCGGGCATTATCCTTCTTCCCAATCCGTGGGATGCCGGCACGGCGAAGCTGCTCGCGTGGCTGGGCTTCGAGGCGCTGGCAACGACCAGCCTCGGCATGTCGAACGCGCTCGGCCGCGTCGACGGCGATGGCGCGGTGAGTCGCGCCGAGCTGATCGAGAACTGCCGCGTGATCGCCGAGGCGACCGACCTGCCGGTGAATGCCGATCTCGAGAACGGGTATGCAGACGATCCCAGGGAAGCGGCGACGATCCTGCGCGATGCGGCCGAGGTCGGCATCGTGGGCGGCTCGATCGAGGATTGGAGCGGCGAGAAGATATATGACTTCAACCACGCCGTTGAGCGGGTGGTCGCGGGCGTCGAGATGGCGCGCTCGCTCCCGGTGCCGTTCACCTTCGTCGCGCGCGCGGAGAACCTGATCCGCGGCCGACCCGACATGGACGACACGATCAGGCGCCTGCAGGCCTTCGAGAAGGCCGGCGCCGATGTACTCTACGCGCCCGGGCTGCGCGACCTCGCCTCGATGAAGCTCGTGGCATCGGCGGTGTCCAAGCCGATCAACGTGGTGATGAGCGCGGGCGATCCCACGCTTACGGCTGCGGAGATGGAGGCGGTGGGCGTGAAGCGGATCAGCGTCGGTGGGGCGCTGTCGCGGCTGGCGCTGGCGGCTTTCATGAAAGGCGCCCGGGAGATGAAGGACCAGGGTGGTTTCACCTGGATGCGGGACACCCTGCCGACCAAGGACCTCAAGCCGGTATTCGGCGGCTAAATACGGTTACAACCCGGTGAATGGCGGCGTGCTGGCGGAGTCCCGGCCAGCCCGCTAAGGTTTTCGGCCTAACAGGGGGACTGCAATGACGATCTCGACATGGACGCGCCGCGCGCTTTGCCTGGGCATTGCCGCGGCTTCGCTCGCCGCCGCGCCGGCCTTCGCGCAGAAGACCAAGCTCACGGTCTACACGGCGCTGGAGAACGACCAGCTCGGTCCGTTCAAGAAGGCTTTCGAAGCCGACAATCCCACGATCGAAATCGCCTGGGTGCGTGATTCGACGGGCGTGGTCGCGGCCAAGCTGATGGCCGAGAAGGACAATCCCCGCGCCGACATCATCTGGGGCCTCGCCGCGTCGAACGTCGGCCTGATGGCGCAGATGGGCATGCTCGAACCCTACACGCCGCCCGGCGCCAAGGACCTGAAGCCGCTCTTCCGCAGCGGCAAGACGCCCGACACCTGGGTCGGCATGGACGCCTATCTCTCGGTCGTGTGCTTCAACACGGCGGAAGCGGAGAAGGGCAAGAAGCCCAAGCCCGCGACCTGGGCCGATCTCATCAAGCCCGACTACAAGGACTCGATCGTGATGCCGAACCCGGCGTCGTCGGGCACCGGCTATCTCACGGTCGCGGCCTGGCTGCAGATCATGGGCGAGGAAGCCGGCTGGAAATACATGGACGCGCTGCACCAGAACATCGCGCAGTACATCCACTCGGGCTCGGCGCCCTGCGTGCAGGCGGCCAAAGGCGAGCGCATGATCGGCATCGGCCTCGACACGCGCGGCGCTTCGGAGAAGACCAAGGGCGCACCGCTCGACATCATCGTGCCCAAGGAAGGTCTGGGCTGGGAACTCGAGGTCACCGCGATCGTGAAGGGCACGAAGAACCTCGACGCCGCGAAGAAGCTCGCCGATTGGGCCGCGACCAAGAAGGCCAACGAGCTCTATGCCGACACCTATCCGATCGTGGCGCTGGCGGGCGTCGCCAAGATGCCGGCGAACTATCCCGCGGATGGCGAGAAGGCGATGATCAAGAACGACGTCGAATGGATGTCGAAGAACCGCGACCGGATCCTGGCGGAGTGGACCAAGCGCTACGACGGAAAGTCGGCTCCGAAGGCCAAGTGAGCTTATAGGCCAAGTGAGCTATCTCGAAGTCCGGAACCTCACCAAGTGTTTCGGGGACTTTACCGCCCTCCGCGATGTCTCGCTCGACGTCGCGGAGGGTGAGTTCGTCTGCTTCCTCGGTCCCTCGGGCTGCGGCAAAACCACGTTGCTGCGCGCCATCGCCGGGCTCGAGCCGCAAAGCTCGGGCACGATCCGGCAGAAGGGCAGGGATGTCTCGTCCCTGCCGCCTGCGCAGCGCGATTTCGGCATCGTCTTCCAGTCCTACGCACTCTTTCCCAACCTGACGGTCGCCGACAATGTCGGTTACGGCCTCGCGAGCCGCCGCCGGAAGCGCGCCGAGATCGCCGCGCGCGTCACGGAGTTGCTGAGCCTGGTCGGCATGCCGGACGCCGGCGTCAAATATCCCGCGCAACTCTCGGGCGGCCAGCAGCAGCGCGTGGCGCTGGCGCGTGCGCTCGCGACGTCGCCGGGATTGCTGCTGCTCGACGAGCCCCTGTCGGCGCTCGATGCCCGCGTCCGTGTGCGGTTGCGTCACGAGATCAAGACGCTGCAGCGCCGCCTGGGCGTCACGACGATCATGGTGACCCACGACCAGGAAGAGGCGCTCACCATGGCCGACCGGATCGTGGTGATGAACCACGGCGTGATCGAGCAGGTCGGCACGCCGCAGGACATCTATCGCGCGCCCGCGACCGCCTTCGTCGCCGATTTCGTGGGGGCCATGAACTTCCTCGACGGCACGCTCGAAGCGCCCGACCGAGTTCGCATCGGCTCCGTCTCCCTGGCGTGCCAGGCGCAGGACGGATTGAAACAGGGGGCGGGCGTGCGGCTCTGCATCCGGCCCGAGGACGTTCGCGTTCGCGACCTGCCGGTCGGCGCCGCGAACCGCTTGACGGTGAAGGTGAAGGAGCTCGATTTCGTCGGCGCATTCTGCCGGGCCTCCCTCGAGGCGGGCGACATCGCGCTGATGGCCGACTTCTCCAGCAACCTCATCCGCGATCTGGGCGTGACCATGGGCGGCACGCTCGACGTGGCCCTGCCGCCCGATCGCCTCAGGATCTTCGCCGCGTGAGCCTCGCGATCGCGACCGGCACGATCCGCGCGTCACGCGAAGACCTCCTGATGCGCGCGGGCGTGGTCGCCGTCGTTGCGATCCTGCTGCTGATGGTCGGCCTGCCGCTCTGGGCGTTGCTGGCCAAGGGATTCGAGGATGCCGACGGCCGCTTCGTGGGCCTTGCCAACTATGCGGCCTATTTCGCGACGCCGGCGTTGTTCAATTCGGCGCTCAACAGTTTCGAGGTCGCCGCGATCACCACGCTGGTCGTCGTGCCGCTCGCGTTCCTCTACGCCTATGCGCTGACGCGCACCGTGCTGCCGCTGCGCTGGCTGTTCCAGGGCATCGCACTGATCCCGATCTTCGCGCCCTCGCTGCTGCCCGGGCTGGCGTTGATCTATCTTTTTGGCACGCAAGGTTTCTTCAAGGCGCTGGTCGGCGGCCAGATCTACGGCATCAAGGGCATCGTCATCGCCCAGGTCTTCTACTGCTTCCCGCACGCCGTGCTGATCCTGACGACGGCGCTGCGCACCGCCGACGCGCGGCTCTACGAGGCGGCCGATGCGCTGGGCGCCTCGAAGCTGCGGGTCTTCTTCACCGTCACCCTGCCCGGCGCAAAATACGGCGTCGTGAGCGCCGCCATGGTGGTGTTCACCCTGGTGATCACCGACTTCGGCGTCGCAAAGGTGATCGGCGGCAATTTCAACGTGCTGGCGACCGACGTCTACAAGCAGGTGATCGGCCAGCAGAACTTCTCGATGGGCGCGGTGGTGGGCATGGTGCTGCTGGCGCCGGCGGCACTGGCCTTCGCCGTCGACCGGCTGGTGCAGAGGAAGCAGGTGGCGCTGCTGACGGCGCGCGCCGTGCCGCTGGAGCCGCGGCCGAAATTCGCCCGCGATGCGTTCTTCACGCTGTTCTGCGTGATCGTCTCGCTCTTCATTCTCGCGATCATCGGCATGGCGGCTTGGGGCTCGCTGATCAAGTACTGGCCGTACAATCTCAGCCTGACCTGGGCCAACTACGACTTCGAGAAGGTCGATGCCAATGGCTGGGATTCGCTGCTGAACTCGATACGCATGGCCGTGGGCGCCGCGATCTTCGGCACGGCACTGATGTTCGTGGGCGCCTGGCTCACCGAGAAGACGAGGGGCTTCGGGGCCGTGCGCGGGCTGGTGCAGCTTCTCGCGTTCCTGCCGATGGCGGTGCCCGGACTCGTATTGGGACTTGGCTACATCTTCTTCTTCAACGCGCGGAACAATCCCCTCAATTTTCTCTACGCCACGATGGCGATCCTCGTGATCAATTCGGTGGCGCACTTCTACACGGTGGGGCATCTCACGGCCGCCACGGCCCTGAAGCAGATCGATCCCGAGTTCGAGGCGGTGTCGGCCTCGCTCAAGGTGCCGGTGTGGCGCACGTTCCTGCGGGTGACGGTGCCGATCTGCCTGCCCGCGATCCTCGACATCGCGATCTACCTGTTCGTGAACGCGATGACGACCGTGTCGTCGGTGATCTTCCTCTATTCGCCCGACACCAAGCTCGCCTCCGTGGCGGCCCTCAACATCGAGGAGGCGGGCACGACGGCGGCGGCCGCCGCGCTCTGCCTCGTGATTGTGGGAATCTCGGCCACCGTGAAGGGCCTGCACCTCCTGGCGGACCGCTTCCTGTTCGACCGGCTGCAGCGCTGGCGCAGGCGCTAGCATGACGACCGTGCTCGAGATCCTGGCCGGGCTGTTGCCGGGCTACGCCCTCGCCTCGTTCACCGAGTCGGTGATGCACGAATACGTTGCCGACGCGTCACCGAAGATCGTGGCGGGCTGGCGGCGTTATCCTCGCTTGTTCCAGAAGCTGATCAATACGCATTTCGGGCACCACGTCGTCCATCATCATCAGACCTATCTGACGACGCACGTGCGGCAGTTCGAGACGCCCTGTCATCGCAGCCGTGTGACGGGCTTCCTGATACGACGGGGACGGTACGGCCGGATTCTGGTCGCGAGCGACTTTGGCCTTCGCCTGCTGCCGTCCGGAGTGCTTTTTCACATTCTGCCGCTGGCGCCGGCGGCCGCGGCCTTGTGGCTGACGGCGCCGTCTCCCACGTCGTTGGCGGCGACAGTCACGTTCACTCTGCCGGCGCTGTTCAGCCACGCGGTGCATCCGTTTCTGCACATGCCTTTCTCGCAGGCGCAGAGTGCCGCGCCACCGCTGATGGCGCTGTTTCTGAGGACGGCATACGGGCGCGCGCTGTATCGCAACCACTTCCTGCATCACCACTATGGCGGCGTCAGCAACTTCAACCTGGTGCTCGGAGGCGATGTACTGCGGCGGAAGTGCCGCCGCGCCGATGCCGCCGCCCTGCGCGCGATGCGGGACGTCGGCATGCCTCTCGCCTAGCCTTTCCGGGAGCAACTGCTAGGCTTTGCCGATCAAAGGAGAGGGAAAACAATGAACCGCCTGCACGCCGCGATCGCGACGATCTTCACGCTGCTGTCGGGTCCGGCCATCGCCGCCGACTATCCCAAACCGCAGGAAGGCGACTGGACGGCAAAGGCCTTCAGGCTGCACACCGGCGAGACCTTGCCGGAGGTGCGGCTGCACTACACGACCATCGGCGATTCCAAGGGCGAGCCGGTGCTCATGCTGCACGGCTCCTCGCAATCCGGAACGGCGCTGCTCAACGCAGGGTTCGCGGGGGAACTGTTCGGGCCGGGCCAGCCACTCGATGCAGCGAAGTACTTCATCATCCTTCCCGACGCGCTGGGTCACGGCAAGTCGTCCAAGCCCTCGGACGGGCTGAAGGCCAAGTTCCCGAAATACGACTATGCCGACATGGTCGACGCGCATTATCGCCTGCTGACCGAGGGCATGGGCGTCAAGCATGTCCGCGTCGTCATGGGCAATTCGATGGGCGGGATGCACACCTGGCTGTGGGGCGAGAAGTATCCCGATTTCATGGACGCGCTGGTGCCGATGGCCAGCCAGCCGACGCCGATGTCGGCGCGGAACTGGATGATGCGCCGCCTGATCATCGACTCGGTGAAGAACGATCCCGACTGGCACGACGGCAACTACACGACCCAGCCGAAGAACGTGAAAGCCGCCGCCGTGTTCTACGGAATCGCCACCTCGGGCGGGACGCTCGCGTATTCGAAGCTCGCGCCCACGCGCGCGGCCGCCGACAAGATGCTCGACGACCGGCTTAACGCGCCGTTCACGGCCGACGCCAACGACTACATGTACCAGTGGGAAGCCTCGGGCGATTACGACCCGACGCCCGATCTGGCGAAGATCAAGGCCAAGGTCCTCGCGATCAATGCCGCGGACGACGAGCGCAATCCGCCCGAGACCGGCCTCACCGAGGCCGCGCTGAAGCAGATCAGGGATGCGAAGCTCTACCTGATTCCCGCGAGCACCGAGACGCGAGGTCATGGTACGACGGGCAATGCGAAGTTCTACGCCACGCAGCTCTCCGACTTTCTGCGGGGTCTGCCTGCACCCGCGCGGTAAATGAACCGCGTCGTCATCATTGGTGGCGGCGCGATGGGGTCGTCAGTCGCCTGGCACCTCGCGGGCGATCCGGATTGCTCGGGTACCGTCACCGTCATCGAGCGCGATCCGACCTACGCGACGGCATCGTCGTCGCTGTCGGCGAGTTCGATCCGGCAACAATTCTCGACGCCGCTCAATATCCACCTCTCGCGTTACGGCGTCGGCTTCCTGCGACGTGCGCCGGAGCTGCTGGGCATCGATCTCGGGTTGAAGGAGCCTGGGTATCTCTTTCTCGCGTCGTCGGCGGGCGAGGCCGTGCTGCGGGCGAACAACGCGGTCCAGCGCGGCGAGGGGTGCGCGGTTGACCTTTTCGATCCTGCGGCATTGGTCGCCCGGTTTCCGTCGCTGTCGGCGGAGGGAATCGTGCTCGCCTCGCACGGCACGGCCAACGAAGGCTGGTTCGACGGGCCGGCGCTGATGCAGGCGTTCCGCCGCAAGGCGATCGAGCGGGGCGCGACCTATGTCGCCGACGAGGTGGTGGGGCTGTCGCCGCATGCCGTCACGCTGAAGTCGGGCTCTCGGATCGAGGCCGACACGATCGTGATCGCGGCCGGTCCGCAATCGGGCGAGGTCGCGGCGCTGGCAGGCATAGCGCTGCCGGTCGAGCCGCGCCGGCGCTCGGTGTTCGTCTTCGATTGCCGGGAGAAGCTGCCGTTGCTGCCGCTCACCATCGATCCTTCGGGCGTGTGGTTCCGGCCCGAGGGGCGCTTCTATCTCGCAGGCACGTCGCCGGCAGAGGGCAACGATCCGCCCGGTGCGCCGCTCGAGGTGCAACATCAGGAGTGGGACGAGCTGGTCTGGCCGGCGCTGGCGGCAAGGGTCCCGGCGTTCGAGGCGGCCAAGGTGGTGAATTCCTGGGCGGGCCACTACGAGTACAACACCTTCGACCAGAACGGCATTGTCGGCCGCCATCCGGGGCACGAGAGCATCGTCTTCGCCACGGGCTTTTCCGGCCACGGCATCCAGCAGTCGCCGGCCGTGGGCCGCGCGGTGGCCGAGTTGATCGTGCACGGCAACTATCGAACCCTAGATCTATTGCCGTTCGCCTATGAGCGGATATCCGCAGGGCGGCCTGTGCGGGAGCTCAACGTGGTGTGATAGGCTGGGGCGTTCCACAGGAGAGTGCCGTGCCCGATCAGCCGTTGGTGAATTCAGACCTGCAATCCGCGCTCACCGAAGTCCGCCAGGCCTATATCGACCGCAATCCCAAGAGCTTCGCGCGCCAGCAGGAGGCGCTGCAGGCGATGCCCGGCGGCAACACGCGCACGACGCTCCACAATTCGCCGTTCCCGCTTACCGTCGTGAAGGGCGAGGGGTGCCGGCTGTGGGACGTCGACGGCCACGAGTACATCGACGTGCTGGGCGAATATACCGCCGGCATCTACGGCCACTCGCACCCCGTGATCCGCAAGGCGATCGACAAGGCGCTGGACCACGGCTGGAACTTCGCCGGCCGCAACGAGAACGAGGGCAAGCTCGCCAGGATGATCGTCGACCGCATGCCGTCGATCGACCTGGTGCGCTTCACCAACTCCGGCACCGAGGGCAACGTGATGGCGCTCGCGGGCGCCAAGGTCTTCGCCCAGCGCAGGGGCCGCAAGCACGCCAAGAAGGTCATGGTCTTCCACGGCGGCTATCACGGCGGCGTCCTCTACTTCGTGTCGGGCGGCAGTCCGGTGAACATGCCCTACGAATATATCGTGGGCCCCTACAACGACGTGGACGGCGCGCGCGAACTGCTGCGCCAGCACGCGCAGGAAATCTTCGCCGTGCTGGTGGAGCCGATGCAGGGCAGCCACGGCTGCCTGCCGGGCGATCCCGAGTTCCTCCACATGCTGCGCAAGGAGACCTGGAGCCACGATATCACGCTGATCTTCGACGAGGTCATGACCTCGCGCCTGTCGGCGGGCGGCCTGCAGGCCAAGCTCGGCGTGATCCCGGACATGACGACGCTCGGCAAGTACATCGGCGGCGGCATGTCGTTCGGCGCCTTTGGCGGCAAGCGCGAGATCATGGAGCTGTTCGACCCGACCAAGCCCGACTCGTTGCCGCACGCCGGCACGTTCAACAACAACGTGCTCACCATGGCGGCGGGTGCTGCGGGCTACGGCGAGGTCTATACGCCCGCGGCGGCCGATGAGCTGAACGCGCGCGGCGACAAGATCCGCGAGCGGCTGAACGCGATCTGCCGGAAGGCCGACGTGGCGTTCCAGTTCTCCGGCATCGGCTCGATGATGACGGCGCACGCCACCCGGCGGCCGATCAAGACGGCGGCCGACATCGCTTCGTCGAACCAGGACGTGAAGGAGCTGTTCTACTTCGACATGGCGGCCGCGGGCATCTGGATCGCCCGGCGCGGCTTCGTGGCGCTCAACATCATGATCGGCGACGCCGAAGCCGATCGCTTCGTGGGCGCCGTCGAGGAGTTCGTGTCGGCGCGCAAGGCGCTCCTGAAGTGATCATGGTCTTCCGGACCGCGAGCCTCCGGCTCGCTCATCGTCGCAAGGGCAAAAAGTGCGGCGATCCGTTTGAGCATGAGCGCGCGAGGACGCGCGCGGTCCAAAAGAGCTTGAGCCTCAAGTACTTGAAAATGCTGAATTCATTTCGAGTCAGACTCTCAGCGTGAGGTGGTGGTTTAAGCAGCGTCAATGATTACGCCCCACTCCTTCTGCAGCCACA
>CAIWTJ010000266.1 GCA_903915535.1 Enhydrobacter aerosaccus
AAGATCCTGGCTGTCTCGACCGCCATCGCGGCCGTCGGCGGCCTTGCCTGGATGACCTCGGCTGTTGCCTTCGATGGTGGGTTCACGGGCTCGCCCCAGGTCGCCCAGGCAGCCCCGCCGGCTGCCATGCCCCCGGCAGCCGGCGGCGGCGCTAACCCCGAGGCGAACCGCCCGCCACGTCCTGCCTTCAATCCGCGCAACATGTGCCTCGAGCGCACGGCGCATAAGGCCGGCATGCGCGCCTATCTGAAGACCCGCCTCGACCTCAAGCCCGAGCAGACCAGCGCCTGGAACGCCTACGAGAAGGCGGCGGACGATGTCGCCGCGAAAGACAAGGCGCGCTGCGCGAGCCTGCCCACCGAGATGAAGGACCGTCCGAAGTTCGCCGACCGCATGAACATGCGCGAGACGATGATGAAGTCGCGCTACGAGTCGTTCGAAGCCGTGAAGCCGTCGCTGATGGCGCTCTACGCCGCTCTCACGCCGGAGCAGCAGGAGGTTTTCGACCGTGCGCCGATGATGGGTCCTGGGATGGGCCCCGGGATGGGCCATGGCCGCAGCGGTTCCCGTCACTGGCACGGCCGCGGCTAAGCGCCAAGGACTAGAGTCGATATCACCGGCGGCCGGGTTTCCTGGCCGCCGGTTTCTCTTTAGCGGTGACTAGGGACTGAAGTGCCCAATCACCAGTCGCTCGACCGCATCATCTTCATCAGATCGTCGGCCATAGTCAGGGCGGTGAGGACGCCGGTCTTGGGATTGTCCGGCATCGCCAATCCGACCCGCTCGAGCTTGAGCGTGCCCGAATCACTCACGATCTCGAGGCGGCTGGCATTGGTTCCTGGCGCCAGGGTCGGATCGGCGACCAGCTCGATGTCGGTATGGTCGAGGCCCGCGCCGCACAGCGCCACGGTGACCGCGAGGTTGGCGTTCTTCGGATAGAGGCGGCCGGCGTCGGCAGGCGTGCCCTTGAAGATCACGGTTGGCACCTTGATCGACGGCAGGTCGAAATCGGTCTCGGCCGGGGTGCCGGTCCAGGCATGCGGCGGCTTGATCGAGGTGTATTTCACCTTCTCGAGCTTGCCCAGGCGCATCGCCAGCAGCCCATCGAGGCCCGCGATCGCGCCCGATGGCAGGCGCAGCCGTGCGCCGCTCTTGGCCGCCGCAGCGCAGTGCTTCTTCCACAGCTTCGGATCGCCGTAGGCGCCGGTGGCGATCACCATGAAGTCGATGCCCTTCTTCAGGATCGTCTCGCCCCAGTCGCGTACCGCCTGCTGGCTCGCCGCCTCGACCACGACGTCGGGCTTGAGCTTCAGCAGCTCCTTCAGGCTCTCGACCACCGCGACCTTGCGGCCGACGGCTTTCTGGGTCGCCTTGCCGCGGCCCTCGCGCACCAATACGCCCACGATGTCGATGGGCGGCTTCTTGTCCTTGAACACGTCGAACAGCATCTGGCCGATCGCGCCGTAGCCGATCAGTGCGATTTTCAGCCGCTTCTTCTTCGCCATCTTCAGCCCCCGAACCTCGAAAAACGGCCGGACTATAGCGGCTGGCGGCGGCCCTTGCGACCGCCGGGAGCCGCCGCTATAAACCCGCCTCCCAACGGGCCGGAGTCCGTACACCTGACGGAGCGTAGCTCAGCCTGGTAGAGCACTAGCTTCGGGAGCTAGGGGCCGGAGGTTCGAATCCTCTCGCTCCGACCAATGGGACTAAAACGGCGCGCCGCGAGGTGCGCCGTTTCTGATTCCAGCCCTCACTTCTTCCTTTTGCCCTTCTTCGCCGCCCGCTCGGCGAGCGCCGCCGTGTTGGCAGCGACCGCGGCGCGGATCAGTTTCTTGAAGGCGGTCTCGTCGATCCTGGCCCCTTCGGCGATATCGATCGCGCGGCGCACGTTGCCGTCGAGGCTGGCGTTGAAAAGCTTCTTCGGATCCTCGAGCGCGGCGCCGCGCGCGAAGGTGAGCTTCACGACCTGCTTGTAGGATTCCCCTGTGCATACAATCCCGTCGTGCTCCCAGACGGGTACCCCCCGCCACTTCCACTCCTCGACGATGGCGGGGTCTGCAGCGTGTATGAGCTCACGCACGCGCGCGAGGGTCTCGGCGCGCCAATCGCCCAACTCCTTGATCCGTTTCGTAATGTTCGCCGAGGCGGTGGCGCTCATGGTCTCTCTCCTGTGACCGGATGAGTGGATTTGGTCTTGCTGGGTTGCATAAATTCAACAACTCCCACTTGTTACATGATCTATGAAGACAACCGCCTGCGACACGATTTCAGTAGGGGTGACGCACTCTTTTGGGGATGCTCGGGCAGGACATTACGTACCGCTGACTGGGCCGCGCCGGGGTGACGGCGTCCGAAAAGAAAGAGTCGAGTACAATGAAATGCAATGTCGTGGTCGCCACTCACCACAAGACGGGCACCGTCTGGATGGATGGCGTGTTCAAGGCCATCGCCGATGACGTCGGCGCCCAGTACGTGGACTTCAGATCGGAATACGGACGCCTGGACAAAGTGCTCCGGGAACCCTTCATCCTTTTCAACTACGATTCCGACTTTCGCGACCATGCCCATATCCTCGATCGCGAGGACGTGCGCATCCTGCATCTGATCCGCGATCCGCGCGACGTGTTGATCTCGGCGATGCACTACCACAAGAAGTCCGCCGAGAGCTGGCTGCACACGCCGGTGCCCGGCTACAACAATGTCACCTATCAGCGCCGGTTGCGCGAGATGCCGACCAAGCTCGCGCAATATGTGTTCGAGATGGAGCATTCCACCGCCGGGACCCTGCGCGGGATGACGGACTGGCAGTATGGCCGCGCCAACTGCTTCGAGGCGCGCTACGAGGCCCTGCGGCAGGATACCGACCTCGCCTACTGGACCCGGATCGCCGATTTCCTGGGTTTCGACGATGACGAGCGGCAGTCGTGCCGGCGGCACTTCTGGCAAAATAGCCTGTTCGGCGGCCTGTCGCGCCTGGGCAACAAGCACGTCCGTTCGGGCGACATCGCCCAATGGAAGCGCGAGTTCAATCGCGACCTCGCCTACGCCTTCCTGGTCCGCTTCCCGACCGTGCTGCAGTCGCTGGCCTACGAGCCCGACACCAAGTGGTTCTTCGACGTCCCGGGTTGGGATGCGAACGAGCTCGCCCCAGCCCTCAAGCGGCTGGTCGGCAATCCCCTGGAGTCCTTGAAGGAGCTCGGCAGGAGCCTTTCGATACGGCGCAGAGAGTATCAAGAGCGCTTTTTCTGACCCTCGCCGGTCTTGTCGCGGAGCCGCCGCATGCCGCGCAGCCAGCGGTCGCGGTCCTGCTTGCGCTGCATGTACTCCGTCACCTCGGGATGCGGCAGGATCAGGAACGTCTCGGAATCCATCGCCTCGATCACCGTCTGCGCCACCGCATCGGTGTTGATCACGCCGTCGACGGACGCGGCTGTGGCCCCCGCCATGCGCAGCATGTTGGTGTCGACCGCCTGCGGGCACAGCACCGAGACGCGGATGCCGCGGTCGCCGTACTGGATCGCGAGATGCTCGGCCAGCGCCACGCCGGCGGCCTTGGTGACGCCGTAGGGCGCGGAGCCCATCGAGGCCAGCAGCCCTGCGGCGCTCGCGGTGTTGAGCAGGTAGCCCTCGCCGCGCGCGAGCATCTGCGGCACCAGCACGCGGGCGGCATAGACATGCGCCATGACGTGGATCGCCCAGCTGTCGGCCCAGTCCATGTCGGTCGCATCCTCGTGCCCGCCGCGCCCGATGCCCGCGTTGGAGAAGAAGACGTCGACCGGGCCGTACTTCTTCTCGGCTTCCGCGATCAGGCGCTTCACCTCGGCTTCCGTGCCGATATCGCCCGCGACCGCGAGGCCGCCGATGTCCTTCGCGACGGCATCGAGCCGGACCGCATCCCTGTCGGCCACGACGACGCCCTTGGCACCTTCCTTCGCATAGCGCCGCGCGATCGCCTCACCGATGCCGCCCGCCGCGCCGGTGACGACGCAGACCTTGCCCTTGACCTTCATTGTGCCGCTCCCGACTCCATTTGGCATTTCCCCGATTTTGAGCGAGCCTACGCGAGAAAGATTGCATGAGCGACAGCCTTGTCCTGCGCACCGCGACCGCCATCGATGCCCCCGCCCTGGCAGCGACGATCGCGGCTGCGTTCGAGCAGTACCGCGGCAAACTCGTCCCCGAGTCGGGCGCGTTCGCCGAGACGGTCGACGACATCGCGAGGGAACTTGCGACCGGCACCGCCGCCATCATCGCCCAGCGGGACGGCGCGATCGTGGGCTGCGTCATGATCCGGCCGTACGAAGGCGATCTCTACTTCGGCCGCCTGTCGGTATTGCCTTCCGCACGTGGCCAGGGCCTCGCCGCGCGTCTCATCCGCGCCGTCGAGGACGAGGCGCGGGCGCGCCACTTGCCCGGCGTGCGCCTGGGAGTCAGAATTGCGCTTACGGCCAACCAGAGGCTCTTTCATTCCCTGGGGTATCGGGAGGTTTCTCGCGAGGCCCATCCCGGCTTCGATCACCCGACCTCGATCAACATGCGCAAGCCACTCGTCTGAGGAACCCAAGACATGACCACCATGACCGCCACCAAGCATGCCCCGATTGCCGGCGCCTGCGTCTGGAATGGCAAGGACATCCAGAAGTCGACCCGCTGGATCCGCGACCTCACGCCCGCCCACTTGGCGGAGCTGGACAAGGCGCTGCAGGGCATCAAGGCCAAGGGCCTCGACTGGAGCCAGGTCACCAGGGAGAACTTTCCGATCAAGGGCTTCGACGATCTGCTCGAAAGCATTCGCGAGGAACTGGAGAACGGCTCGGGCATCCTGAAACTGCGCGGCTGGCCCGTGACGAAGTACGACGAGGCGGACCTTCGCATCATGTACAACGGCTTCGCCAAGCATCTCGCGACGCCGGTGTTCCAGAACCGCTCGGGCGAGATGATGCGCGCGATCCGCGACGAGGGCGCGCATGTCGGCAAGACCTACGGCGAGACCAAGGACCAGAAGGGCGGCACCTTCCTCTCCTCCTATGCGCGCACGCTCTCGAGCGGCGAGCTGCGCTTCCACACCGACCGCACCGACGTCGTGGCGCTGCTGTGCGTACGCCAGGCACGCAAGGGCGGCGTCAGCAAGCTCGCCTCCTCGCCCGCCATCCACAACGCCATGCTGGCGATGCGGCCCGACCTGGTCGACGAGCTGTACCAGGACATCTGGCGCAGCCGCTTCGGCGAGGAAGGCACGACCAAGGAGACCGCCTACCCGCTGCCGATCTGGGGCGTGCGCGACGGCAAGTTCACCTCGCACTATTCGCAGACCTTCGTCGATGCCGCCCAACTCAGCACCAACGGCCCCAAGCTCACGCCCAAGCAGGACGAGGCGCTGACGCTGCTGCGCAAGCTCGCCCAGGACCTCTGCATGGAGATGGTGCTCGATCCGGGCGACCTGCAGCTGATCAACAGCCACGTCACCTATCACGGCCGCACCTCGTTCGAGGACGACGCCGCGAGCGGCAACGACCGGCTGCTGCTGCGCCTGTGGCTCTGCATGCCCAACAACCGCGCCCTGCCCGAAGGCCACGAGATCCTGTGGCAACAGATCGAGGCGGGAAAGATCCGCGGCGGCATCCAGCAGATCACGATCTGAGACGCACGACGGGCGGGCACTGCAAACAGATACGCATCAATCTGCACGGCGTCGCCCGCCTGCTTCACTCTCGAGAGTATTCCCCAGGGAGATTCTCTCGAACGTAAGTATTCGAAAGCAATCCGTAAGGGATCGCTGGTAGACGACCTGTTCTTCACCCAACGGGGAGTCTCAAGGTGTATCTCAAGCTTTCACTGTTCTGCGCCGCGGCGCTCTTTTCGACCCAGGCGTTGGCGAGCGACGCCGACTTCACCCTGGCCAACGCGACCGGCTATCCGATCGCGGAGCTCTACGTCTCGCCGGCCCACAAGGACTCCTGGGGCCCGGACATTCTCGGCAAGCATACGATCGGCAACGCCGAAGCGTGGAAGATCACCTTCCCGAAGTCGTCGGACGTCTGCGTCTATGACGTGCGCATCGTCTTCGAGGACGACAATTCGAAGGTCACGTGGGCCGACCTCGATCTCTGCGAGATCAACAAGCTCACCCTGACCTACAACCGCGGCTCGGGCGTCACCACCGCCACTAAGGAGTAACGTCAGGCGTCCCTCCGGCCTGTCAGGCGGGCCGGAGGGACGTCAACGCCTGCGCAGCCGGCCGACAATGCCGGTCGGGAAAAAGTAGACGCAGAGGATGAAGGCCAGGCCGAGCCAGAGGAGCCAGCGGTCGCCGAGCAGGGCCTGCAGGTAGTTCTGCGCCAGCACCAGCAACACCGCGCCGACCACAGCGCCGTACATCGTGCCCATGCCGCCGATCACCACCATCAGCAATATGTCGACCATGATGTCGAAGGAGAGCGTCGTGTCGGGGCTCGCCTGGGCCGACCACAGCGCCAGCAGCGCGCCGGCGAGGGCCGCCGCCGCGGCGGCGATGCAGCTCGCGAGCGTGCGGTAGACCACGGTGCGGTAGCCGATCGCCTCGGCGCGGAACGGGTTCTCGCGGATCGCCATCAGCACCGAGCCGAAGGGCGAGTTCACGATGCGCAACATGCCGAGCAGCAGCGCGAGCGAGACGAAGAAGACGATGTAGTAGTCGAGCAGACGCCCGTTGAAGCCTTCGAACAATTTGAAAGAGGGGCGCAGCGCCACAGGCAGGCGATAGTTCAGGCCATCCTCGCCGCCCGTCAGGTCGGAGAGCTGTGACGCCAGGATCGCGAAGGCACTGGCCACCGCGAGCGTGATCATGGCGAAGAAGATCGTGCGCAGGCGCAGGCTGAACAGGCCGATCAGCACGGCGAGAGCGATCGCGAGCACCAGGCCTGCGCCCACGCCCACCGCGACCGCATCCCAGCCCGGCCCCATGCGCGTCAAGGCGATGGCGACACCATAGGCGCCGATGCCGAAGAACATGGTGTGCGCGAAGGACACGATGCCGGTGTAGCCCAGCAGCAGGTCGAAACTCGCCGCCAGCACGATGAAGACGCAGATGCGGGCGGCCACGTTCAGCGACTTGGCGCCGGGGAAGAGGAAAGGCGCCACGGCGAGGCCGATCAGGATCGCGACCAGCAGCAGCGCGAGCCAGCGGCTCTTCGGCAGGTCGTCGGAGAGGAGAGACTTCAGCATCGCCTCACCTCTTCGCCACGGGATAGAGCCCCTGCGGCCGCCACAGCAGGATCAGCGCCATCAGCAGGATGTTCGACCCCAGCGCGACCTTGGGCGCGAGGAAGCCGATGTAGTTTGCCGTCAGGCCGACCAGCAGCGCGCCGACGAAGCAGCCGCCCACGGAGCCCAGCCCGCCGATGATGATGACGATGAACACCAGCACGATCACCTGCGCGCCGATCGCGGCCGTCACCGTCTCCTGATAGAGGCCCCACATCGCGCCGCCGAGACCGGCCAGCGCCGAGCCGACCACGAACACGCCCACGAACAGCCGGCGGATGCGATAGCCCAGCGATTCGACCATCTCGCCGTTCTCGACGCCGGCGCGGATCAGGAGGCCGATGCGTGTGCGGGCGAGCGTGAGCGCAAGGGCTGCAAACACCGCGAGCCCGATGGCCATGGCGAGCAGCCGGTACTTCTCGATCGCGACGTCGCCCAGCAGGATCGCGCCGCGCAGCGCCGCCGGCCGCGTGAGCGTGATCTGGTCGGGGCCCCACACGACCTTCAGCAACTGCTCGGCCACGATCAGGCCGCCGGTGGTCACCAGGATCTGCTTGAGGTGCTGGCCGTAAACCGGCCGCACGATCACGCGCTCGAAGGCGAGGCCCAGCGCGCCGCTCACCGCCATCGCCGCCAGTACCGCGAGACCGATCGCCGCGAGGTTGAGCCACAGCGAGTCCGCGCCCATCCAGGCGCCCAGCGCCAGCATCACCGACGCCGCCACGAAGGCGCCGACCGCGATGAAGGCGCCGTGGCCGAAATTCAGCACGTCCATCAGGCCGAAGGTGAGCGTGAGGCCCGAGGCCATGATGAAGATCATCAGCCCCATCGCCAGGCCCGCGACCGAGAGCGTCACCCAGCTCGACCACGACCCGACCAGCGGGAACGACGCCGCCGCGAGCACGGGGATCAGCAGGAGGGGGAGGTAGTCGCGTTTCATGGAACGAGACCGCGGAGCTCCAGCTCCGCCTCATGAAAATGATGAGCGGAGCTGGAGCTCCGCGGTCCCGTGGAAGAACTCATTGGTGCGTGTCCATGCCCATGCCGAGCAGGTGCTGCTGCAACCCGGCATCCGCGGCAAAAGCCGCCATGCCGCCGGTGTGCGCGACCCTGCCATCATCCATCACGGCCACCGCATCGCCGAGCTGGCGCGCGAAGGCGAAATTCTGTTCGACCACAAGCAGGGTCGCCTCGCCGTCCTTCAGCTCGCGGAAGGCTGCTATCATGTGGGCGATGATGGCGGGCGCCAGGCCCTTGGTCGGCTCGTCGATCAGGAGCAAACGCCGCGGCTCGATGATGGCGCGCGCCACGGCCAGCATCTGCTTCTGGCCGCCTGACAGATGGCCCGCGGGCAGGTTCCAGAAGCGCTTCAACGCCTCGAAGCGCGAGAAGATCCAGTCGAGCCGCTTCTGGTCGATCGGACCGGAGCGTGCCGCCAGGATCAGATTCTCCTGCACCGTGAGATCGGCGAAGATCGCCATGCTCTCGGGCACGTAGGCGATGCCCAGCCGCGCGATGTCGGGCGTGTCCATCTTCGCGATATCGCGCCCCGCGAAGCGGATCTCGCCCTCCGCCGCGCGCCACAGGCCCATGATGGTGCGCAAGGTCGTGGTCTTGCCCGCGCCGTTGCGGCCCAGAAGCATCGTCAGCCCGCCCTCCGCCACGTCGAACGCGACGCCGTGCAGAATGTGATAGCGGCCGATGTTCGTCTTCACGCCGCGCAGGGAGAGGAGAGGTTCAGCCATCCGCCGCTCCGCCGAGATAGGCCTCGCGCACGATGTCGGAATTGATCACCTCGGCCGGCAGCCCGTCGGCCACCAGCTTGCCCTGGTGCAGCACGACGATGCGGTCGGAGAGCGAGCGCACCACGTCCATCTTGTGCTCGACCAGCAGGATCGTCTTGTCGCCGCGCTTCTTGATGGCGGCGATGATGTCGAGCACCGTCGGCACGTCGTCGATGCTCATGCCCGCGGTCGGCTCGTCGAACATGAAGATGTCGGGCTCGAGCGCCAGCAGGATCGCGACCTCGAGCTTGCGCTGGTCGCCATGCGGCAGGGTCGCGGCCACGGTGTCGGCGCGATCCGACAGCGACACGGCTGCGAGATGCTCGCGCGCGCGGTCGGTCAGCTCGCGGTGCGTCGATGCACGGCTGAACAGGTCGAGCGCCTTGCCGCTCTTGACCTGCACGGCAAGGCGCACGTTCTCGAGCGCGCTGAGATTGGGAAAGAGGTTCGTGAGCTGGAACGCGCGGCCCAGGCCCAGGCGCGTGCGCCGAGGCGCGGCAAGCGCGGTGATGTCCTGGCCGTTCAGCCGCACGGTGCCCGAGGTCGCGGGCAACTGGCCGGAGATCAGGTTGAAATAGGTCGTCTTGCCCGCACCGTTCGGTCCCACGATCGAGGTGAGCGTGCCGGGCTTGAATGCGCACGACACGCCATCGACGGCCGCATGGCCGCCGAACCGGATGGTGAGGGAGTCTGTTTCGAGCATTTCGTGTGTTGCCTGCCCCCTCCCTACCCTCCCCCGTATGACGGGGGAGGAAAAGGATTTCATCGACCTCCCCCGTCAGACGGGGGAGGTGCCCGAAGGGCGGAGGGGGAAAGCCCCAGTCGAGGTTTACCGCTTGTTCTTGATCGGCAGCTTCATCTCGTCGGCCGGAATCTCGCGCACGAGGTCGAGCAGGTCGACGTTGTCGGCCGGGTTGGCCTTCATGCGCCACTGGTACATCACCTGCAGCGCCTGATGGTCTTCCTTGCGGAAGGTCATCTTGCCCTTGGGCGTGTCGAACTCCATGCCT
>CAIWTJ010000267.1 GCA_903915535.1 Enhydrobacter aerosaccus
GATCTGCCTCCGCCGCCGCCACCCCCGCCGCCGCCACCCCCGCCGCCGCCTCCACCGCCGCCGCCGCCTCCACCGCCGCCTCCACCACCGCCGCCTCCACCACCGCCGCCTCCGCCGCCGCCCCCGCCTCCACCGTCGCCTAACTGACGGTGACGGTTATCGGCGCGCTCTAGCGGTTTGCCCGGGCGACAGCTGCGTTCAGCAGCAGGTTGGCGCCCGGGACCGAGCGTGCGAGTTCGATCGCCTCGTTCACGTTGTGGCTGATGCCTTCGAAGCACGGCGTGAAGATCATCGCCGTGGGCGCCATCGTCGCCACGGCATAGGCGTCGTGGCCGGCCTGGCTGCGCATCTCGCGATAGGGCAGGCCGAGTTCGTCGGCCGTCCTCTTCAGGAGCTCGATGCACTCGGGCGCGAACAGCTCGCTGCCCCAGCTCCAGCCTTCCGTGACCTCGATTTCGACATTCGCCTTTTTCGCTGACGCCGCGATGGCCGCGTCGACGTCGGCGCGCATCGCCTCGAAGCGCGCGGCATCGATGTGCCGGAAATCGAGGGTGAGCTTGACCTGCTCCGCATAGGTGCCGGCCAGGTTGGGAAAGCTCTCGATGCGCGTCGTCGTCGTGCGGCCTTCGTCGGCCGCGTAGGCCAGGCCGATGTCGTTGACCGCGGCGATCACATAGCCCGCGCCGACCAGCGCGTTGCGCCGCATCGCCATCGGCGTGCCGCCGGCATGTCCTGTATCGCCGCTGATCGTGAGCCGCAGCGCCTGGGTCTTGTAGCCGCCGACCACGATGCCGATGTCGCACCCTTCGCGGTCGAGCACCGGCGCCTGCTCGATGTGCAGCTCGAGATAGGCGTCGAATTCACGCCCGACCGGCGCGCTGCCGGCATAGCCGATTTCGTCGAGCGCCTGCTCGACGGTGATGCCCGCGTCGTCGGTGGTGGCGAGCACGCTCTCCAGGGAGAGCACCTTGGCGAAGGCCATCGAGCCCATCATCGGCGGGTTGAAGCGCGCGCCCTCCTCGTTGGTCCAGCAGATCACCTCGATGCCGCGTTTTGTCGCGAGACCGCGATCGTTGAGCGTGCGCACGACCTCGAGGCCGCACAGCACGCCCAGGATGCCGTCGTAGCGGCCGCCGCAGATCTGGGTATCGAGATGACTGCCGATCGCCACCGGCGGCAGCGACGGATCGGTGCCCGCGCGGCGGGCGAAAATGTTGCCCAGCCGGTCGATCTCGACGGTGCAGCCGGCCTTCTTCGCCCAGTCGATGAACAGGTCGCGCATCTGCTTGTCTTCGGCAGACAAGGCCAGCCGGCGCAGGCCGACGTCACGGAAACGACCGATTTCGGCGGACCGTTCGAGCGAGTCCCAAAGCCTTTCGGCATTTACCTCAAGCGCGTTGACGACCACGTGATGCTCCTCCGGGTTGAGACCTGATAGTCTTACCAAGAAGCATGCCACGCAGAGGAGCGAGATCGATGTCCGACGTAACGCCCGACCTGATGCCGGAACAGACACGAGACATCATGATCGACCAGCGCGTGTTCGACCTGTACGACGAATATTGCCACGGCCGTATCGACCGCCGCGCGTTCCTGAAGCAGGCCGCCGTCGTCGCGGGCGGGCTCGCGATGGCGCAGGCCCTGATGCCGCGCTACGCCAATGCCCAGACGATCTCCTTCACCGACGAGCGCATCAAGGCGACCTACGTGACCTATCCGTCGCCGGGCGGCAATTCCGGCACCATGAAGGGCTATCTCGTGCAGCCCGCCGGCAAGGGACCGTTCCCCTCGGTACTGGTGATCCACGAGAACCGCGGCCTCAATCCGTACATCGAGGACGTGGCCCGTCGCTTCGCCGTCGAAGGCTTCCTCGTGCTGGCGCCGGACGGACTGTTCCCGGTCGGCGGCTATCCCGGCAACGACGACGACGGCCGCGAACTGCAGGCCAAGCTCGACCAGGGCAAGCTGCGCACCGATATGCTGAACGGCGCGAAGTTCCTCAAGGCGCACGCCCTGTCGTCGGGCAAGCTCGCCGTGACCGGCTTCTGCTGGGGCGGCGGCACGACCAACTATCTCGCGGTCATGCTGGGCGCCGACCTGAAGGCGGCGGCTCCTTATTATGGCGCGGCCCCCACGACGTCGGCCGTGGCCGACATCAGGGCGCCGCTGCTGGTCAACTACGCCGAGAACGACGACCGCATCAACAGCATGTGGCCGGAGTTCGAGAGCGCGCTGAAGGCCGCGAAGGTCTCCTACGAGATGTACAAGTATCCCGGCACGCAGCACGGCTTCCACAACAACTCGACGCCGCGCTACCAGGAAGCCGCCGCCAAGCTGTCGTGGGAGCGCATGGTCGCGCACTTCAAGAAGAACACCGCGTAACTTCTGCCGCGCACACATGCAGGACTCTTTCACCGAGAGGGCCGGCGATTGGGCCGACGTGCCCCGGCGGATTCGCGCCGGGCTGCACTTGCCTGAGCCGTGGGAGAGTCGGTTTGGCGACTTGCGGCAGACCTCGGCCACCAAATGCCTGGCGGTGGGGCAGCTCGGCCAGTCGCTCGACGGGCGCATCGCCACACTGTCGGGGCACGCGCACGACATCAGCGGGGCCGAAGGGCTTGCTCACCTGCACCGCTTGCGCGCCGTGGTCGACGCCGTGGTAGTGGGGGCGGGCACGGTACGCGCCGACGATCCCCAGCTCACGGTGCGCCACGTGACGGGACCGAGCCCCGCCCGTGTCGTCATCGATCCGCGCGGCAGCCTGCCGCCCAAGGCCCGCGCCTTCACCGCCGACGGGATTCGCCGCCTCGCGATCATGCGCGAGGATGCGCCGGCACCCCCCGCCGGCGTCGAGGCGCTGCGGCTTCCCCTGACGGACGGCATTTTTGCGCCGGCGGCGATCCTTGACGCCCTGGCGGCGCTCGGCCTTCGGCGCGTGCTGATCGAAGGCGGCGCCAGGACACTGTCGCATTTCCTGTCGGCCGGCTGCCTCCATCGCCTGCACATCGTCGTGGCGCCGGTGATCCTGGGATCGGGGATCGCAGGCCTCAGCCTGCCGCCGATCGACCGCATGAACGAGGCCCTGCGCATGCCGGTGCGCGCCCATCCGCTGGGCGACGAAGTGCTGTTCGACTGCGAGCTGTCAGGCCAGACGCCCCAGCAGCGCGGCAAACCGGTTCCCTGAGTCTTCCCACGTCGGCAGGCGCGCTGCCGCTGCGCGCGATCCCGCCGTCATCCTGAGGCGCAGGTCGCGATCGGCGATCATATCGTGCAATGCCGAGGAGAGCGCCGCGACATCGCCCGGTGGCACCAGCCGGCCGGCCTCGAGCGGCACGACTTCCGAGATCGCCCCGCCCGTCGTGCCGATCACTGGCAATCCGCGCGCGATCGCTTCGGCATAGGCCATGCCGTAGCCTTCGTAGAACGACGCCAGCACGAAGAGGTCGGCCTTCGCATAAAACTCTGACAGGCGTTCGGCGGAAACAGCGCCGACGCTCTCGATTCGATCCTGCAGTCGATGCCGCGCAATCGCCGCGTCGAGCCGTGCCACCGCGTCGGCATCGCGGTTTCGACCTCCAGCGATCGTGAGATGCCATGGAAGCGCAGCCAGGGGCGCCAGTGCCTCGACCAGCAGGTCGAAGCCCTTGCGGGCAACGTTGGCGCCGACCGCGAGCAACTGCACAGCCGTCCCGTCACTGCCCGTGGCGAACGGCGCCCGGTCCGTGCCGGGCACGACCACGCCGATACGATCAGGCGGCACATCGAAATCGGCGGTCAGGAGACGCGCCGTCGTTGCGCTCGTGGCGACAACCGAGCGCGCAAATGAAAGAGCAGCCCGCTCGCTGGCTGCCAAGCGATCGGCATCCTGCCTTGCCAATCCCGTCTCGAGTGCCAGCGGATGATGAACCAGCGCCACGATCGGCCGCTGGCACAACGCCTCGGCGGCCCCTGGCAGTGCGCCGAAGGCAAGGCCATCGATCACGAGGGATTCGCCTTCAGGTACGGCCAACAGTCGATCGAACGCGATGGCCGTCTGAACAGCATCGGGAAATGGAAAGCCGTCGCCCAATCCGACGACGTCGATGTTCCACTCCCGCCGGCGCAGTTCGGCGATGATGCGGCGGTCGTAGCCGTAGCCGCCGCTCAGCGTGGCTATATCGCCCGGAATCGCGAAGGTGGCCCTCTTCACCCGATCGGCGCCTCGTACCAGGCCCGGGCGACGTGCGACTCCGAGACGGTGACGCGGATTGCTTTCAGTTCCACCGCCTTGCGGCCCAACTGATCGGCGCGCGCGGCCTCGGCCAACCGGTCGTGGACGTGGCGCGTCAGGAACTCGGTCGTCGTGTTGCGGCCCTTGAACTCCGGCACGTCGTCTAGGTTCTTGTAGTTGAGCGGGCCCAGGATCGCCTTCAGCACCTCGTGCGCGCGGCCGATGTCGATCACGATGCCGTTCTCGTCGAGGGTCTCGGCGAGGAAGGCCGCATCGACCACGAAGGTGGCGCCATGCAGCGCCTGCGCCGGCCCGAACACGGCCCCCTTGAAAGAATGCGCGATCATGATGTGGTCGCGGACTTCGACTGCGTGCACGGGAATTCTCCTAGTAGTCGATGCGTTGGCAAAGGGTTCCGGCACCCGGCCGCAGGATGCGCGGCAGCTCGGCGGGCAACGACTCGAATTTCACGGGCGATTCGATCAGGGCGTCGAGCCTGTCGTCGTCGAGCAGGCTCAAGGCCTTTTCCAGACGGCGGCGGTAACTCCAGTCGCGGCGGTGCGACGGCGCCACCTGCCCCACCTGGCTGGCGATCAGCTTCAGCCGGCGGCTGTGGAAGGCGCCGCCGAGCGGCACCGGCACGTCGGCGTCGCCGTACCAGCTCAATTCGAGCAGAGTAGCCTCATTGCCCGCGAGCGACAGCGCGGTGGCAAGCCCCTGGGCGCTGGCGCTGGCGTGGACGACCAGCGCACACTCGGTCGGTGCATCGGCCGGCAGCGCGAACCCGAGACCGAGCGCCGAAGCGAGCGCCGCGCGTGCGGGATTGATATCGACCAGGACCACATCGGCGCCGCCCAGCCGGCGAAGAAGATAGGCCGTCAGCGCGCCGACCACGCCCGCTCCCACCACCGCGACATTCCCAAACGGGCCGTCGCCTGCATCCCACAGCGCGTTGAGGGCGGTCTCCATGTTGGCCGCCAAAATCGCGCGCGACACCGGTACGGAGGACGGCACCGGCACCGCCGCCTCTGCGGGAATGTGGAACAACGTCTGGTGCGGATGGAGCGTGAAGACCGTCGAGCCTTCAGCGACACCGACCGTGGCGTAGCCGTACTTCACCGGAAATGGAAAGGCCCCCGCCATGAATGGCGCCCGCATGCGCTGGAATTCCGACGGCGGCACCCGTCCGGCGGCGATCAGCGATTCTGTCCCCCGGCTGATCGCCCCATGCAACGCGCGCACGCGGACATGACCCGACTTCGGAGCGTCCAGACGCTCGTCGCGAACTTCCGCCCGGCCCGCGCCGACGTACCACAAGGCCCGCGCTGTTTCGCTCAAGCCGATTTGATCCCGAAGTCCATGCGTTACGCTATCATGCGCCCCCGAGGAGCGCAGTCCTGACCGTCTTTCATCGCCGACTTGTGTTCTTCGCCCTGGTGACGGTGTCGATCGCCGTCTTGCTGCTGCTGGCCGTGCTCACCCTGTCGGCCGGCGGCTTCGGCTGGATCGACGGGCTGTTGCTCCTCCTGTTTGCGCTCACGACTCCCTGGGTCGTGGTCGGCTTCTGGAACGCCACCATTGGCTTCGTCGTCATGCGCTTCACCCGCGATCCGATCGCCTCGGTGATTCCGCAGGCGGCACGGCGGCACACGCCGCAAACCATCACCGCCTCCACCGCCCTCGTGATGTGCGTGCGCAACGAAGTGCCCGACCGCGTCGTGCGCAATCTCGGAATCATGATGGACGATCTGGTGCAGACCGGCTGCGCCGGCCGCTTCCACGTCTATGTGCTGAGCGACACCAGCCGGCCGGAGATCGCCGCCGCCGAAGAGCGGGCGTTCGGAGAATTGCAGCAGCAATGGCGGGGCCGCATCGCGCTCACCTACCGGCGGCGCGAGGCCAACACCGGCTTCAAGGCGGGCAACATCCGCGATTTCCTCGAGCGCTGGGGCGACGATCACGATTTCATGGTGACGCTGGATGCCGACAGCTTCGTGAGCGCGCAGGCCCTCGCGCGGCTGGTCGGCGTCCTGCAGGACAATCCGGCGCTCGGCATCCTGCAGGCGCTGGTGATCGGCATGCCGTCGACCAGCGCCTTCGCGCGAATCTTCCAGTTCGGCATGCGCCTGGGCATGCGCTCGTGGACCATCGGCAGCGCCTGGTGGCAGGCCGATTGCGGC
This sequence comes from Enhydrobacter aerosaccus, assembly GCA_903915535.1. Classification (GTDB taxonomy): domain Bacteria; phylum Pseudomonadota; class Alphaproteobacteria; order Reyranellales; family Reyranellaceae; genus Reyranella; species Reyranella aerosaccus_C. The sequence goes on from CAIWTJ010000267.1 coordinate 6,391, forward strand.
CCGTATTGGGGCCACAACGCCGCGATCCGCATCGCGCCATTCAAGCAGCACTGCGCGATCGCGCCCCTGCCGGGCACCGGCGTCCTGCACGGTGCTGTGCTGAGCCATGACCAGATCGAGGCTGCCCTGATGCGGCGCGCCGGCTACGAGGTGCGTGTGCTGCCGGAGGAAGATCTCGGCTGGGAGGAAAACCCGCCGACGCTGATCGAATATCTGCGGCGCGACCAGCGCTGGCTGCAGGGCACGTTGCAGTACGTCTTCTTCATCGGGCTTCCTGGTCTCAGGCCCACGAGCCGCTTCCAGCTCTTCTTCGCCATGCTGATGTTCCTGGGCTCGCCCGCCTGGATCGGGTTGATGCTGCTGGGTACCCTCGCGCTCGCCGGCGCACCGGCGACAGCCGACGTCCTCGATCCGCGTTACGGCACCGTGCTGCTGGCCTTGATCCTGTTCATGTGGTTCTCGGCCAAGATCGCGACCGTGATCGACGTGCTGGCGCGGCCCGACCTGCGGCGCGGCTTCGGCGGCCCGCTGCGGTTCCTCACCAGCGTCGCGTTCGAGACGGCGTTCTTTCTCCTCTTCTCGCCGATCGCCTGGGCGTGCCACACGCTCTTCTTCATCGGCCTGCCATTCGGCCGCGTCGTCGGCTGGATCGGGCAGACGCGCGACGACCATGCGATCGCCTGGTCGGCCGCGGCGCGCCAGCTCTGGCCGCAGACGCTCTTGGGCGGCGCCAGCCTCGTCGTTGCGGCCCTGCTCCAGCCCGCGGCACTGCCCTGGCTCTTCGTGCTGCTTGCCGGCGGACTCGTGCTGTCGGTCCCGCTCTGCGTCGTGACCTCGTGGCCATGGCTCGGCCGCCTGTTCGCGCGCATCGGTGTCGGCCGCCTGCCCGAAGAGACGACGCCACCCGCGCTGCTGAAGCGCCTCTCCCTGCCCGCCCTGGACGAACGCTGAATTTTGTCCGGCGGGACCGCCTTCGCACGTCGAATTCGCCGCTCACCGAACGCGTTCGTTTCAAGCAGGTCAACACTATGCCGTCAGTAACGACCGTAATTCGCGATCCGCGCGAACGCTCCTAGGATGGCTCCAGGAATGCTTCTCACAGGAGATCGCGATGTTCCGCCCAAAGAGCGCGCTGCGTCACGCCGCCGGTTTACGAGCCGTTTTCGCCGTTTTCCGTGGCGGCCCAAATGACGAAAAGCTTGATTCCACTGCATCCATCCGCTTCGCCGGCTCGCCAGCCGTATATAAACGGTGAAAACGGTCCTACTTCACGCCACCTGCGGACAGCCCCTGCACGATCTCCTTCTGGATCACGATCGTGAGCACGATCACGGGCAGCATGACCACGATCGCGGCGGCGGCGAGCGGCCCCCAGGCAAAGCTTTCGAAGGTCAGCATGTTGTAGACCGCGACCGGCATGGTGCGCGTGGTGCGGCCGGCGAACACGGCGCCGAAGATGAAATTGTTCCACGACGAGATGAAGGCCAGGATCGCGCCGACCACGATGCCGGGACGCGCGAGCGGC
>CAIWTJ010000268.1 GCA_903915535.1 Enhydrobacter aerosaccus
GGCAACGGCATCTTCGCCGTGGCCGAGGGCTGGCACAAAGGACCGACGGTCGACCAGATCATGGATCCGCGCCAGGCCGGCAAGGTGCTGCTGGAGATCGCCCAGAAGGCGCGCAAGAACGCCGGCATGAACGGATTGGATCTCGACTGATGACAGACATCTTCATGCTGGCCGCGATCGAAGAGGCCAAGCTTGGCTTCTCCGAAGGCGGCATCCCGATCGGCTCGGTGCTGGTCCATGCGGGCAAGATCATCGGCCGCGGCCACAACAGGCGGGTGCAGAAGGGCAGCGCCATCCTGCACGGCGAGATGGATGCGATCGAGAATGCCGGCCGTCATCCCGCCCGCGTCTATCGCGAGTCGACGATCTACACGACGCTGTCGCCCTGCGCGATGTGCAGCGGCACGATCCTGCTCTACGGCATCCCGAAGGTGATCGTGGGCGAGAACAGCACTTTCATGGGCGAGGAGGAGCTGCTGCGCTCGCGTGGCGTCGAGGTCACGGTGCTGAACGACGCCGCCTGTCAGGAGCTGATGCGGCGGTTCATTGCCGCCAAACCCGAGCTCTGGAACGAGGATATCGGCGAGCCCTAGAGCTTGGCCCTCAGAGTTTGGAGAGCGTCTCCAGCACGCGGGGCTGCGGCCATTTCCAGCCCAGCGCGCTTTCGTAGGCACGCATCGCGCGCAGCACGCGATGGTCGGCGCGCGCCGGTCCCACGATCTGGATGCCGACCGGCAGACCGGATTTGGTGAGGCCGACCGGCATCGAGGCCGCCGGTGCGCCCGTCAGGTTGAAAGGCAGGGTGTACGGCGCGCCCTTGGTGAAGCGCGGGAAGGCGTCCGAGTTGTAGAGCGTCTCGACCGGCGGCGGCGGCGTCGGCGTGACAGGTGTGAGCAGCAGGTCGTATTTTTCGTGCCACAGCTTCATGTCGCGCGCGAGCTTCGACTTGGCCTCGTAGGAACGGGCGTAGTCCGAGAGGGTGATCGCCAGGCCCTTCTCGGCGAGTGCGCGGAAGCCCGGATCGAGTTTGCCATGAAGTTGCGTCGGGATCTGGCGCAGGCGTACCGCGAAGCTGCCGCTCCACAGCGGCTCGAAATTCTTCTGCAGCGGCTCCAGCAGGGGGCCGACATCCTCGACATGCGCGCCCAGTTCCTCGAAGCGCTTGGCGGCGGCCTCGACCAGCGCGCGCACCTCGGGATCGGCCTTCACATGGCCGAAGTCGAGGCTGAGGCCGATCTTCCAGCCGCGGATGCCGTCGTCGAGGCCGATCGTATGGTCGCGCGGATCGTCGGGCAGCGAGCGCCAGTCGCGTGCATCGGCGCCCGCCGTGACGTTGAGCGCCATGGCGGTGTCGAGCACCGAGCGCGCCAGCACGCCCTGGCTGATCACGTCGGCGAAGGGCGAGTCGGCGGGATATTGCGCGATGCGGCCGAAGCTGGGCTTCAGGCCGACCAGGCCGGTGTGCGCCGCCGGAATGCGGACCGAGCCGCCGCCGTCGTTGCCGTGGTTGAACGGCGACACGCCGGCCGCGGTGAGCGACGAGGCGCCGCCCGAGGAGCCGCCGGGCGAGTGCGCGAGATTCCACGGGCTGCGCGTCGTGCCCTGCAGCGGCGAGTCGGTCAGCGCCTTCCAGCCGAACTCGGGCGTCGTGCTCTTGCCCAGGAAGACCAGCCCCGCGGCGCGGAAGCGGCCCGTGACGGCAGCGTCCTCAGCGGCGGGCGTCTCGTCGGTCGAATAGGAGCCATACCGCGTCGGCCAGCCCTTGACCGGCGTCGTGTCCTTGATCGTGGTCGGGATACCGTCGAGCGGCGACAGCGGCTCACCCTTCTTCCACCGTGCCTCCGAGGCCCGCGCGGCCGCCATGGCGCCGTCGCGGTCGATCAGGACGAAGGAATTGAGATGCGGCTGCAGCCGTTCGGCGCGATCGAGCGTGGCCTTCGCGACCTCGACAGGCGATAATTCGCCCCGGGCGTAGTGCCGGCTGAGGTCGGCGGCTGTCAGCCAGGTGATATCGTCAGTCATGCGTTGTTGCTCGTTTCCCAAAGGAGGCGTCTCGACCAAAGTATGGCGTGCCGGTATAGACCGGAACAGGGGAGCATTGCGTATCGTGGAAATGATCGGCGCCATCATCACGGGCCTTGTTGCGATCGCGCTGGGCTTCTACGTCGCGCGCCTGTGGGCACCGTCGGCGAGCTGGTCGTTGCTGATCGGCGCCATGTGCGGCGGCGTCTGCGCCGTGGTGTTCTTCGGCGTGGAAGTGCTGACGGGGCAGCTCGTGCCGCATACCACCGATCCCAAGAAGATCGGCTTCTGGTTTCTCGTCCTGGTCTTTGCCGCGCCGGTCGCCGGTGCATTGGGCGGGTTCCTGGGCTACCGTCGCGCGCCCGAGTTCCAGCAGGACTGAGGTAGGGAGAACGACATGACGGAAGTCAGGCTCGGCGCCGCCACGGCGACGCGCATCGAGGAAAGCTACGAGCCCAACTTCGACGCCAAGGTCTTCTTTCCCGATTGGACCCCCGACATCGTCCGCGAGCACGGCAGCTGGATGAGTCCCAACCACTACGATGCCGCGTCGGGCTGGCTGAAGCTCTCGATCCACAGCTGGCTGCTCAGGGTCGGCGGCAAGACCATCCTGATCGACACCTGCGTCGGCAACCACAAGTCGCGCAAGCACCGGCCGAAATGGGACATGATGAACACGCCCTACCTCGATCGCCTGAAGGCGGCGGGCGTGACGCCGGACCAGATCGACATGGTGATGTGCACGCACCTTCACGTCGATCACGTCGGCTGGAACACCCGGCTCGACAACGGCCGCTGGGTGCCCACGTTCAAGAACGCGAAGTACGTCTGGAGCCAGGAAGACTTCGACTTCTACAGCAAGCTCGACGCCGATCCGGAGAAGGGCCCGGCCAACGGTGGCTCGTTCCGCGACTCGGTGCTGCCGGTGGTCGACGCGGGCAAGGCGCAAATGATCAAGGGCGCCGCCCAGCTCGAGGACGGGCTGACGGTGACGCCGGCGCCGGGACACACGCCGGGCACGATCCGCATCGAGTTCGAATCGAAGGGCGAGAAGGCGCTGTTCTGCGGCGACATCCTGCATCACGCCGTACAGATCTATCGTCCCGACTGGAACAGCTTCGCCTGTCTCGACCAGGCGAGCGCGCGCAAGTCGCGCCGCGCCGCGATCGAGCATTGCGCCGGCACCGGTGCGTTGCTGATGCCATGCCACTTCGGCGCGCCGTTCCACTGCCACATCGACCACAAGGGCGACGGCTTCGCGCCCCGCTTCGCGCAAAATTTTTGACGTCGGAAGACCTCATCCTGAGGAGGCCCGTAGGGCCGTCTCGAAGGATGGGCAACAACAAGACTGCGGCCCATCCTTCGAGACGCCACACTTCGCGCGGCTCCTCAGGATGAGGTTGGGACTTGTAGCCAGGAGGAGTGAAGAAAGATGATCTACGAAATGCGAGTCTACCGCTGCGTGCCGGGCCGCCTGCCGGCGCTGCTCAACCGCTTCGCCACCATCACGCTGAAGCTGTGGGAGAAGCACGGCATCAAGCAGGCCGGCTTCTTCACCACCGTCGTGGGCGAGTCCAACCAGGACCTGACCTATTTCGTCGCCTGGGAGTCGCTCGCCGACCGCGAGAAGAAGTGGGCGGCGTTCCAGGCCGATCCGGAATGGATCGCCAAGCGCGCCGAAACCGAGAAGGACGGCGCGATCGTGGCCAACATCGTGAACCAGTTCCTGCAGCCGACCGCCTTCTCGGCGCTCAAATAGCTACTCGCTCTTGAGGCCGGCGTCCTTGGCGACCTTGGCCCACTTGGCGAAGTCCGCGGCGACGTAGGCCGCGAACTCCGCCGAGGTGCCGAACTGCGGGTCGGCGCCGAGATCGCCGAACTTCTTCGCGATGTCCGGCGAACGGATCGTGGCGTCGACGGCATCGTGCAGCTTGCTGACCAAGGCCGGCGCCGCGCCGGCCGGCAGGAAGATGCCGTAGGAGATCGCGGCTTCGTAGCCCGCCAGGCCCGCCTCCGCGATCGTGGGAATGTCCGGCGCGGCGGGCGAGCGCGCGAGTCCGGTCTGGCCCAGCACGCGCAGCTTGCCCGACTTCACGTGCGGCAGCGCCGTCGATAGTCCGCCGAAATAGATGTCGACCTGGCTCGCCATCAGGTCGGCCATCGCCGGTCCGCCGCCCTTGTAGGGCACGTGCACGATGTCGGCCTTGCCCAGCGACTTGAACAGCTCGAGCGCCAGATGCGTGGCGCCGCCCGCGCCGGCCGATGCGCCGTTCAGTTTGCCGGGCCTGGCGTGCGCGAGCGCCAGCAGTTCCTCGATGTTCTTGGCCGGCAGGTCGGGCCGCACGACCAGCAGCATCGGGTTGATGCCGACGAAGGCCACGGCCACGAAATCGCGGCGCACGTCGAACGGCATGTTGGGCGTGAGCGCGGGTGCGACGGTGGTCGAGCCGTTCGACGCCAGCATGAAGACGCTGCCGTCGGGCGGCGCCTTGGCGACCGAGGCGGCCGCGATCTCGCCATTGGCGCCGGCGCGGTTCTCGACCACGACCGAGCGGCCGAGCTTCTCGGCGATGCCGGGCGCGATCAGCCGCGTCAGCAGATCGTTGGGACCGCCGGGAGGAAATCCCACGACGAATCGCAACGGCTTGTCGGGGAAGTCCTGCGCCTGCGCGCGGCCGACGAAGGGGGCGGCCGCGACGGCGCCCAAAAGACCACGGCGGGTGAGGGAATACATGCGCGGAAGTATGAAGCCGTCTCATGCATATGCGCAAATCTTGTTCCTCGACTCCTGCGAAACGGGCTGATATCCGTTTCGCAATCGTCCGGTCTACGGATGAAAACACAACGCATGGGGAAACGATGAGACGCGTATTGGCTGGCGCAGTGGCGCTCGCGGTTGCATTTTCGGCCGCTCCGGGCTTCGCCCAGGACAAGCTCAACGTCTGGTGGGTGAAGGGCTTCTACAAGTCCGAGGACGAAGCGCTCTACGCTGCGATCAAGAAGTACGAGGCCAAGACCGGCACCAAGGTCGAGCTCTCGCAGTACGCCATCCAGGACATGAATGCGAAGTCGGTGGCCGCGCTCGACGCCGGCACCGTTCCCGACATCGCCTACTCCGACACCTACGACGTGCAGACCGCCGGCAAGTGGGCGTTCGACGGCAAGCTCGAGGATCTCTCGGACGTGCTGACGCCGATGAAGGATCGCTTCGAGCCGGTCGCGCTCTCGACCGCGTTCCTCTACAGCGACAAGGCCAAGAAGAAGGCCTACTACGCCTTCCCGATCAAGCAGCAGACGCTCCACATCCAGTACTGGAAGGACATGCTGGGCCAGGCCGGCTTCAAGGAAAGCGACATTCCCGGCACCTGGAAGGAGTACTGGTCCTTCTGGTGCGACAAGGTTCAGCCCGGAATCCGCAAGGCCACGGGCCAGCGCCTGTTCGGCACCGGCTTCCCGATGGGCGTGGAATCGACCGACGCGTTCCAGTCGTTCCTGAGCTGGGTCGACGCCTACAACGTCAAGCTGGTCGACGACAACGGCAAGCTGCTGGTCGACGATCCGAAGGTGAAGGCGGGCCTCGTCTCGGCGCTCACCGACTACACCCAGCCCTACATCAAGGGCTGCACGCCGCCGTCGTCCACGACCTGGAAGGATCCCGACAACAACGTCGCCTTCCACAACAAGACGACCGTGATGACGCACAACTACACGATCTCGATCGCCGCCAAGTGGCTCGACGATGCGAACAACGAGTCGCTGACCGCCGAGCAGCGCGCCGCCGGCCGAAAGGCCTACGACGAGCTGATCGCCACCTCGGGCTTCCCCAAGAAGCCGGACGGCTCGCCGATGACCTACCGCACGGCGGTGAAGGTCGGCGTGATCTTCGAGGCGTCGAAGAACAAGGCGAAGGCCAAGGAGTTCCTGGCGTTCCTGATGGAAGAGGACAATCTCCGTCCCTACGTCGAAGGCGCGCTCGGACGCTGGTTCCCCGTCACGCTCGCCAGCCAGGCGAGCCCGTTCTGGCAGGCCGACCAGCATCGCAAGGCCGTCTACAACCAGTTCAAGGCCGGCACGCTGCCGTTCGAGTTCACCAAGAACTGGAAGTTCACGATCCTCAACAACGAGAATGCGTGGGCCAAGGCGATGAACCGCGTCGTCAACGAGAAGGTGCCCGTCGACAAGGCCGTCGACGAGCTGATCGCCCGCATCAAGGAAGTCGCGGGCTGACGACGCAGTCGTCATCCCGAGCGTAGCGAAGCGTAGTCGAGGGATCTGTTTTGAGGCAGACGGAAAAGAGGTCCCTCGACTTCGCCGCTCTTCGAGCGGCTTCGCTCGGGACGACGGTAGTCACATGACCACTACCACGATCGAGACGACTGCTGTCCGGCCGCCGCGAACCGGCTTCGCCCTCTCGCAGAAGCAGGTCTGGGGCCTGCTGTTCGTGGCGCCCTACATCGCGATCTTCATGGCGTTCGTCGTCTTCCCGGTGGGCTATGCCTTTTGGCTGGCGCGCGACCCGCAGCTCTACGTCGAGCTGGTGCACGATCCGATCTTCCTGCGCACGGCGATCAACACGCTGGTGTTCCTGATCGTGGCGATCAACGTGAAGATGGTGATCGCGCTGTTCGTCTCGGGCTTCTTCACCAACAAGCGCTGGTGGGTGAAGATCCTGTCGGTGCTGTTCGTACTGCCGTGGGCGGTGCCGTCGATCCCGACCATCCTGTCGATGCGCTTCATGCTCAATCCCGAATGGGGCGTCATCAACCAGCTTATCTTCACGCTCACGACCGAGGACGGGCCGAACTGGCTGAACGATCCGACGCTGGCGCTCGCGCTGTCGATGGTCGTCCACATCTGGAAATCGCTGCCGTTCTGGACCCTCATTCTGCTGGCGGGCCGCCTCGCCATTCCGCACGAACTCTATGAAGCGGCGTCGGTCGACGGTGCGGGCTCGTGGCACCGCTTCGCCTACATCACCTGGCCGTCGATCAGCACGCTCTACGTCACCTGCACACTGCTCTCGATGATCTTCACGGTGGGCGACTTCAACAGCGTCTACCTGCTGACCGGCGGCGGGCCGGCCGATCTCACGCACGTGCTGTCGACGCTCGGCATCCGCTACCTGCGGCTCGACCAGGTGGGCCTCGCCATGGCCTCGATCGTCTGCTGCCTGCCGTTCGTGCTGCCGCTGGTGTTCTTCATGATGAAGCGGCTCAGCAAGTGAGCCAGCCGCTCACCCTGCGCCGGCTGACGCGCAACGTCGGCACCGAGGCCGGGCTGCTGCTGATCGGCATCCCGATCCTGCTGTGGACCCTGATTCCGATCTACCACATGTTCCTGTTCGCGATTTCGCCCAAGGATGCGGCGTTCTCGGGCCAGCTGTGGCCCGCGCATCCGACGCTCCGGAATTTCGGCATCGTGTTCAACCAGGAACACCACTTCCTCTATCATTTCTGGCTGCAGATGTGGAATTCGATCGCGATCGCGGTGGCGACCGCGGTGCTGACGCTGATGGTGGCCACCATGGCCGCGTTCGCGATCAGCCGCCTGCGCATGAAGGGCGGCCGGCTGGTGATGAACCTCGCGCTCTTCACCTATTTCATTCCCGCGGCATTCCTCGCGGTGCCGATGTACAAGACCATGGGCATGTACGGGCTGCTCAACAACGACCTCGCCCTGATCCTGGCCATGGTGACGATCGCCAGTCCTTACGCGATCTGGATCCTGCGCCAGGCGTCCGACAAGCTGCCCGTCGAGCTCGACGAGGCGGCCCTGATCGACGGCGCCTCGCCATGGCAGCTCTTCCGCATGGTCTACATCCCGCTGATGGTGCCGTCGCTGATCGCCGTCGGCACCTACGCGCTTCTGCTGGCGTGGAACGAGTATCTCTACGCCTTCCTGCTGCTGTCGAAGGAGACGACGCTCACGCTCCCGGTGGCGCTCGGCAACTTCCTGTCCGCCGACGATTCGCCGTGGGAACTGCTGATGACCGCGGGCTTCATCTACGCTCTGCCGCCGGCTGCGATCTATTATGCCTTCCGCCGGTACATGTCGTCGGGCCTGACGGCCGGAGCCGTTAAGGGCTGAGGCGCGGCATTCAGGTGCGTATTTCGCATTGACATATGATGCGATATACGCAATATTTCAGGCATGCCACGCATCCGCACCATCCAACCCAACTTCGCCCACTCCTCCACCATCACGCACCTCAGCCGGGACGCCCGGCTGTTGTTCGTCCAGCTCTGGACCATCGTCGACGATTGCGGCCGGACCCGCGCGTCGCTCGCCGATCTGGCCTCACGGCTCTATCCGCGGGATGACGACGCGCCGGCGCTGCTGCCCGGCTGGCTCGACGAGCTGGAACGGGAAGGCTGCCTCGAAGGCTATACGATCGAGGGCGTCGACTACCTGCGCATCGTGAACTGGCGCAAGCACCAGAAGATCGACCGGCCGACACCCAGCCGGCTGCCCGCGGCGCCTCGCGAGCCGCTCGCGAGTCCTCGCGAGGAATCGGCTTCGATGCCGATGGCAGCGGTAACCGAGGCCATTCCTCGCGAGCCCTCGGAAATCACCGAGGCCTGGGTGCTGGGCGAGGTCGAGGCCATCCTGCGCGATGCGCGTGCGGACCGGCAGCATCGCCCGGCATTGCGCGCCATCGAGCTGCTGGGCCGCCGCGCCGGACTCTGGGACCATCGCCAGCAATACCGTCTCGACACGGAATTCCTGGTCCGGCACGCCTGGGACAAGATCCAGCAGGGGGACAGGTCCGACGTCACGGCGCGGCTTTTGCAAGATGCGGGCATCCTAGGAGCCCTCGATGAAACGCCGTCATTTTCTAGCGCTCGCCGCCGCTCCCGCCCTGGCCCGGCCCGCCCACGCCGCGGGCAAAACGCTGACGATAGGCGCGGCGATCTTTCCGGATAACCTGCGGGCCGGGAACCTGACCTATGCCGCGACCAGCCTGGTGGCGCAGACCAACGACTTCCTGGTCGCGCGCGACGACGGCGGCGCGCTCCAGCCGGCGCTCGCCCTCAAGTGGGAGGCGATCGATCCCACGACCATGCGTTTCCACCTGCGGCCCGGCGTGAAGTTCACCGACGGCGTCGACTTCACCGCCGACGACGTGGTCTTCACCATCGGCCGCGTGCAGGATCCCAAGGCCGCCTACGGCCAGGCCGCGCGCATCAACCAGGTCGAGAGCGCGGTGGCGGTCGACAAGCTCACCGTCGACGTGAAGACCAAGGCGATCTTCCCGACGCTGCTGCTGGGCCTCTCCGACATCGTGATGGAGCCCAAGCACTATTTCGAGAAGGTGGGCGCCTCGGGCGTGGCGTCGAAGCCGATGGGCACCGGGCCGTACATCTTCGAGTCGTGGGTGCCGGGCGACCGCTACGTGCTCACGGCCAACAGGAACTACTGGGGCGGCGCGCCCAAGATCGACCGGCTGGTGATTCGCGCCATTCCCGATGGCGCGAGCCGCGTGGCCTCGCTGGTCACGGGCGAAAGCCAGATCATCGAGGAAGTGCCGGTCGACCTGATCGATCAGGTCGAGGCGGCGGGCAATGTGCGGGTCGATTCGATCCCGACCACCGTCGGGCTCGTGCTGACCTTCAATCCGCGGCTGAAGCCGTTCGACAACCCGAAGATCCGCGAGGCGTTCGATTACGCGATCGACAAGCCGCTGATCCTGAAGCAGATCCTGAAGGGCCGCGGCGAGCTTTTGCAATCGCAGATCCTGACCAAGGGCGTGCTGGGCTGGAATCCCGACCTCAAGGCGCGGCCGTTCGATCCGGCCAAGGCGAAGCAGTTGCTGGTCGAGGCGGGCTACGACTTCAACACGCCGGTCCAGATCACGACGCTGAACGGCAAGTACGTCTCCGATACCGACATCTGCAATGCCGCGGCGGGCATGCTGAACAAGATCGGCGTCAAGGCAACGGTCGAGATCGTGGAAGGCGGTACTTTCCAGCAGATGACCAGCGCCCAGAAGTGGGGCGCGCTGCATGTGAACGGCTGGTACAGCCTGGGCGACGGCGACTTCGCCTCGGTCTGGTACACCGAGGCCGGCAAGCGCTCGAACTGGATCGATCCGGAATTCGACAAGATGTTCGTCGAGGCGCGCTCGACCAACGACACGGCGGAGCGGGTGAGGATCTATCACCGCATGATGGCGGTGCTGGCCGCCGAGACGCCCGCCATCTTCATGTTCGGCCTGCCCAGCCTCTACGGCGTGGCGAAGAATGTGTCGGGCTTCGGCGCCTCGTCGGACAAGATCCTGCGGCTGGCGAAAGCCGAGCTGACGTAGCCGCTAGCGCGCCGCGCGGGCGCCGCTAGCGCGAAGCGCGCGCGCCCACGAAGTGCAGCTGGACCGTCCACGCCTGGCCGCTGCAGCGGGCGGTGCCGTCGGCAGCCTTGGTGCAGTCGAGCGTGGCGGGATAGGAGCGGTCGCCGTCGCTGCAGCTCGTGTCGGTGTTGGTGATGTGCAGCTGTTGCCCGTCGTAGCGTGCCGTGGCCGGTCCGCGACAGAAATAGCTGGCATCGCTCACGCGTCGATAGAGGAGGCGGCCCACGCCCTTGCCGTCGAAGCAGTAGGTGGCGACGCCGGAGGTGTTCGCGGCACCGTAGCGGAAGAGATCGGTGTGCCAGCAGCCGTCGAGGAACGCGGTGTCGGCGGAGGCTTCGGCCGGCAGCTTGAGCACCGGCGCCGATATGGCGGAGGCGCCAGCGGCTTCCCGGGGCTGCGGCAACGGGATGGAGAACGGTTCCTGCGGCTGCGGATAGTGGCCGGTCGGGCGGACCGTGGGGACATCGATGGTGCCGCGGGGATTGGGCGCGCCGGGCGCGGTGTCGAAACGACCGACCGGCGGAAGGCCGCCGGGCGGGATGGCCGCCGGCGGCGGGGCCGCGGTCGTGCCGTTGGGATAGCTGGGACCGGTGCCGCCCACCACGCCGCCCAGGCCACTGCCCATGGCGGTGCTGCCGCCGATCGGGCCGCCCGGTGCCACGCCCTGCGCCATTGCCCCCGTCGCCGTCATCGTCGTCGCGGCGAACAACAGGAGAAGCGCGGGGAGGGCGCGGGTCATGACGTCAGCTGCGTTTGGTCTTTTCCAGTCCCACCATGAAGGCCTTGAGCCGCAGCGCCCACTTGGCGGCGTCGAGGCCCGAGGCGGAATGGCCGAACTCGCTGTCGATCTCGAAGTAGTCGGCGTCGACCTTCGCGGCCTTCAGTTGCGCCATCACCTCCGGCGCGATCGAGGGCGGGAAGACCTTGTCGGTGCGCGACAGCACGTAGAGCACCTTGGCCTTCATCTTGTGGAAGTCCTTGGCGGCGTCGAACTTCACGCTGGCCTTGCGCAGCGTGACCAGCGAATTGCCGTCGAACACCTTGGCCCAGCCCAGTGCGCGGCGGGCGACCTCGGCGTCGCGCTGCGCCTTGTCGGGGAATTGGGCCGCCAGCTGCTCGTCGATGCCGTAGCGCCGGAGCGTGGCGATGCGCATCTCCGTCAGCACGCCGGTGATGCCGCCGTTGTCGTAGTACCAGCCGTTGTTCCAGTGCGGATCCCTGGCGAGTTGCGCGACCAGCGCGTCGACGGACGCCTGGCCGCCGGAGCCCTTGGGTGCGCTCACGACGGGCACCAGCCCGTCCACGAACTCGGGGAAGGTGACGCCCCACTGGAAGACCTGGTAGCCGCCGAACGAGGGCCCCGCGACCGCGACCAGATGCTTCACGCCGATGCCTTCGAGCAGCGCGCGCTGGGCGTTCACGATGTCGACCAGGGTGATATCGGGGAACGCAGGCCCGTAGGGCTCGTGCGTGACGGGATTGAGGAACGCGGGGCTGGTCGAGCCGTAGGACGAGCCCAGCATGTTGGACGACACGACGAAGAGCCGGTCGGTGTCGATCGCCTTGCCGGGGCCGACCAGCCCGTCCCACGAGCCTTCGGCGCCGGTGGGCGCGCCGCCGCTCCCGGCATAGCGGCCGGCCATGTGCTGGCTCGACGTGAAGCCGTGCGTCAGCAGCACGGCGTTGCGGCCGTCGGGCGCCAGCTTGCCGTAGGTCTCGTAGGCGATAACGATCTCCGGCATCACCACGCCGCTTTCCAGATGGAACGACTTCGCCGCGAAGACCTTCTTCTCCACGGCATCGAGCGTGGCGTCGGCGCGGGCGTTCGCGGCAGCAAGCATCGTGGGCACCATCGGAAGGGTGGCAAGCAGGGAGCGTCTGCGCATGAGTGTCTCCTTCTTCTAGGCGGGCGCGAGGCCGGGCTGGACGACGGCGCGCATCGCCAGCCGCTTGCGGTCGGCTTCGGGCCGGATGAAGAGCAGCCCAATGATGCCGCCCGCGAGCAGGAGTCCGCCCAGGATGACATAGCCCCTTTCGTAGCCGCCGTTCGCCGTGGCGGCGCCTTCGATCAGCGAGCCCATGATCAGGGGCGAGAGCACGCCCGCCAGGGTCACGAACGAGGTGGTGATCGCCAGCATCGCGGCGCGCTGCGGCTGCGGCGTGAGCTCGCTCACGATCATCGGCAGGACGACATAGATGGTGCTGCCGATCGCCGAGCCGAACACGAGGAAGGCGAGCTTGAGTTCCGGTGTCGGCATGCTGCCGACGAGAGGCAGCGTGCAACCGCCGGCCACGACCGTCACGCAGGCAAGGACACCGCGGCAGGCGCGGCTCGACGCGCCCGCCGACTTGAGACGCTGCGAGATCGAGCCGCCGATCAGCAGCACGCAGGCGCCGAACACCCACGGAATGGCCGTGAGCTGCCGGCCGGCGCCCGGGCTGAAGCCCAGGCCATCGACGAGATAAGAGGTGAACCAGGTGAGCCCCAGGGCGAGGCCCCAGTAGCTGGCAAAGCCCGCGAGGCAGGCCGCGACGATGCTCGGGCAGGTCAGCAGGTAGCGATAGGGCACGTGTCCGCCGCCGCCGGTCTCGGTCACGATCGGCGGATCGACCAGCGTGCCTTCCTTGCCGAAGAAGAACCACAGGACCGACCAGAGGAGGCCCGCGATTCCCAGCGCCCCGAAGGCCCAGTGCCAGCTGTAGCGTTCGATGATCCAGCTGAGGACGGGAACCGCGACGATGACGCCGAACGCCGAGCCCTGCGAGATGACGGCGGTGGGCAGGCCGCGCCGCGCATCGGGGAACCACTTGTAGACCGCGTGCGTGGCCACGGGCGCCGCCGGTCCTTCGCCCGCACCCAGCACGATGCGGCAGGCGATCAGCACCTCGAGGCTGACCGTGCCCAGCATCGGGAACTGGACCACCGACCAGACGAGCGCCATCGCCAGCAAAGTGTGCCTGGCCTGCACGCGATTGGTGAGGAAGCCGACCACCACCGCGGAGACGGCGAACAGAAAGAAGAAGGAGGAGCCCAGCAGGCCGAACTGCTTGGCGGTGAGGGAGAGCGTCGGGTCGGCGCGCAGAGAGGGGCCGACCAGGCCGACCACGATCTTGTCGGCGAAGTTGATCAGCATGAAGAAGAAGAGAAGGGCGGTGATGCCCCAGGCGCCTTTCAGCGGCCGTTGCGGTGTCTGCACTTGGTGTTCGCTCCCGTTATTGCCGCCATAAGACAAGGGCGGCCGGTGGCGCGCAAGGGCTTCGGCCGCCATACTGACTGCAAGAAAAGCGAGAGGGAGAGAGATGACCAAAAGCATCGGCCGGCGCACTGCGCTGGCGGGGTTGATGGGCGTGGGCATCGCGCAGCGTGCCGTCGCCAGGGACACGTTCCCGTCGCAGCGCGTGACCCTGGTGGTTCCGTTTCCGCCCGGCGCTTCGACCGACGTCACGATGCGCGTGATGGCCGACAAGCTCGCGCAGATGTGGGGCCAGCCGGTGATCGTCGACAACAAGGGCGGCGGCAACGGCATCATCGCAGCCGAAGCGGTGAAGAACGCCAAGCCCGACGGATACACGCTGCTCGCCACGTCTTCGATGACCCACGCCGGCAATCCGGTGCTCTACGACAAGCTGTCCTACGATCCGATCGCCGACTTCGAGCCGGTGACGCGCATGAGCCTGGTGCCGATGTGCGTGCTGGTGACGAAGAAGCTCGGCGTGAAGACGCTTGCCGAGCTGACGGCCAGGCTCAAGGCGGAACCCGGCAAGCACAACTTCGGCTCGGGCGCGATCTCGGCGCGCGTGGCGGGCGAGCTCTACAGGATGCTGGCCGGCATCGACGCGGTCTCGGTCTCCTACAAGAACAACCAGCTCGCCGCGCCCGACCTCAACAACGGCATCATCTCGTTCATGATCTGCGACGCGGGCAGCGCCAAGATGATCTTGACGTCGGGCTGGGCCGACGCGCTTGCCGTCACCCAGGCGGAGCCATATCCGCAATTGCCCGGCGTGCCGAGCGCGGTGCAGGCCGGCATGCCGGACCTGCTGTTCACCACCTGGTCGGCGTTCTACGCGCCCAAGGGCACGCCGCGCGACGTGGTGATGAAGTTGAACAAGGACATCATCGCCGCCGGCACATCGCCCGAGACCGCGGCCAAGCTCGACGCCATGGCCGGCGGCCCGAGCTTCACCACGCCGGAGGGGCTGATGGCATTCACCAAGAGCGAGATCGAGGCGTGGCGCAAGGTGGTGCGCGCCGCCAACATCAAGATCGAGTAGCGCCAAAGAAAAAGGGCGGCCGAAGCCGCCCTTCTCCGATCAGTACGTGCGCTCTACTTGATGAGCGGGCACTTGCCGTCCTTCATCGGACGGTAGGCCTGATCGCCCGGCACGGTGGCGACCAGCGTATAGATGTCGTCCTTGCTCTTGGACTCCGCCGGCGACTTCACCTGGAAGAGATACATGTCGCGCACCAGGCGGCCGTCCTCGCGCAGCTTGCCGTTCTTGGTCATGACGTCGTTGACCGGCATCTCGCGCATCTTGGCCATCACCGCCTTGGGCTCGTCGGTGCCGGCGGCCTGCACGGCCTTGAGGTAGTGCAGGGTCGAGCTGTAGACGCCCGCCGTCAGCATGCTCGGCAGCTTGTCCTTCTTCGCGCGATAGCGCTTGGTCCAGGCGCGGGTTTCGTCGTTCAGGTCCCAGTAGAACGACTCGGTCAGCACCAGCCCCTGCGCCACCGGCAGGGTCAGAGACTGAACGTCGGTCGCGAACACCAGCAGGCCGGCCAGCTTCTGGCCGCCCTTGACGATGCCGAACTCGCCGGCCTGCTTGATCGCGTTGATCGTGTCCTGGCCCGCGTTGGCCAGGCCGATCACCTTGGCCTTGGAGGACTGCGCCTGCAGCAGGAACGAGGAGAAGTCCTGCGTGCTGAGCGGGTGCCTGACGGCGCCCAGCACCTTGCCGCCCGAGTCTTTCACGACTTCGCTGACGTCGCGCTCGAGGGCATGGCCAAAGGCGTAATCGGCGGTGAGGAAGTACCAGCTATCGCCGCCGGCCTTCACCATCGCGCCACCGGTCACATGGGCGAGGGCATAGGTGTCGTACACCCAGTGCGCGCCCGTCTCCGAGCAGGCCGGGCCGGTGAGGTCGCTGGACGCGGCGCCGGTGTTGATGTCGATCTGGCCCTTTTCCTGCGCGACCTTGCGCACGGCGAGCGCCACAGAGGAGGTGCCGAGGCCGGTGATCATCTTCACGCCGTCGACGTCGAACCACTTGCGCGCGATCGCGGCGCCGACATCCGGCTTGGTCTGGTGATCGGCCGAGAGGATCTCGACCGAACGGCCGAGCACCTTGCCGCCGACATCCTCGATGGCGAGCTGCATCGCCTCGACTTCACCGGTCGTCAGGTCGCCGTAGACGCCCGAGAAGCCGTCCATCACGGCGATCTTGAGCGGTCCGGGCGTCTGAGCCTGAGCGATGGCCATGAGGCCCGCGGTCGTCAGTCCGACGGCGGCGGCAATCAGGCCGCCCAGCCGGGCAATGTTTGTCGTCTTCATTTCATCCCTCCCAGGAGTTTCTCGCTAGTTCTTGATCAGCGGGCATTTGCCCTCGTTGAGCGGACGGAACGCCTGTTCGGGCGGCACCGTCGCCAGGATCTTGTAGATGTCGTCCTTGCCCTTCGATTCGGCGGGCGACTTCACCTGCGCGAGATACATGTCGCGCATCAGGCGGCCGTCCTCGCGCAGCTTGGCGTTCTTGGTCATCATGTCGTTGACCGGCATTTCCTTCATCTTCTTCATCACCGCCAGCGGCTCGTCGGTGCCGGCCGTTTGCACGGCCTTGAGATAGTGCAGCGTGGCGCTGTAGACGCCGGCCGTGGTGTGGTTGGGAACCTTGTCCTTCTTGGTCCGGAACTTCTTCGTCCAGGCACGGGTCTCGTCGTTCTGGTCCCAGTAGAAGGCCGTGGTCGTGACCAGGCCCTGTGCCACCGGGAGGCCAAGCGACTGCACGTCGCTTTCGAAGACCAGAAGGGCCGCCAGGCGCTGGCCGCCCTTGACCAGGCCGAACTCGCCGCCCTGCTTGATGGCGTTGATCGTGTCGCCGCCGGCATTGGCGATGCCGATGATCTTCGCCTTCGAGGCCTGGGCCTGCAGCATGTAGGAGGAGAAGTCCTGGGTGTTGATCGGATGCTTGACGCCGCCGATCACCTTGCCGCCCGCGGCGGTGACGACCTTGGTGGCTTCGTCTTCCATCGATTTGCCGAAGGCGTAGTCGGCGGTCACGAAGAACCAGGTGTCGCCGCCGTCCTTGACGACGGCGCTGCCGGTCACGTGGGCCAGCGCGTAGGTGTCGTAGCTCCAGTGCGCGCCGGTGGCGGAGCAGGCGGGTCCGCTGAGATCGGCAGTGGCCGATCCGACGTTGAGATCGATCTGGCCCTTCTCCTGCGCGACCTTGCGGACGGCGAGACCAACCGACGACGTGTCGAGGCCGCTGATCATCTTGACGCCCTCGTCGTACCACTTGCGGGCGACCGCAGCGGCAACGTCGGGCTTGTTCTGATGGTCGGCCGACAGGACTTCGATCGGACGCCCCAGCACCTTGCCGCCGACTTCATCGACGGCCATCTGCATGGCCTCGACCTGACCCTGGGCGATATCGGCATAGACGCCGGACAGTCCGCCAAGCAGGCCGATCTTGAGCGGCTGCGGTGCCTGGGCGCGTGTTTCGATGGGCGCCAATGCCAGGATACCCGCGCTGGTCAGCCCGACGGCAGCCGCGAAAATTCCGCCCATGCGGGCAACGCTGGTCAATTTCATACTCGTTTCCTCCAACAGGCGGTCTTTGCCGCCGAGATGGGGACATTAACTTTCGCTTTGAACGGACGCCAGTGCTGGACAGCAGCTTCAAGGTCCGATTTATTCCGACGCGTTAGGGGAGTGTATGGCCGCAGAAGAAGCAATTCTCAGGGCCTCGGGTCTGACAAAAGAGTTCAAGGGCTTTATTGCCGTAAAGAACGTCGACCTGACGGTGAGACGACACACAATTCACGCGTTGATCGGGCCAAATGGGGCGGGCAAGACGACTTGCTTCAACCTGCTGACCCACTTCTTGACGCCCACGTCTGGCCGTATCGAATTCAACGGCCGCGACATTACCGGCGCCTCGCCTGCGGCGATCGCGCGCATGGGGCTCGCTCGGTCTTTCCAGATCTCCGCCGTCTTTCCCCATCTCAGCGTGCGGGAAAACGTGCGCGTGGCGCTGCAGCGCAAGCTTGGTCTGTCATTTCACTTCTGGCGCTCGGAGAAAGTGCTCGATGCGCTCGATGGCCGGGCACTCGAGCTGGTCGAGGCCGTGGGCCTGTCGGACGTGGCCGAAGCGCAGGCGGTCGACCTGCCGTATGGCCGCAAGCGCGCGCTGGAGATCGCCACGACCCTGGCGCTCGAACCCGAGATGATGCTGCTCGACGAACCGATGGCGGGGCTGGGCCAGGAAGACATCAAGCGCATCGCCCAGCTGATCCGCACCGTCGCCAAGGACCGTACCGTGCTGATGGTCGAGCACAACATGTCCGTGGTGGCCGATCTGTCCGACACCATCACCGTGCTGGCGCGCGGCGAGGTGCTGGCGGAGGGACCCTACGCCACCGTGTCGAAGAATCCGCTGGTGGTCGAAGCCTATGTCGGGACCGGTCATGGTTGAGCCGCTGCTCAAGGTTGCGGGCCTCGAGGCCTGGTACGGCGAATCGCACGTGCTTCACGGCATCGATTTCCAGATCGGCAAAGGCGAACTCGTGACGCTGCTCGGGCGAAACGGCGCCGGCAAGACGACGACGTTGCGCTCGATCATGGGCATCGTCGGCAAGCGCAAGGGCTCGGTGACTTTCGAAGGTCATGAGACGGTCGGCCAGCCGTCCAACCAGATCGCGCGGCGCGGAATCGCCTATTGTCCCGAGGAGCGCGGCATCTTCTCCAGCCTCAACGTGGAGGAGAACCTGATGCTGCCGCCGGTGGTGAAGCCGGGCGGGCTCAGCCTCGCGGAGATCTACAAGCTGTTTCCAAATCTCGAGGAGAGGAAGCGCAGCCAGGGCACCAAGCTGTCGGGCGGCGAGCAGCAGATGCTGGCGATCGGCCGCATCCTGCGCACCGGAGCGAGCCTGTTGCTGCTCGATGAGCCGACCGAAGGGCTGGCGCCCGTGATCGTGCAGCGCATCGGCGAGATCATCCGCCAGCTCAAGGAGCGCGGCTTCACGATCTTGCTGGTCGAGCAGAACTTCCATTTCGCCGCGACGGTCGCCGACCGGCACTATGTGGTGGAGAACGGCAAGGTGATCGACATGGTCGACCGGGCAAGCGTCCAGCAAAGCCTGGGCAAGCTGCAAGCCTATCTCGGAGTGTAGGGCATGGCGCAGGTAGCAATCGGACTGGTCAACGGCGCCTTCTACGCCATGTTGAGCCTCGGACTGTCGGTCATCTTCGGCATGCTGAACGTGATCAACTTCGCGCACGGCGCGCAGTACATGATGGGCGCCTTCGCCGCCTGGCTGTTGCTGGGCTTCCTCGAGGTGCCGTTCTGGGCGTCGCTGGTGCTGGCGCCGCTCATCGTCGGACTGTTCGGCGTCGTGCTCGAGCGCGTGCTGCTGAAGCGGCTCTATCACCTCGACCATCTCTACGGCTTCCTGCTGACCTTCGGCCTGTCGCTGGTGATCGAGGGCCTGTTCCGCTGGCAGTGGGGCTCGTCGGGCGCGCCGTATCCCGCGCCGATCACCGGCGCCACCGATCTCGGCTTCATGATGATGCCGACCTACCGGCTCTTCATCGTGGTTGCGGCCCTCGTGATCTGCCTCGCCACCTGGTACGCGATCGAGCGGACGCGGCTGGGCGCCTACCTGCGGGCGGCCACGGAGAATCCCACGCTCGTGCGCGCCTTCGGCATCAACGTGCCGCGCCTGATCACGATCACCTACGGCGTCGGCGTGGGCCTCGCGGCGCTGGCGGGCGTTCTGGCGGCGCCGATCCAGCAGGTCTCGGCGCTGATGGGCACCAACCTCGTGCTGGTGGTGTTCGCCGTCGTCGTCATCGGCGGCATGGGCTCCATCCTGGGCTCGGTCGTCACCGGCTTCGGCCTCGGGCTGATCGAGGGGCTGACCAAGCTCTATTATCCGCCCGCCTCGAACACCGTGATCTTCGTGGTCATGGCAATCGTGCTGCTGGTGAAGCCTGCGGGCCTGTTCGGGCAGACCAAATGAAGCCCAGTCACATTGCTCTCGTCATAGCACTCGCCGCAGCGCTGGTGGCGCCGTTCGTCGCCTACCCGGTGTTTCTGATGACGGCGCTGTGCTTCGCGCTGTTTGCCGGCGCCTTCAACCTGCTGCTGGGCTATGCCGGCCTGATGAGCTTCGGCCATGCCATGTTCTTCGGCATGGCGGCGTATTTCTTCGGCCATGCCGTGAAGGTCTGGGAGCTGCCGCCCGAGATCGGAATCCTGCTGGGCGTGCTGGGCGCGGCGGCGATCGGCCTCGTCACCGGCGCGCTCGCCATCCGGCGCCAGGGCATCTACTTCGCCATGATCACGCTCGCCTTCGCGCAGATGATCTATTTCCTCTGCGTGCAGATGCCGTTCACCCATGGCGAGGACGGCATCCAGGGCATCGCGCGCCGCCCTTTGCTGGGCGGTCTGCTCCCGATCACCGACGATCGCGTGCTCTACTACGTCGTGCTCGCGATCTTCCTGTTCGGCTACTTCTGCATCTACCGCTTCATCCACTCGCCGTTCGGCCAGGTGCTGAAGGCGATCCGCGACAACGAACCGCGCGCGGTGTCGCTGGGCTACGAGGCCGACCGCTACAAGCTGCTGGCGTTCGTCCTATCGGCGGCGCTGGCCGGCCTCGCGGGTGCCACCAAGGCGATGGTGCTGCAGTTCGCAACGCTGACCGACGTCAGCGCCAGCCAGTCGGGCGAGGTCGTGCTGATGGCGCTGGTCGGCGGTCTCGGCACCATCACCGGGCCGATCGTCGGCGCCTTCATCATCATCACCATGCAGAATTACCTCGCGTCGTTCGGCGAATTCGTCCTGGTGATCCAGGGCGCGATCTTCGTCGTGATCGTGATGGCCTTCCGCAAGGGGCTGGTCGGCGAGATCGCCGACTGGTGGAAGGCGCGCCGCAAGGCGGGCTGAGCTAGCGCGCGCCGATCGGCGCGGGCTGCTCGCTGGGGTCGCCGCAGTTGGTGGCGTGGGTCATCAGGCAATCCTGGAGCTCGCCCGCGTCGCGCAGCTTGTTGACCAGCAGGATGCCGGCGATCACCAGCACGGCCATGACGCCGAGCACGATCAGCTTTCTGGCGCGTGCGGCGGCCTCGAGCTCTTCCTCGCTGGGCTCCAGATATTCCTCCTGTTCCCACCGGTTCTGGCTCATGACGCACCTTCTCAGTCGGCGGCCTGTGTGCCGGAATCGGCGGGCACGTCGGCTGCATGCGGGACGGCGGCCGGAATCTCGCCCGCCGGGCGCCGGCGTTTGCCGCTCACCCAGTGCGCGAAGCGGTCGAGATAGAGATAGATGACCGGCGTCGTGTAGAGCGTCAGCCACTGCGACACGAGCAGGCCGCCCACGATGGCGATGCCGAGCGGGCGCCGCAGCTCGGAGCCGGCGCCCTGGCCGATGGCCAGCGGCAGGCCGCCGCCGATCGCCGCGAACGTCGTCATCATGATCGGCCGGAAACGCAGCAGGCAGGCCTCGTGGATCGACTCGAGCGGGCTCTTGCCCTGGTGGCGTTCTGCCTCGAGCGCGAAGTCGATCATCATGATCGCGTTCTTCTTCACGATGCCAATCAGCAGGATGATGCCGATCAGCGCGATGATGCTGAGGTCGTAGCCGAACAGCATGAGCATGAGCAGCGCGCCCACGCCCGCCGACGGCAGGGCCGACAGGATGGTGATCGGATGCACGTAGCTCTCGTAGAGCATGCCGAGCACGATGTAGACGGCGAGGATGGCCGCCGCGATCAGCAGCGGCGTCGACGACAGCGACGACTGGAAGACCTGCGCCGTGCCCTGGAAGGCGCCGTCCAGCGTGATCGGCGTCTTGAGTTCGGCCTGCAGGGCCTTGATCGCCTCCACCGCGTCGCCCAGCGCCACGCCGGGTGCGAGGTTGAACGACAGGGTCACCGCGGGGAACTGGCCCTGATGGCTGAGCGTCAGCGGCGAGATCTTGCGGCTGAACCTGGCCACGGTACTGAGCGGCACCTGCGCGCCGTTCACGCCCGGCACGTAGATGCGCGACAGGGCGGAGGGATCCTGCTGGTAGCTCGGCAGGACCTCGAGCACGACCTTGTACTGCGTGCTCGACGTGTAGATCGTCGAGACCTGGCGCTGGCCGAAGGCGTCGTAGAGGGTCTGGTCGATCAGCGACAGCGAGAGGCCGAGCCGTGACGCGGCATCGCGGTCGATGTCGATGACCACGTGGGGCGAGGCGATCTGCTGGTCGGAGGTCACGTCCTGCAGCGCGGGCAGCTGGCCCATCCGCTCCTCGATGATCGGCGCCCAGTGGTTGAGCTCCTCCCCATCGGTCGAGGTCAGCGTGTACTGGAACTCGGTCTTGCTGAGCTTGCCGCCGACGTTGATGTCCTGGCCGGCCTGCATGAAGTAGCGCACGCCCTCGACCTGGGCCACCTTGGGCCGCAGCCGCTGGATCACCTTCTGGGCGGAATCGCCCGGCCGCTGGTTGAACGGCTTCAGCTGGATGAACATGCGGGCGGTGTTCTCCGCCGAGTTGCCGCCCGTGGCGCCCACGAAGCCCACGACGCCGTCGACGGCGGGATCCTGCTTGATGATGTCGGCGAGCTGGTTCGACTTGTCGGCCATGGCGAGGAAGGAGATGTCCTGCCGCGCCTCCGCCTGGCCGAAGATGAAGCCGGTGTCCTGCTCCGGGAAGAAGCCCTTGGGGATGGTGACGTAGAGGTAGCCGGTCAGCGCAATCAGCAGCAGCGTCGACATCAGCGTGATGAACTGGTGCTTGAATACCCACCCCAGGCCGCGGTCGTAGAAGCGGATCGTGGCCTCGAACGCGTCCTCGCACATCTGGTCGAGTCTGCCGCGCTTGTGATTGGGATTGTGCGGCTTCAGGAATTGCGCGCACATCACCGGCGTGAGCGTGAGCGAGACGAAGGCCGACATCACGACCGCAACCGTCACGACCACCGCGAACTCACGGAACAGGCGGCCCACGATGCCGCCCATGAACAGCAGCGGGATGAACACGGCGATCAGCGAGAAGGTGATCGACACGATGGTGAAGCCGATCTGGCCCGCACCCTTCAGCGCCGCCTCGAACGGCTTGTCGCCCTGTTCGATGTAGCGGACGATGTTCTCGATCATCACGATCGCGTCGTCGACCACGAAGCCGACCGCGATGGTGAGGCCCATCAGCGACAGGTTGTCGATCGAATAGTCGCAGATGTACATCACGCCGAAGGTGCCGATGATCGCGAGCGGCACGGTGATGCTGGGAATGATGGTCGCCCACAGGTGGCGCAGGAAGACGAAGATCACCATCACCACCAGGCCGATGGTGAGCAGCAGGGTGAACTGCACGTCCTCGACCGAATCGCGGATCGACTGGGAGCGGTCGGACATCAGGTCGACATGCACGGTCTGCGGGATCGACGCCAGGAGGCGGGGCATCATGGCCTTGATGCGGTCGACGATCTCGGTGGTATTGCCGCCGGGTTGACGGAAGATCAGCAGCAGTTCGGAGCGCTTGCCGTTGTACCAGGCGCCGGTCCGCGGCGACTTGGTGGCGTCGATCACCTGGCCGATGTCCTGGATCTTGACCGGCGCGCCGTTGCGGTAGGCGACGATGATGTTCTTGTAGGCCGCCGCGTTGAACAGCTGGTCGTTGGTGTCGAGCATGAACGACTGCTGGTCGTTCTCGATGTTGCCCTTGGCCTGGTTGACCGACGCGCTGGCGAGCGCGGTGCGCACGTCCTCGAGGCCGATATTGTGGGCGGCGAGGGCGGCGGGGTTGGCCTGCACGCGCACGGCGAAGTCCTGTTGGCCCGCGACCAGCACCTGGGAGACGCCGACCACGGCGGAGATCTTCTGCGCCAGGATGACGAAGGCATAATCGTCGACCTTGTAGAGCGGCAGGTCGTCGGAGGAGACGGCATAGATCAGGATGGCGCGATCGGCGGGATTGACCTTGCGGTAGGTCGGCGGATTGGGAAGGTCCTTGGGCAGCAGGCCGCTGGCCGCATTGATCGCCGTCTGCACGTCGGTCGCGGCACCGTCGATCGCACGATTGAGGTTGAACTGGAGCGTGATCGAGGTCGAGCCGAGGCCGCTCACGGAGTTCATCGAGGCGAGGCCCGGGATGGCGGCAAACTGCTGCTCGAGCGGGGTGGCGACTGCCGATGCCATCGTGTCGGGACTGGCGCCGGGCAGGCTCGCCGACACGCTGATGGTGGGGAAGTCGACGTTGGGCAGCGCGGAGACCGGCAGCAGATTGTACGTGGCTGCGCCGAACACGAGGAGGCCCAGCATCATCAGGGAGGTGGCGATCGGCCGGCGGATGAAGGTTTCGGAGACGTTCATGGTGCGTCGACCCTCAACCGGACTTGCCGTTGACGGCGGCGGCAGGGGTCCCGGCTTGAGGCTTGGGTGCATCGACTTTGACGTGCGAGCCGTCGATCAGGCGGTACTGTCCGTCGATGACGATCCTTTCGCCCGGCTGCAGGCCGCTCTTGATGACGGCGATGCCTTCCTGCATGTCGGCCACCTCGACGGTGCGCCGCGTCACCGTGCTGTCGGGCTTCACGACGTAGACGAAATAGCCCGCCGCGCCCTGCATCACGGCGCGCTGAGCGACCGTGGTGCTGGCGGCCCGGTTGGCGAGCACGAGGCGGGCGTTGACGAACTCGCCGGGCCACAGCCTTTCGTCGGCATTGTCGAACTGGGCCTTGAGGCGAAGGGTCCCTGTCGCGGCATCGATCTGGTTGTCGATCAGGCTCACCTTGCCCTGACCCAGCACCGTGCTGTCGTCGCTCGCATAGGCGATGACGGAAAGGGCGCCGGCGGCCTGATTGCGGCGGATCTCGTCGGCTTTGTCCTGCGGCACCGTGAAATTCACGAAGATCGGCTTCACCTGGGTGATCGTGACCAGGCTAGTGTTCTGGCTGGCCTGCACGAGGTTGCCGGGATCGACCAGCCGCTGGCCCGTGCGCCCATCGATCGGCGCGCGGATGTCGGCGTAGGCGAGGTTGAGCTTGGCGGTGTCGATCGCGGCCTGGTCGGCGGCGATGGATCCCTTCAGCGCATCGACGGTTGCCTGCTGCTGGTCGACGCTCTGGCGCGACTGGAACCCCGAGCCGATCAGTTTGCTGTAGCGATCGAGGTCGAGTTGGGCGCCCGAGAGCTGCGCCTGATCGCGCTGCTGAGCGGCCTGCGCCTGGTCGAGCGCGGCCTGGAACGGACGCGGGTCGATCTGGAACAGCGGTTCGCCCGCCTTCACTTCCTGACCTTCCTCGAAGGTCACCTTCATGATCTGCCCGTCGACTCTGGTCTTGATCGTGACGGTTTTGAAGGCCTGGACCGTACCGATGCCATGCACATAGACCGGCATGTCTTGTTGACCGACCGTGTCCGCGCTCACCGGGATCACCGGCGCGGTGGCCACGCGTGCCTTGGCGGGCATGAGCGTCCCGATGAGAAAATATCCGCCCGCGCCGACGGCGAGAACGAGGACGACGACGATCGCCGACGATTTCACTCTGCCCATCCGGAAGCTCCCCAACTGGGATTTCATGCTCAGGAGCCGCGACGCTTCGCGATTCCGATCGCTCGCACGCCAACGCGAAAGACTCTAGCTTAGATAGAGCGTCCATCCCTAGCGGAAGGCCGGGCAGATTGCCGCTGTTGCCTCACAAGCCGGTGACTAAAACCTCAGAGCAAGTGCATCACAAAAGCTGAAAGCGGCGTCAGTGTCCGAACTGATTGCCGCCCTGAGTGGTGACCGGCGCCGCGGTCTTGGGTTGGGGAATGAACGTCGGCTTCTGGGTCTGACTGTTGGCGCCGGCAAGGGCGTTGTTGGCGTCGCCCAGATTGTTCGGGTCGACACCGCCCGGACCGCTCGACGGGCCGCGTCCGGAATTCTGGGCCTCGAAGCCCGAGCTTTGCACGACCTGGTCGGGATCGCCGGCCCCCGGTTGCGGACGCAGCGCTTCCAGCTTGGCGAATTCGGGCGAGAGGCTGCCCGGTGTCGCCTGCACCGGTTTGGCCGGTGCCGTTCCGTTGACCACGGTCACCTGCCAGCCCGGCCGATTTACGGTCTGCTTCACGCCGTTGGCGATCACCGTCATCTCGACGCCGAACACGAAGGTAGCGACGGTCTTGGTCGGCTGGACATCGATCAGCATGATGCCGCCGCGGATCGTGAGCGAGGCATTGGGCGTCACGACGGCTACGGGGCGCGTCTTGCTGATGCGCCCGCCGACGAAGCGAAACACGCCCTCGCCGACATGCACGGCCAGATCGCCGGTCTTGGTGGCGGGATCGTAGATGAACTTGTCGATGGTGAGCCGCGCCTGCGGTCCGACCGTCAGCGACGATCCGTCGAGAAAGAGAAGATGGGCGCGGTCGGCGGAACCGGTGGTGATGGCCTCGTTGGCCTTGACGTCGACGCCGACACGCAGGACGCGCTCGGCCTCGGCAGGAGGCTTGCCCAGGGGATCGCCCGAGGTGCCCGATGTCACGCCGACCCTCGATTGAGCCGCGGTCTCTCCCGGGAGGGCCATTCCCGACATTGCCAGCACAAGGCCGAATGACAGTACCGAAACAGCGCGCATGAAACGTCTCCACGACTCCGTCGCTGAAAGAACGGCGGCGGAGGCTGATGGTTCAGGCAAAACATGGTGATTTGCAGGCACCGTGCGGTGGATAGGCGACCCTCAACCGAATTGGACGCTATTTCAAGGGCCTAGGGGCTGCGCCGCAAATGATAGAAGCGGCCGCCCAGAGGGTCGTCGAAGGCCGAGTCGGCCCGGTACCGGGCGTGCAGCATGCGCCAGATCGCGCCGGCATGGGACTGGTTGCTGAGGGTTCCGATCGTTGCCGCAAGACCCGGCTCGTCGAGTTCCCATTGCTGGCTGATGATCACGTCGTAGCCCAGTTCCAGGGCGCGATCGATCTGCGCCTGCAGACCGGCGACATGCTGCTCGACGCTCCAGTCCGAATGACGCAGCAAGTCGCTGCCGACACCTATCCATTTAAACGCCGGCTTTGCCTGCGGGGCAGGGCCCAGCGTGGCAACGCCGGGCTCGGCCTGTCCCCAATGCAGCGAGGCGTAGACCATGAACCAGTCGAAGTCGTTGATAACGAAGACAGTGCGTGCCGGCGGCGCCTGCTGGCCGATATGCGCGACACTGCGTTGCCACGCACCGTCGAGACCCCGCAGAGGGGCAAGGCTCCAGATATTGTAGGCAAGCAACAGCAGCGGAGCCGCGCCCGCCGCCGCGAGACCGCGCACGCCCCAGCGGCCGCAGGCCGCGATCGCGACCAGGATCCAGCCGACCGTCAGCCAGCCCATGATGTTGATCTGCATCTGCGGGTCTTGCGGCTGCGAGTAGAGATTGAAAATGAGGCCCGCCACGAATGTGCCGCCGAACACGGCGGCCACCGCGCGCACGCCGTTGTCGCGGCGTCGCCGCCACAAAACGGGCGCCGAGACAGCCGCGATCGCCACGATCGCCAGCATGCCGAGCACGCGCCACAGGTCCCAGCCGAAGAACGGCGGATAGTTGGTGACACCGGTGCCGAGCAGATAGGCCACGGTGCCGTCGATCGTGTTGAGTGCTTTAAGCCAGCTGAAGCCTGCCCACGCCGAGCCCACGGCCTTGCCCGTCCAGATCAGCTCGATCGGCCCCGCGGCCCCGGCGTGGCCTTGTCCAGCGAGCGAGGCGACCGCGGCGGTACCAAGCATGCCCGCGAGGAAGACCGCCACGAAGACGAAGCGGTCGCGCCAGCCCGGCGCGCAGAGCCAGAGGGCGGCCAGCATGGCGGGGAGGGTCGGAAACATCAGCCGCCACTCGAACAGCCAGCCGATGGAGAAGATCACCGAGACGATGACGATCCTGAGCGGCGTCGGCCGCGCGAACCACACCGACGCCAATGCCATCGACGCGAACAGCACCGTGTAGCTCGGCATGATGTCTTCGTTGGTGATCGCGAGAAACAACACGAAGCTCGAGGCGACATGGAAAGCGCTGGCGATGAAGGCCAGTGCCCTGTCGCCGGTCAGACGACGGACCATCGCGTAGACGACACAGATGCAGAACGAGGCGCTGAGCGCATTCAGGATCGTCATCTGCCGCCGGGGATCGCCGGCGTAGATGCCCAGTCCATCGAGCGCGCGGCACAGCGCACCATAGACCGGGTAGTAGAGATAGTTCGAGGCGTTGAGCGTCGCCGAACGCGGGTCGACGATCCACGGCTTCATCTCCATGCTCTTGAAGATGCCATTGCCGGTCAGCCCGCCCTGGGCATTGTCGAACCACAGGATGACGGCGACCAGCAGGATACAGGTGCCGAGCCACAACAGCACGAGGTCGGGCAGCCAATGCGATGAAGCTGTGCTCGGGCGCCGTGCGCGGTCGGTGACGAATACCATCGAGGTCTTGGGCAAACGGCGCAAAGCAGGATGGCGGACCCGGCGAGATTCGAACTCACGACCCCTGCCTTCGGAGGGCCGGGCCGAAAGCCGACTAACGCTCGGGTACGCAACGATTTTTTGTCGGCTACTCCGACCGGCGTGTCAATAGTCTGCCATCTCATCACAAAAATTAGCCCGCTTTCGGTGTGACGAGCCCGAGCGGCAGCTGGTCAACCACCTGGCGGCGGACCTCGGGAACGTCATGGGCATAAGCCATGAAACTTTCGACCGTAAGCCAGCCGCCTTGATCCATGGCTACTCGGTGCGAAGCCCCCAGGGCCATCATCGTGGTCGCTAGAAGGTGCCGGAACCAATGCTGGGTGATCTGACCCATAAGTCTGAGATCGGCCCACGCTTGCCCAGCTTCACTCCTGGCTGCCTCCTTCTGACCCTTCTGGCGCAGGTCGAGGCAGGTGGCCAAGGCTTGCCGCCGCCGACATGCCCGGGCTTTGGCCTTGGCGTTATTGAACGCGGACCTGTTCTGGCCGCTGAGTTCGCCGTCAGTACGATAGGGCTTTCCCGACTTGGTTAAGAAGAGGGGGCCTTCTCGATCCGAAAGCCGACCACGCCGGTCAAGGTAATGCCGGATTGCCTCGGCCGCGGCGGGGTGAAGCGAGGCTGTGACAGGCTCACCGGTCTTGGTTTTCCGAAAATTCACTTGCTCTAGACCAGCGACCAGCACGACATCACATATGCACCCCATGTTGGCGTAGCACTTGGCCGCAGAAGCTGTGGAATGTGCCTATATTGGCTCGATCTACAAAGTCGGGGACGAATGTACTGACGCGTTCTTTCATCTCGTCGGCAGCTTTGTTCGTGAACGTTAGAGCTAGTATCCGGAAGTTCTTGCCTCTGGAGTTTTCGAGGAGCTGTGCGATTCGACAGGTCAGAACTTGAGTCTTGCCTGATCCCGGCCCGGCAAGGACGAGGAGCGGCCCTTCTCCATGAGAGGCTGCATCTCTTTGTATCTCAGTCAGTTTCTCTAGTGCTCGCGCAAGTTCCGGGGTCATCAGGTAAGTCCCCTCAGCGCGCCGATGGCTGCGCGCAACGGTTCTGGCATTCTCTGAGCAAGTGCGGGGTTCACCTGAATATGGGCGGCAAGTTCGGCGTGAGCTGCCCCCGGATTTTTTGGACACCGATTTGTCCAACCGGAGGCATTCATGGTGAAGTCGAGCATGAACCAAATCGAAACCAACGATGTGAATGATGATCCTGAGGTCAGCAGGGTCGAGCGCAGTTCGTCCAGGCA
>CAIWTJ010000269.1 GCA_903915535.1 Enhydrobacter aerosaccus
AGGAACTTCTTCTGCAGCCGCTCCATGTTGCGCACATAGACGGCGCCTTCCTCGGAGTAGCGCGCATATTCGTCCTTGGTCGTGCCGCGGGTGAAATACGAGCCCTTGGTCGGATGCGTGCCGGGGTAGGTTCGATAGGGAATGCCGTCGCCGTCGACGTCGAGGTAACGGCCGAAGTTCTTGCCGGCCTCAAGATCGGCCGCGGTCATCACCTTGCCGCGGTCGAGGTCGCGCTTGTCGTCCCACACGAACGGCTTGCACAGGCGATGGTTCATGCCGATGTCGAGATCGGTCATGACGAAAATCGGCGTCTGCAGCCGGTCCGCGAGATCGAACGCGTCGGCGGTGAGGTCGAAGCACTCCTTCGGGTCCTCGGGGAAGAGCAGCACATGCTTGGTGTCGCCGTTCGAGGCGTAGGCGCAGCTGAGCAGATCTGACTGCTGCGTGCGGGTCGGCATGCCGGTCGACGGACCGCCGCGCTGCACGTTGATCAGCACCGCCGGAACTTCCGCGAAGGAGGCGAGGCCGATGAACTCCGTCATCAGCGAGATGCCCGGACCCGATGTCGAGGTGAAGGCACGGGCGCCGTTCCAGGCGGCGCCGATCACCATGCCGATCGAGGCGAGCTCGTCTTCGGCCTGAACGATCGCGTACTTTGCCTTGCCGGTTTCCTTGTCGTGCCGCAGCTTCTTGCAATGCGCCTGGAAGCCTTCGGCCAGCGACGAGGAGGGCGTGATCGGGTACCAGGCGCAGACCGTGGCGCCGCCGTAGACGGCGCCGAGGGCGGCGGCATTGTTGCCTTCGACGAAGATCCGGTCGCCGACGTTGTCGGCCTTGCGCACCTTGAGCTTCACGAGATCGGCGTCGATGTGCTGCGTGACCCAGTCACGGCCGAGCTTCAACGCCTTCACGTTGGAGTCGATCAGCTTTTCCTTGCCCTTGAACTGCTCGCCGAACAGCTGCTGGATCGCCATCTCGTCGATGTCGAGCAGGATGGAGAGTGCGCCGACATAGATGATGTTCTTGAACAGCTGGCGCTGGCGCGCGTCGGAGTAGGTGGCGTTGGTGATCGCCGTCAACGGCACGCCGATGACGTTGATGTCGTCGCGGAACATCGACGACGGCATCGGCTTGGTGCTGTCGTAGAACAGGTAGCCGCCGGGCGCGATTTCCTTCACGTCCTCGGCCCAGGTCTGCGGGTTCATCGCGACCATCATGTCGACGCCGCCGCGCCGGCCGAGATAGCCCTTTTCGGTGACGCGCACCTCGTACCAGGTCGGCAGGCCCTGGATGTTCGAGGGGAAGATGTTGCGCGGGCTGACGGGCACGCCCATGCGCAGGATCGAGCGGGCGAACAGCTCGTTGGCCGAGGCCGATCCGGATCCGTTGACGTTCGCGAACTTGACGACGAAATCGTTAACGGCAGCTAGTGCTTGCGGCATGCTTGCTCCGCTTGAGTCATTTCCATGTAGTACTTGCGCATGTCCCACGCGCCGGTGGGGCAGCGCTCGGCGCACAGCCCGCAGTGCAGGCAGACATCCTCGTCCTTGACCATGACCCGCTGGGTCTTGAGGTCTCCACCGACATAGAGGTCCTGCGTCGGGTTCATGGCGGGCGCCATCAGCCGCGTGCGGAGTTCCTTCTCTTCGCCGTTCTCGGTGAAGGTGATGCAGTCCATCGGACAGATGTCGACGCAGGCGTCGCACTCGATGCAGAGCGTGCCGGTGAAGACGGTCTGGACGTCGCAATTCAGGCAGCGCTCGGCTTCCTTGAACGCCAGCGCGGGGTCGAAGCCCAGCTCGACCTCGGTCATGATGTCCTTCAGCGCCTCTTCCTTCTTGCGGTGAGGCACCTTGAAGCGATGGTCGATGGTGGGCGCGTTGTCGTAGCTCCACTCGTGGATGCCCATCTTCTGGCTGGCGATGTTCACGCCCGGTGCCGGGCGCTCTTCGATGTTCTCGCCGACCAGCATCTTGTGGATCGAGATCGCGGCATCGTGGCCGTGCGCCGCTGCCCAGATGATGTTCTTCGGGCCGAAGGCCGCATCGCCGCCGAAGAATACCTTCTTCTGGGTGCTCTGGAGCGTGGCTTCGTTCAGCTTGGGCAGGCCCCACTTGTCGAACTCGATGCCAGCGTCCTTCTCGATCCAGGGGAAGGCGTTTTCCTGGCCGATCGCGACCAGCACGTCGTCGCACTCGTGGAATTCGTCGGGTTCGCCCGACGCCACCAGCGAGCGGCGGCCCTTGTCGTCGTACTTGGCGACGACCTTTTCGAAGACCACGCCCTTGATCTTGCCGTTCTCGTGCTTCACTTCCTTCGGCACGAGCATGTTGAGGATGGGGATGTCCTCGCCGATCGCGTCTTCCTTCTCCCAGGGCGACGCCTTCATCTCGTCGAAGCCCGAGCGCACGATCACCTTGACGCTGTCGCCGCCCAGGCGGCGCGCGGTGCGGCAGCAATCCATTGCGGTGTTGCCGCCGCCCAGCACGATCACGCGCTTGCCGACGGAGGTGATGTGGCCAAACGAGACGCTCGATAGCCAGTCGAGGCCGATATGGATATTGGCGGCCGCTTCCTTGCGGCCGGGCACGTCGAGATCGCGGCCGCGCGGCGCGCCCGAGCCCACGAACACCGCGTCGTAGCCTTCAGCCAGGATGGCCTTCATCGAGTCGACCTTCTGGTGGCGGAACTCGACGTTGCCGATGCCGGTGATGTAGCCGACTTCCTCGTCGATCACGTGCTCGGGCAGGCGGAAGTGCGGGATCTGCGTGCGGATGAAGCCGCCCAGCTTGGGATCCTGGTCGTAGATCACGACCTCGTAGCCCAGCACCGCGAGATCGCGCGTGACGGTCAGCGAGGAGGGACCGCCGCCGATGCAGGCGATGCGCTTGCCGTTCTTTGCCGGCGCCTTCGGCATCTTGGAAGCAATGTCGTCATCGTCCTTATAATCGGCGGCGACACGCTTGAGGCGGCAAATGGCGACAGGCTCTTTCTTGCCTTTAACGAGGTTCTCGTCCTCGACACGGGAGCGGCGGCAGGCCGGCTCGCAGGGACGGTCGCAGGTGCGGCCCAGGATTCCGGGGAAAACGTTCGACTTCCAGTTGATCATGTAGGCGTCGGAATAATGTCCGTGCGCGATCAAGCGGATGTACTCGGGAACGGGCGTGTGTGCCGGGCAAGCCCACTGGCAGTCGACCACCTTATGAAAGTAGTCGGGATTCTTGATGTCGGTCGGCTTCAAAACAGAACTCCACGGGCTGCGCGGTCGCAGCGGCCGATCTTTGCTAAATGACGGTTTATCCTACCCTAAACAGGACCCGCATTGGGGATATTCACGGCTGTGTCGTCAAGCGCGCCTTCCGCCTAATGGCTTGGAATAACGGGCAATTCCCCACTTTTTACGGGGATATGTCAGCGTGCCTCCAACCCTCGCGAGACGGGAATCAGAGCGGCTTGACCGAGGGAAGTCGCCTCAATATCGGGCCAATCGCAGCTTTCTTCAGGAGTTCCGCGCTGACGAGATAGGCCACCACAAGCGCCATGACGCTCGCGGTGACTTCGGGCGGCGGCGCACGAAAGCCGAACCAGGTGCCGACTGGCGTGAAGGGCATGATCATTGCGACCGCGAGCGCCGTGAGCGACGACACGGTAAGCGCGGCGTGCGGCCGGTTGCTCCATGGCCGTCCATTGGTACGAATTATGAAAATCACGAGGATCTGGGTCGCCATCGATTCCACGAACCATACCGTCCGAAACTCCTCCGGTGCGGCGTGGAAGACCAGCAGCAGCCCGGCGAAGGTCAGCAAGTCGAAGGCCGAGGACAGTGGCCCCATCACACCGGCGAAGCGAATAAGGGCGCGCATGTCCCAGACCTGCGGCCGCGCCGTCGCCTCGGGCCGCACGGTATCGAACGGAATTCCGACTTCGGAAAAATCATAGAGCAGGTTGTTGAGCAGGATCTGCGTCGGCAGCATGGGCAGGAAGGGCAGGAAGAGCGACGCCACCGCCATGGACAGCATGTTGCCGAAGTTCGAGCTGGCCCCCATGCGCACGTACTTGAGGATGTTGGCGAAAGTCCGCCTTCCTTCCTCCACACCGTCAGCCACCACCTCGAGATCTGGGGCGAGCAGGATCATGTCGGCCGCGGCCTGCGCGACGCCGGTCGCACCGTCGACGGACAGTCCGATATCGGCGATCTTCAGCGCCGGAGCATCGTTGATGCCGTCGCCCAGGAAGCCGACCACCTCGCCCTTCGACTGTAGGGCCTTGATGAGCCGCGACTTCTGATCGGGCGCCAGACGTCCATAGGCGTCGACTGTCTGGACCTGAATGGCCAGAGCGTCGTCGCTGAGGGCCGCGATGTCCGATCCCGGCAGCACCGTCTCGAAATGCAGGCCAACCAGGCCCGCCAATCGTTTGACGACGACAGGATCGTCGCCGGACAGAATCTTGACCCGGATCCCGGCCGCCGCCAAACGGGCAATCGCCGCGCCGCAGGTGGCCTTCGGTGGATCGGCGAAGGCGCAAACACCCTCGTACGTCAGTCCGGTTTCGTCGGCAGCCTCAAGTTCGTGCGTTGTGCCAGACCATGGCCGGGAAGCGACGACCACGGCGCGCAGCCCCTGTTCAGCCAGCGCCCGCACGCGCGCCTGCGCCTGAGCGCGTTCGGCAGGCCCCACAAGCGATACCCCGGCCGCCGACCGCATTGACGTGCAGAGCGGCAGCATCGCCTCGGGGGCACCCTTGGCGATCAACAGCTTGCCCTCCGGACCCTCGGTCAGCACGGAGCCCAGACGACGGCTGAAATCGAAGCTGTGACGGGCCAGCATCGTCCAGCCCTCGGCCGCCTTGGGCACACTAGCGACGAGTGCCACGTCGAGTGCGCCGCGATCGCCGCCGAGCTCGGCGGACACCGCGCCCAGGCGGGCGGCGCGATCGTCCTTTGCGCCTGTGGCGTCGAGACTTTGCGCCAGCGTGATCTCGGCAGAGGTGAGCGTGCCGGTCTTGTCGGTGCACAGCACCGTCATGGCGCCGAGATCGTGGATCGCGGCCAGGCGTTTGACGATGACCTTGCGCGTCGCCATGCGCAGCGCTCCGCGCGACAGCGTCACAGTCGTGATCATGGGCAGGAGCTCCGGCGTCAGCCCGACCGCGAGCGCCACCGAAAACATCAGCGATTCGAGCACGGGCCGTCCGAACAGGACATGCGTGGTCAGGACCACAACGACCAGCGCCAGGGTCAGCCGCGCGGTAAGCAGACCGAAGGCGTGCAAGTCGCGCTGGAAGGGAGAGGGCGCCTGGACTTCCGCCAGTGCCGATGCGGCGGCCCCGAACAGCGTTGCGCGGCCGGTGCCGACGACCAGCGCAAGAGCCTCGCCGGTTTGCGCGACGGCGCCGCGGAATAGGGCATTGGAGGCCTCGCCCGCATTGCGCGCCACGACCGGTCCGGGTCGTTTCTCGACCGGATAGGGCTCGCCGGTCAGGGCTGCTTCGTTGGCGGTAAAGGCCGTGGCTTCGAGCACCAGTGCATCGGCCGGGATGATGTCGCCGGCACGCACCCGCAAGACGTCGCCCGGGACAACGGCCTCAACGACGATGTTGGCGAAGGCGCCGTCGCGCTTGGCCTCGGCCTTGAGCGCCACCGACCGCCGCAGTTCCTCGGCCGCTCGTACCGCGCGGCCCTCCTGGAAAGTGTCGAGGCCGATCGAAAGGCCGAGGATCGCCACGATGATCGCGCCGCCGATATCGTCGCCGGTCACAGCGGAGACGATGCCGGCGGCCAGCAGAATGAGGGAAAGAGGTTCAAGCAAACGGCGCAACACAGCCGCGCCCACGCTGACACGCTTGGCGGCAACGTCGGAATTGGGACCGTATTGCTCCAGTCGCGCGTTGGCGTCGGTGCCGCTGAGCCCGTCTGAACTGCAGTGTAGTTCCGCGTACAGCTCGTCCTTCGAGCGAGTCCAAAACGGGACACTGGCTTCAGGATGCGTGGTTGGCTTCACCTGGGTCTCTTGGCTGCGGGGTTGGAGCGGCAGTGTATGAAAACCTTAACCAGATCGTTGGCATCATGGGCTGCTCGATACCCATACAGTTCACGCCCGCTGGGTAGGTTGACGCAGGTCAAGGACGAAACATTACGCTGCTCCTATCGTTGTATCACATGAATTCATCACCCAGGCATCACATGCTGACCAACGAGCCCAGTCTCCTGGCGGATGCCGACGTCGCACCGAGCAATGGCGCGCTGTCCAATTGCGCCCTGGCGGGCTTCGCTGTCCCCGACTGCCGATCCATCACCGGCTTCGGATGATGGGCATGCGCGCACCGATCCTGGTCCTCAATGCGGGGTCGTCGAGCCTCAAATTCTCGACCTTTGATGCCCTCGATGGTGACCTGATGCCGGGCGTGCATGGGCAGGTTTCTGACATCGGCGCGGCCGCGACTCTCGAGGCATTCGATGCCAAGGGCATGGTGCTGGACAAGCAGTCGATCGCTGGCAATCGCCACGACGACGCGATCGAGGCGATCCATCTCTGGTTTTCGCGTCACCTGGGTGGCGAAGCTGCGTTCGCCGCCGTGGGGCATCGCGTTGTCCATGGTGGCGAGGCCTACTACGAGCCCGTGTTCGTGAGCGACCAGGTCCTCCTCGATCTGGACGCTCTGGTTCCCCTGGCGCCGCTCCATCAGCCGCACAATCTCGACGCCATCCGGGCGGTGCAGGCCGTTGCACCGCTCGTGCCGCAGATCGCCTGTTTCGACACGGCGTTCCACCACGGCCAGCCGGAGGTGGCGACGCGGTTTGCCCTGCCGGAAGCAATCACCGCGAAAGGTGTGCGGCGCTATGGCTTTCATGGATTGTCGTACGAATACATCGTCTCGGCCTTGCCGCTCGTTGCGGGGCAGGAGACGGGATCGCGGATCGTCGTGGCACATCTCGGCAGTGGCGCGAGCATGTGTGCCATCCGGGACGGCCGAAGCATTGCGAGCACGATGGGCCTCACTCCCGTCGACGGACTGCCCATGGGCACGCGAACGGGCACCTTGGATCCCGGCGTGATCCTGTACCTGCTCCAGCATGAGGGCATGGACGCCAAGTCAATCGAGCGCCTTGTCTACGAGCAGTCGGGCTTGCTGGGCGTCTCGGGACTCTCCGGCGACATGCGGACCCTTCTCGCGAGCAAGGCGCCCGCGGCGAAGGCGGCCATCGACCTTTTCGTCTATCGCGTGGGCCGCGAACTGGGGTCACTGGCAGCAGCACTTGGCGGCCTCGACGGCCTGGTCTTCACCGGTGGCATTGGGGAGAAGGCGGCGGTTATCCGTGAGCGTGTCTGCAGGGACGCGCAATGGGCGGGAATTGAGCTCGATGCGACCGCCAATACCGCCGGAGGCCCGCGGATCTCGACAGCCACATCCAAGGCATCCGCCTGGGTGGTCCCGACGAACGAAAACTTGATGATTGCGCGGCACACGCAGCGCCTGCTCGAAGGGCGCCGCCTATCGGCCATGCCAACAGGGGTAAATAGCTGATGCCGAATATTCAATCGCCGCCGCTCGCGCCGCTGTCTCCAGCCGAGGTCGGCGCGGTGGACGCGTGGTGGCGGGCTGCGAACTATTTGTCGATCGGCCAGATCTACCTGCTCGACAATCCGCTGCTGCGAGAGCCACTTGAACTCAAGCACATCAAGCCGCGCCTGCTCGGCCACTGGGGCACGACGCCCGGGCTGAATTTCATCTACGTCCATCTCAGTCGCGCCGTGAAGGCGCGCGATCTCGAGATGATCTACGTGGCGGGGCCCGGTCACGGCGGACCGGGACTTGTCGCCAACGCCTGGCTCGAGGGCACTTACAGCGAACTCTATCCGCACATTCCGAGGAATGGCGCCGGCATGCAGCGCTTGTTCAGGCAGTTCAGCTTTCCGGGCGGTGTCCCCAGTCATGTCGCACCCCAGACGCCGGGTTCGATTCATGAAGGCGGCGAGCTTGGCTATGCCCTGTCGCACGCTTATGGCGCTGTATTCGATAATCCGGACCTTGTCGTCGGCTGTGTCGTCGGCGACGGCGAGGCGGAAACCGGACCGATGGCGGCGTCTTGGCACTCCAACAAATTCCTCGATCCAGTGCATGACGGCGCAGTCCTGCCCATCCTCCATCTCAATGGCTACAAGATCGCCAATCCGACCATTCTGGCCCGCATCGGCATAGACGAATTGAGCAGCCTGTTCGTGGGCTACGGATATCGTCCGATCATCGTCGCGGGCGATCAGCCAGCGGTCATGCATCAGCTCATGGCGTCCCCCGTAGATGAGGCGCTGAATGAGATCACCCGGATCCAGAGCCAGGCGCGCCAAGGCCGCCTCTCCGGGCGGCCCCGCTGGCCGATGATCATCCTGAAGACCCCCAAGGGATGGACGTGTCCAAAGGAAGTCGATGGCCTCAAGACCGAGGGCTATTGGCGGTCCCACCAGGTGCCGTTCACGGATATGGCGACCAAGCCGGGGCACCTCAAGATTCTCAATGACTGGATGAAGAGCTATCGCCCGGAAGAATTGTTCGATGGCGATGGCT
Source organism: Enhydrobacter aerosaccus (assembly GCA_903915535.1). GTDB lineage: Bacteria > Pseudomonadota > Alphaproteobacteria > Reyranellales > Reyranellaceae > Reyranella > Reyranella aerosaccus_C. The sequence goes on from CAIWTJ010000269.1 coordinate 8,566, forward strand.
CGCTCAAGGCTGATATAGCGGCACTCGCTCCTATCGGCGACAGGCGAATGAGCGCCAATCCACGAGCAAACGGTACGCGCCCGCGGCGCGATCTCGATCCGCCGGACATCGCCAACTATGCCGTGACCGTGGCGGCGCCCGGAGAGTCTGACGCCGAGGCGACCGCGGTGATGGCCGGCTATCTGCGCGATATCATCCGGGGCACGGCGGAAATCCGGAATTTCCGGGTGTTCGCGCCGGACGAGCTCACCTCCAATCGCCTCTCGCATGCACTCGAGGCCACCGATCGCGCCTGGAACGCCGAGACCTTTCCCTATGACGACCATCTGTCGCCCGGCGGGCGGGTCATGGAAATACTGTCTGAGCATACCTGCCAGGGCTGGCTGGAAGGATACCTGCTGACGGGACGACATGGCCTGTTCACCTGTTACGAGGCCTTCATCCATATCGTCGATTCGATGTTCAACCAGCACGCCAAGTGGTTGAAGACGAGTCGCGAAGTGGCGTGGCGACGTCCGATCGCCTCACTGAACTATCTGCTGACGTCGCATGTCTGGCGACAGGATCACAATGGCTTCAGCCATCAGGATCCGGGCTTCATCGACCACGTCTGCAACAAGAAGGCGGATACCGTTCGCGTATACCTGCCGCCCGACGCCAACACGTTGCTTTGCGTCACCGACCATTGCCTGCGCAGTTGGCATCGCATCAACGTGATCGTGGCGGGCAAGCAGCCCTCGCCGCAATGGCTCACCATGGAAGACGCGGTCAAGCATTGCGCGACCGGGATCGGAATCTGGGAGTGGGCGAGTACCGACCGCGGTAGCGAGCCTGACCTTGTCATGGCCTGCGCCGGCGACGTGCCGACGCTCGAGACGCTCGCCGCCGTCGGTTTTCTGCGACGCCATTTTCCCGCACTGAAGATCAGGGTCGTGAACGTGGTCGATCTCATGACCCTGCAATCGTCCGAAGAGCATCCTCACGGTCTGTCGGATCGCGATTTCGACGCCCTGTTCACGAAGGACAAGCCCGTCATCTTCGCGTTCCACGGATATCCGTCGCTGATCCATCGGCTGACGTATCGACGCACCAATCACCGCAACCTTCATGTGCGCGGCTACAAGGAAGAGGGAACGACCACGACGCCCTTCGACATGACCGTGGTCAACGAGCTCGATCGCTTCCATCTCGCTGCCAGCGCGATCGACCGGTTGCCCGATGTGTGGCACGGCGCCTACGCCAAGCAGGAAATTCGCGATCGGCTGTCGGAGCACAAGGCCTACATCTGCGAACACGGTGAGGACATGCCGGAGATCCGCAACTGGCGCTGGTCAACCTTGGATTGACCCACGTCAACGCTGCGCGCGATCGGGCGGCGCACTATCGCCGCGTATTCAGCCCGGAGGCGATCATGCGCTCAATCCTTGTCTTGGCTGGTGGCCGCGCGACCGATGGGGTGGTCTTCGAGACGGCGCTGGCGGCAGCCAAGCCGTTCCATGCGCACCTCGAATTCCTGCACGTACGTCCCGATCCGGCAGAGGCCGCTCTCTACACTCCGCACGTCGATTTTGCCCGTGGCACCGGCGTGACCGGCGCGCTCGGCACGCTGCGAAACCAGGGCAAGGCACGGGCGGCCGCGGCTCTGCATCGTTTCGAAGCCCTGTGCGAAAAAGAAGCGATCGATATCGCGATAAAGCCGGATGAGATCGATATTGGTCGGCGCTGCGCCTCGTGGTCCGAGGAGCATCACGACGCGGTGCTCAAGATAATGCACTTCGCCCGCCACAACGACCTGACGGTCATCGGTCGGCGCAACCGGAGCAACGGTCTGCCGCCCGATCTCGTCGAGCGCGTCCTGATCGGTAGCGGCCGGCCGCTGTTGATTGCCCCGGTCCAGGCTCCACGGTCCGTGACGCGAACCGTGTTGGTCTGCTGGAAGGAAACCGCCGAATCGGCGCGCGCACTCGCTGCGGCAATGCCGTTGCTGGCGATCGCTCGGCGTGTGGTGCTGGTGACTGTCGAGGAAGAGAGTGAAAAAACGCCCGAAGCGATCTGCCATCTGGCGCAGCGCCTCGCGTGGAACGGCATCAAGGCCGAAACGAAGTGGCTACGGGCCTCCGAACAGCCTGTCGAAGTGAGATTGGAGTCGCTGGCATTCGATCTGGATGCCGACCTCCTGGTGATGGGTGGTTACGGCCACGGCCGCCTGCGCGAGTTCGTATTTGGCGGTTGTACGCGGCATTTTCTCGAGCAGGCCGGACGCCCCGTGTTCATGATGCATTGACCGCCGGCGCCACGCGTCAAACGAAGAGACTATTTGGAAACAACTTGCTCTTGCCCGCCGGGAAGCGGCCGGTGATGTCCTGATACTCTTCGAACAGTCGACGCATGTCGTCGGCTGCCATCTGCATGCGGTGAGCCGAAAAATCGGCATAGGCTTGCAAGGCTTCCTCGAAGTCGCGCGTATCCGTCAGCTTTGCCCTGAACGTCGCCCATAGGGCCGCTTCACATTGGGCTCGCTCCTTCCAGATGTGAGCTACCCGCTCGCACGCGACCAGAAATTCGGCATGTGAGGATGGCGCCTTGGTAGGGTCTTGGGGCTTCATCGCGACCTCTTCAATCGGGAGAAGGCGAACACGTTCACATACGCGCGGACGACGCGCCTTGATTTGGCTCAAGCCCTGCTTCTTGCAAGAAGGGTCTCGACGAACGGTCGGCGGACGTGGGCTGTGCCCGGACTGGATACGGCGGCGGCGGCGGTAGCGATCGCAAGCTGAAGGGCCGACTTGTGGGACTGCCCTCGCGCGAGGCCCAAGACCAGCCCTGCCAGGAAGCTGTCGCCCGCGCCGACGGCGCTCTTTTCGACGACCTCGATGGCGGGAAGACGAACGACATCGTCGCTCGTGACGAGCATTGCGCCATCTCGGCCAAGGGTCAGGGCAATCATTCGGGCGGCCCCCGACCGGATGAGCTCTCTGGCCTCCCGGGCTTGCGATTGCGGATCGCGGACTTCGCGACCGACGATCGATTCGAATTCGCCGAGGCTCGGTTTCAGCAGATCGACGCCATGGCGGAGCGCTGCCTTGAGGGCAGGCCCGGAGGTATCGAGCACGAACCGAGCGCCGCGCATTGCGGCGATGTTCGCTACTCTGGCGTAGAAGTCCGGCGCAACGCCCGGAGGGAGGCTTCCGCTGGCCACGATCCAGTTCGCGTCGAATTCCGAAAGCGCCGCCAGTATCTTCTCCCCATCGGCCGCGGAAAGCTCCGGTCCTTGGGGCACGAATCGATACTCAAGCCCGCTGCTGCGGTCGCGCACGGTAAACGACACGCGGGTGACGCCTGCAATCGGGACGGACCTGTAGGGAATGCCCATATCGGACAGCATGTCTTCGATCAGTTGCCCGCTGGCGCCGCCCGCGGCGAACAGCGCGAGCGTGTCGCCTCCTAACTCGCGCACGACGCGGGCCACGTTTATGCCGCCGCCGCCCGGATCGCAGTGTTCGCCGAACGTGCGAATCTTGTGCACGGGCCGCACGGCCTCGGCTTCCGCCGCCATATCGAGCGCCGGATTGATCGTGAGAGTGAGGATCGCGGGTAACTTCATGGGGCGATGCGACGCCATGTAAGTCCACAATCGGGGCGGCTCGCCTTGATGCGGATCAACGATGTATTTCCGCCCTGTCTTTCAACTATTTGCAGGACGTTGATACAGGTCAAGCCGGCGCGGCCATTCCTGTGCGATTTAGCTTTTGTTTGCAGCAAACAGGAGCGCCCGATGACCTACAAGACCGTCCTTGTTCATTGCGATGCTGGCAAGACCACCCCGAAGTGCCTGGCTGTCGCGGCCGAAGTTGCTCAGAAGTTCGACGCCCGGCTCGTTGCTCTGCATGCGCGCGCACCGTTCGAAATGCCGACCTTCTACGAAGAAAGCTTCAACATGGGGCCCCTGGTCGAAGCGCACGAAGAGCGCGTGAAGGCCGATCAAGCCATTTCGCGCGGCTACTTCGACGTGGCTATGAAAGGCAAGGCACAGAGCTCGGAGTGGCGCGAGATCGACGGGCGCGCCGACGATGTGCTGGTTGTGAATGCGCGGTACGCCGATCTGGTCGTTGTCGGCCAGAACGGCCCCGACGATCCGTTCACGACGCCCGATAATCTCCCCGAGGCAGTCGCAATGGCGGGTGGACGCCCGACGTTGGTGGTGCCCCACACCGGCGCCCGGAAGCCGATCGGCAAGAATGTCATGCTTTGCTGGAACGCGAGCCGCGAGAGTGCGCGGGCGGCGTCCGATGCGATGCCATTCCTGAAGGCCGCGCAGAAGGTGATCGTCCTGGTCGTGGAGCCCAAGACATCCGACGGCGGCCATGGCGCGGAGCCGGGCGCTGACGTGGCGACGTGGCTCGCCAAGCAGGGCGTCAAGGTGACCGTCCAGCGCGAGATTGCGCCGGATGCCGATGTCGGCAGCGTGATCCTGTCGCGCGCCGCGGATCACGATGTCGATTTGATTGTCATGGGGGTCTACGGCCATTCCCGTCTACGCGAGTGGGCGATGGGCGGCGCGAGCCGTGCAATGCTCGCCGGGATGACGGTTCCGGTTCTGATGTCCCACTAGTTGCAGGGCAGCGCTGCGCTGCGATGCCGTGAGGAATATGCAGTGAAACGGATCCTCCTTGCCGATATCGGCGGCACTTATGCGCGGTTCGCCGTCACATGCGGCCGGGACGTGGGCCAAATCTGGACAACTGAAGTGAATGCGCATCACGATATCGGCGATGCCATCACTGCTTTCGCCCGAGCCGGCGGGCCGTTGCAGGGCGTGGAGGGAGCGCTCATTGCCGCCGCCGGTCCGGTTGAGGGTGGACGCTGCAAGCTTACGAATGCGGTCTGGACGATCGATGAGGAATCGATCGCCGCGGCCTTTCATCTGGGCTGGGCGAGGATCGTCAACGATCTCGAAGCCGTTGCTGCGGGATTGCCGGACCTCGATCCCAAGCATCTGAGGGAAATCGGCGGCGGTACGGCAATGCCCGGGGCACCCATGGCGATCGTCGCGCCCGGGACCGGTCTCGGCGTCGGGTGTCTGCTGCGGGGGCCGGCCGGCCGCTCGGTGCTCGCAAGCGAGGGCGGGCATGTGTCGCTCGCCTGTACTACGATCGATCAAGATCGAATCGCCGCCTTTCTCCGCCGAAAGTACGACCATGTGTCGGCGGAGCGTGTGCTCTCAGGCGGCGGCTTGTCCGATCTTCACCAGGCCTTTGCCGCGTTCGAGACCGAATCCCCGCTGCGCCTGCCACCGAGCGAGGTAACGGCAAGCGCGTTCGACGGCTCTTCACCCGCTTGTCGGGCGGCGATCGACACTTTTTGCGAGTTCCTGGGCGCTTTCGCAGGCGACGTGGCCCTGACTTTCGGTGCCTGGGGCGGCGTCTTCATCGGGGGCGGTATCGCTCCGCGCTTTGCGGATCATCTCGCGCGCTCTGATTTTCGAACGCACTTCGAATCCAAGGGCCGGATGCACGCATACGTGAAGCGCATCAAAACCAACCTGATAATCCATCCCAATCCTGCTTTTTTCGGGCTCCTCAATCTTGTCCCCGGCTGAAGCTGTCGGGTCGGTTCCCGTTCGTCGCCGTGCAGGGCGCGTTCGACTGGCTGGTCGACGATTTCCGCCGGATTGCCGAACGGCTTTCCTCGGCCCATCGCGTTGGCATGCTGCTCGATGCCTTTGATCTCGTGGATGCGAGAGAGTCCGGGGCACCTACGTAAAACCCCTTAGGCGAAAACCTGAATGGCTGCCGGCCGGACCGGGGCGTACCCGAGTGCATCGAATTCGGCCACAGGGGACCTGTCATGCAAACTGTTTTCGCCACCGTTTCCCGCATGCCGCCCGTCATCTCGACGGCTCACACGGTGCCACGCGCGCCCCGTCAAACCATGCCCTCGGGACTGCGCCGCACATTTGCCAAGGGCGACGCCCTCTTCGCGGAGGGCGATCCATCGGACTACTTTTACAAGGTGGTGTCAGGAACGGTCCGTACCAGCAAGCTGCTGAGCGATGGCCGTCGGCAAATCGACGCGTTCCATCTTGCGGGAGACATCTTCGGCCTGGAGAATTCGAAGGACCGGTACTTCACTGCCGAGGCGATCGAGCCCGTCGTGGTCCTGGCTTTCAGGCGCACCGAGTTCACCACCTTGCTGCATGCCGATCCGGCGTTGGGCGACCAGTTGATGTCCGCAACGATCGCGAGCCTCGACCGTGCCCATGATCACATGGTCCTGCTTGGCCGGAAGACGGCTCTGGAGAAGGTGGCGACCTTTCTGCTCGACCTTGCCAATCGGCTGTCGAGGGGGAACAGCGTGGACCTGCCGATGCAGCGCGCGGACATCGCCGACTATCTTGGCCTGACGATCGAAACCGTCTCCCGGGTGCTCTCGCAGATGGTTCGTGACGGGCTGATCGCGGTTACGGCGGCGAGCCGCACCATTTTCCTGAAAGACAGGGCGGCACTCGAACTTCTGGCCGTCTGACGCTTCCGTTCGATCTATTGAAGGAGAGAAAAATGCGCGCAGAAGATGTGATGACGCCCTGTGTAGTTACGATCTCATCCGACTCGACTGTCTTCGATGCAGCCGAGATTCTGGTCAGCATGCATATCAGCGCGCTGCCCTTGGTCGATGGATCGGGCCAAATGGTCGGCATCGTCAGCGAAGCCGACCTGATGCGCCGGCCGGAAATCGGCACGACGCCGCGCCATTCCTGGTTGTCGCGCATGCTGGCCGACGGCGGCAAATCCGCGGCCGAGTACGTGAGTTTCCACTCGCGCCGGGTCGCCGATGTGATGACAAAGAAGGTCATCTCGGTTCAGCGGGACGCGAGCCTGGGCGAGATCGCCGAGACTATGGCGAAACACAAGGTCAAGCGCGTGCCGGTGCTGCGCGATGGCCTCGTCGTCGGCATCGTGAGTCGATCGAACTTGCTGCAGGCGCTGATGTCGCGTGAGACTGCGAATGACTCTGCGGCACCTTCCGACGACGAGCTGCGCCGCAAGGTCGAGGCGGCGGTCGACAAACAGCCCTGGACCTCGGCATGGCCCACCAACGTGATGGTGAACTCGGGCGTGGTCCACCTCTGGGGCTTCGTCTCCAGCAACGCCGTGCTGAGCGCCTATCGCGTCGCTGCCGAGAACGTCCCGGGCGTAAAGAAGGTCAAAAATCACATGCGGCCCGTGCCCCCGTCGGTGAACATGGGCGTGTGACCGGCACGCCCACTGACCTTTGTCCCAGGAGGCGCAGATGCAGACGCAACAAGACGTATGTTGGTTCGGCGATCTGCGGTCATCGGACATCGCCAAGGTCGGCGGCAAGAATGCAGCGCTGGGCGAGCTCTATTCCGTCCTGGCGCCTCAGGGCATCAGGGTGCCCAATGGCTTCGCGCTGACGGCCGATCTCTATCGCGCCGCGCTCACAGAAGCGAATGCCTGGCCGGGGCTTGAGTGGCTCCTGAAGTCGATCCGCCCGGGCGATATCGCCGGCCTCTCGCATGCAGCGTCCGAGGCGCGGGCTATCGTCTATGCTGCGACGGGGACCGACAGAGTGCGTGCCGCCGTCGAAGAGAGCTACCACAGGCTTGAGGAACAATACGGGAAGGATGTAGCGGTCGCGGTACGGAGTTCGGCCACGGCGGAGGACCTGCCGACGGCCAGCTTCGCCGGGCAGCATGAGAGCTTCCTCAATGTACATGGCCTGGCGCGGGTGTTCGAAGCCTGTCGCCGGTGTTTCGCGTCGATCTTCACCGATCGCGCGATCATCTATCGCAACGACAACGGGTTCGATCATCTGAAAATCGGCCTGTCGGTGGGCGTGATGAAGATGGTTCGCGCCGATCGCGCCTCGAGTGGCGTGATCTTCACACTCGACACGGAGTCGGGCTTTCGTGACGTCGTCTTCGTCACCGGTTCCTACGGACTAGGAGAGAACATCGTCCAGGGCAGGGTCGATCCGGACGAGTTCTATGTCCACAAGCCGACGTTCAGGGCGGGGCATCGCGCTGTCCTGCGTCGAACCCTGGGGCTGAAGCAGGAAAGCCTGATCTATGCCGATGCGAACGCGGCGGCGACCACCGTCAATGTCCCGACTCCGCCTGCCGATTGCGACCGCTTCTGCATCAGTGACAGCGACGTGCTGATGCTCGCCGACTACGCTCTGCGCATCGAGGCTCATTTCACGGCCGCCGCCGGTCACGACGTGCCGATGGACATCGAATGGGCCAAGGACGGTCTCGACGGCGAACTGTATATCGTCCAGGCCCGTCCCGAGACGGTCGCCTCGCAACGGCGCACCGGCACCTTCGAGACGTTCACGCTCCGAGGCACTGGGCCCGTGTTGCTGGTCGGCAAGGCTGTTGGCGAAAAGGTGGCGAGCGGAGCCGTCCGAAAAATCAAGGATGCTGCGGACCTCGCCAATTTCCGGCCCGGCGAGATCCTCGTGGCCGAGACCACGAGTCCGGATTGGGAGCCTGTGATGAAGCGTGCCGGCGCAATCATCACCGATCGCGGCGGCCGGACCTGCCATGCCGCCATCGTGGCCCGCGAGTTGGGAATCCCGGCCGTGGTCGGCGCCGAGAACGCGACCGCGGTTCTGGCCGACGGGCAAACTGTGACCGTGTCGTGCGTCGAGGGTGAATCCGGTCGCATCTACGCGGGCGCCGTGCCGTTCGAAGTGAAAGCATTCGACTACAGCTCGCTCGTCCCGCCGAAGACGCACATCATGGTCAACCTCGGCAACCCAGATCTTGCCTTCACGACGGCGCTCCGGCCGAACGAGGGCGTCGGTCTGGCACGCATGGAGTTCATCGTTGCCGAGCATATCGGCATTCACCCCATGGCGTTGGTCCGGCCTGACAAGGTGACGTCGGCCGCCGATCATGATGCCATCGCGGCCCTGACGCGCCGCCATGCCAAGCCTTCCAATTTCTTTGTCGAGCGTCTGGCCGAAGGCGTAGGCACGATAGCCGCCGCTTTTTATCCCAAGCCGGTGATCGTTCGTCTGTCCGACTTCAAGACCAACGAGTATGCGCGGCTCCTGGGCGGAGCCGACTTCGAACCCAAGGAAGAGAACCCGATGCTGGGTTTCCGCGGCGCCGCCCGATACGCCCATCCTGCCTATGCCGAGGGATTCGCCCTCGAGTGTGCGGCGTTGCGGCGCGTACGCGACGAGATGGGCCTCACCAACCTCAAGGTGATGGTGCCCTTCTGTCGGCGCGTCGACGAGGCGCGGAGAGTTCTCGATGCCATGGCCGCGAACGGACTGCGGCGCGGCGACAATGGCCTCGAGGTCTATCTGATGTGCGAAATCCCCAACAACGTCATTCAGGTGGATGCGTTCGCGCAACTGTTCGACGGCTTCTCGATCGGGTCGAACGACCTTACGCAGCTCATGCTGGGCGTGGACCGCGATTCGCAGATCGTGGCCTTCGATTTCGACGAGCGCGATCCCGGGATGCTCGAGATGCTGCGTCTTGCGATCGTGGGTGCGCACCGCAACGGACGCCACGTCGGGATTTGCGGCGAGGCGCCTGCGAGCTATCCGGAGGTGGCAAGTTTCGTGGCCCGCCTCGGGATCGACTCGATCAGCGTCAATCCGGACAGCGTCGCCAGGACAATGAGCGTCGTCCATGGGGCCGAACAGACGATCCGTCTGCGGCAGGTAGTCTAGGCGCTGGCCCTCAGGGAGGCAGATCAAACGCCATTCCCGACGGCTGAGCTATGTTGAACAGCCATCGGGCACCAGCCGACGATAGATGTGTAAGTCGCTGTCCCTCAGACGACCGCGCGGGCACCTCAATGTGGCCCGGCGGGGCTCTCAGTCAACTGAAACGGGGACTCTTGACTTGCCTCAATCCGCGAGGCCATCGGGCCGCGTAGAACAGACGCTCCGATGGAATTTGTACGGAGTGTTGGAACATGGAGCGTGCCGGCAACGTCGAGACGGCCGTCGAGCCCCCTCGGCCGAATGCCGCCCTGCATCCTGTGACTGCGGGCAATGTGCCCAAGACCGGCCTGCCGGCAGTAGTTCCTGCGCCGCCGCCGCGGCGAAGGAAGCGTCTGTGGACCGCGGTCGGGCTTGCCGTCGCGCTCGTGGCGGCAGGAGCAGGAGGAACATACTGGTGGCTGCATCGCCTGCCACCTTTGCCGGCGGGAATAGTCTTCGGCAACGGCCGCATCGAAGCCGATCCCATCGACATCGCGACCAAGTTCGCCGGACGTATTGCAGAGCTGTTCGTCGACGAAGGTGACGTGGTGCGCGCGGGCCAGGCGCTTGCCGTCATGGATACGCGCGATCTCGCCCAGTCGCTCGGCAAGGCGGAAGCGTCGGTGCGCCTCCAGGAGAAGGCTATTCGGGAAGCCGAGGCCAACCTCGTGCAGATCAGGACCACGGTCGCACTCGCCCTGCAGCAGATGGAGCGCACGGAGTCGTTGCTCAAGGGTGGCTTTGCCACCCGCGAATTGTACGACCAGCGAAGCCAGCAGGTGCGGGCCGCACAGGCGCTGGAGAACGCCGCTGTCGCACGGCTCAATCAAGCGCAGAGCGCTTTTGAGGAGGCATCGCACGATGTTGGCCTTCTCTCTGTCAACATTGCCGACAACACGTTGGTCGCGCCCCGAAACGGGCGGATCGAGTATCGTATTGCCAACGTGGGGGAAGTACTTCCCGCCGGCGGCAAGGTCTTCACGATGCTGGATGCCGGATATGTGTACATGGACGTCTATCTGTCGACGCTGGTGGCGGGGCGGGTAATGGTTGGCGACGACGCGCGCATCGTCCTCGATGCCTATCCCAACGATGCGATCGGAGCGAAGGTCACCTTCGTCTCGCCCCAGGCACAGTTCACGCCCAAGATGGTCGAAACCCAGACCGAGCGGGATAAGCTGATGTTCCGCGTTCGCGTCCGCATCGATCCCGAACGCCTGCAGGAGCGCGCGGCACAGGCTCGAAGCGGCCTGCCGGGCGTCGCCTATGTTCGCTTCGATGCGGCCGTAAACTGGCCGGCGCATCTGCAAGGAACGCGGTAGCGTGACAGCAACTGGTGCCGTGGCGCGTATCGCCGGAGTCCGGCACCGGTACGGCAAGCTCCTGGCCCTCGACACGATCAGCCTGGACCTGCCTGCCGGCTGCATGGTTGGCCTGATCGGCCCGGACGGCGTCGGCAAGTCGACACTGCTGGGACTGATCGCCGGCGCTAAGGCTTCGCAGCGCGGCGGGCTTGAGGTGCTGGGGGGCGACATGACCGACCGGCGTCATCGCCGCGCCGTTTGTCCGCGCATCGCCTACATGCCGCAAGGGCTGGGAAAGAATCTCTATCCCGATCTCAGCGTGCGCGAGAACATCGATTTCTTCGGCCGTCTCTTCGGCCATGGCCGCGCCGAGCGCCGGCAGCGGGTCCGCGACCTGCTCGACAGCACCGGCCTCGCGCCGTTTGCCGATCGTCCCGCCCGCAAGCTGTCCGGCGGCATGCGGCAGAAGCTCGGCCTTTGCTGTTCCCTTGTGCATGACCCCGACCTGTTGATCCTCGACGAGCCGACGACCGGCGTCGATCCGCTGTCGCGCCGCCAGTTCTGGGAGCTGATCGACCGGATCCGCGCGCGACGCCCGGGCATGAGCGTGATCGTGGCGACCGCCTACATGGAAGAAGCCGAACGGTTCGATTGGCTGGTCGCGATGAATGCCGGCGCCGTGCTCGCAGCCGGCACACCGGCAACATTGAAATCGACCACGGGCACGTCGACGATCGAGGAAGCTTTCATCGCGCTGTTGCCCGACGAAGTGCGGAGAGGCCATCGCAGTCTTCGAATACCGCCCCGCACCCGGTACGACCACGAGACGGTCATCGTCGCCCGCGATCTTACCCGCCGCTTCGACGACTTCACGGCGGTCGACCATGTGAGCTTCGACATCGAACGCGGCGAGATCTTCGGATTCGTGGGCTCCAACGGCTGCGGCAAGACCACGACAATGAAGATGCTCACCGGACTCCTGCCGGCCAGCGAGGGGACGGCGAGCCTGTTCGGCAAGCCGATCGCCACCGACGGCATGCAGTCACGGATGCGCGTGGGCTACATGTCCCAATCCTTCTCGCTCTACACCGAGCTCACGGTGCGCCAGAACCTCGAGCTGCATTCCCGGCTGTTCCATCTCCCCCGACTCAAGGCCGCGGCACGAATCGCCGATCTGATCGAGCGCTTTGGACTTTCCGCCCATGTCGATCAGCTCGCATCGGACGTCCCGCTCGGCATCCGGCAGCGGCTCTCGCTGGCCGTTGCCGTCGTCCATGAGCCGGATTTGCTCATTCTCGACGAGCCGACCTCGGGAGTCGATCCGCTGGCGCGCGACGCCTTCTGGGAGATCCTCATCGACCTCTCGCGCAATGCCGGCGTCACGATCTTCGTGTCGACGCACTTTATGAACGAGGCGGCGCGCTGCGATCGCCTCTCGCTGATGGATGCCGGCCGCGTGCTGGCCACGGGGACGCCACAGTCCCTGGTAGAGGCGCGGCACGCAGTCTCGCTCGAGGAAGCTTTCGTCTCCTACCTGTCGGAGGCGGGCGGCCATGCCGAGCGCCGCGACTGGACCGTGGTGTCGGCCCGGGACCCCGCGCGCAAGAACCGGGGTGGATCCGCTTACTTCAGCCTCCGCCGCCTGCTTGCCTATACGATCCGCGAATCGCTCGAATTGATCCGCGACCCGATCCGCCTGGCGTTCGCCCTGGGAGGAACCGCTTTCCTGATGCTGATCTTCGGCTTCGGCATCACGACCGACGTCAATTCGTTCACCTTTGCCGCCCTCGACCGCGACGGCTCTTTCGAGAGCCGCGCCTATCTTGGCGAGCTGCGGGGCTCGCCGTACTTCGTCGAACAACCAGCGCTCCGCGATGCCGCAGAAGTGCAGGACCGACTGAAGAGCGGTGCTGTTGCCGCGACGATCGAAATTCCGCCCGGCTTCGGCCGCGATCTCAGGCGCGGACGGCCCACCGAAGTCGGCGTCTGGATCGACGGCGCCATGCCGTTTCGGGCCGAAACGATTCGCGGCTATATCGCGGGAGCGCACAGCCAGTTCCTGGCGGATCGGTCCATTCGCGGCCACGGCAGCGGCGGCCTCGCCGCGTCCGCCGCCGATGTCTCCGTTCGCTTTCGGTACAATCAGGATTTCGACAGCGTCTATGCCATGGTGCCGGGCCTGTTCGCGCTCCAGCTCGCGCTGATTCCCGCGATCCTCATGGCGCTGGCCGTGGTGCGCGAGAAGGAGCTCGGCTCGATCGTGAACCTTTACGTGACGCCGGTCACTCGGCTCGAGTTCCTGCTGGGAAAACAGATTCCCTACGTCGTCGTGGCGATGTTGAACGCCGCCATCATGTTCCTGATGGCGATCTTCCTGTTCAAGGTCCCGTTGAAAGGGAGTTTTCCCACCCTGCTGGCGGGGACGCTCACCTATGTGGTGACGACGACAGCCTACGGACTGGTGATCTCCGCCTTCACGCGCACCCAGATCGCGGCGCTCTTTGGCACGGCTATCATGACCGTCCTGCCCGCGACCATGTTCGCCGGCATGCTGACTCCGGTCTCGTCGTTGACCGGCTTCGGGGCGGTCCTCGGGCGCTTCTTTCCTATGACCTATTACCTGCCGATAAGTGTCGGTACCTTTACCAAGGGGCTGGGGCTGACCGATCTTTACGGTCACCTTCTCGCGCTCGTGGCCTTCGTTCCCGTGCTGATCCTGCTGGGATTGGTGCTGATGCGCAGCCAGGAGAAGTGAGCGATGCGTTCGTTGTCGACCATCTTCTGGCTGGCGACCAAGGAGCTGCGCAGCTTCCTGCGCGACTGGGTGCTGCTGCTCCTCATGATCTACTCGTTCTCGCTCGCGATCATCGCTCAGGCGCAGAGCAACGCCCAGGAACTCAACAACGCCTCCCTGGGCGTGGTCGACAACGACCGCTCCGAGCTTTCCCGTCGTATCGCTGGCGCCTTTCTGCCGCCGTACTTCAAGCGCGCCGAGCCGGTTGAGGAGCGGGACGTCGACCACCTGATGAATACAGGCCGGTACACGTTCGTGCTCGACATCCCGTCGCATTTCGAGCGCGACGTGCTTTCCGGGAGGCGGCCCCAGATGCAGGTTGCCGTCGATGCCACGGCGATGGTTCAGGCCGGCATCGGGTCGGGTTACGCCCAGCAGATCATTTCCAACGAGGTCGCCGATTTCGTCTCCCACACGGCGCAGACGCCGCCGTCGCCGGCGAACCTTGCCGTGCGCATCGCCTTCAACCCGAACGTGTCGACGGCATGGTTCACCAGCGTCATGGGCATCGTCAACAACGTGACCATGCTCGGTATCATCCTGGTGGGAGCCGCCGTGGTACGCGAGCGCGAGCACGGCACGATGGATCACTTGCTGGTCATGCCGGTCAGTCCGTTCGAGATCGCGATGGCCAAGATCCTTGGCAACGCCCTCGTGATCACGGTCGCGGTCGGCCTCTCGCTCACCCTGGTTGTACGGCAGCTGCTCGCCATCCCGATTGCGGGCTCGGTGCCGCTCTTCATGTGCGGGGTGGTGCTCTACCTCTTCTTTGCGACGTCTGTGGGCGTCTTCCTGGCCACCATCGCCCGGACGATGCCGCAGCTGGGCCTGCTCTTCATCCTGGTCTCGGTGCCGCTGCAGCTGCTGTCGGGTGGCAACACTCCCATCGAAAGCATGCCTCCTTGGCTAGGCGCCATCATGCAAGCGTCGCCATCGACCCATTTCGTCTCGTTCGCGCAGGCAATCCTCTACCGCGGCGCAGGATTCGAGGTGGTCTGGCTGAAGTTCGTGGAAGTGGCGTGCATGGGTGCCGTCTTCCTGGGCCTGGGACTTCTCCGATACCGCAGCGTCGCCGCCAAGGGCGGTTGAGCCACGCTTGATTTAGGTCAAAGAGAAAAGGCGGGGATTTCATAGCATGCAGGAATTGCCGAGGAGACAGTGCATGCGCTTCAGGTCCCTTTGCGTCTGTGCGGCGGTGGCATTCTGCCTCGCGCCAATTCTCTCGGCGTCAGCGCAACTTAAACGCGTCCAGCTTGTCGCGACGTCGGGGCCGGCGTCAGTGTCGGAGGGACCGGGCTTCCGTGACCCGCTGACGGGCAAGGTATGGACTCCGGACAATGTCGGCGAGGACGGCAAGCCGCTCGATCCTTCCGATCGGGCCTTCGATCCCGGCGGTCAGGCGGTCGTCGTTGGCAAGCCCAGCGAGCAGATGCCGCGCATACAGCGGGTGGGACGCGTCCCGGTGACCGCCGGGCCAACGGTCCCGCTGGTCGAGATCGACAATCTCGCGCTCAAGGTCAATCCGGGCGGGCGCTGGCGTGCCGTGCTTTATCTGCAGAACAATTCGGCCAGCATGCTGGCCGTCGATATTGCCTGCGCGTTCACGAACGAAGGCAAGCCGGTGTCCGAGACGATCCTCCATGTCCCGCCCGTCGCGTCCGGCGAACGACTAGGCCTTTCGTTCCACGGCCCGGCCAGCGAGTCGTACGTCGATCGAGTGGCGTGCAACGTCATGTCGCCCTAGGGCGAGCCTGGCGCTTCCGCCGGCGTGCTGATGGAGCCACCAGGCCCAACGACAACTGACCGTGCCTGCCGGAATGGCTTTATTTGGTCTTTACGAAAGTGCCCTTCAGCGCCACCCCGGCGATGACGTTTCCGGCATGACAGACGTACTCTGTCGCGCTCGCTGACGATTCTTTCTTGTAGTAGCTCACGATATCGACGACCGCATCGGCGCCCAGTTCCCTGGCGCGTTCGCGCAACTGCAAGAGCGCCGATAGCATCGCCCAGCGGCAAGCGATGACATCTGTCTTATTGACCTTATTTGTCTTTTTGTTGGTCGTGAAATCGCCGAATGTTTTTGCGATCGCGGGCTTGGGTTGTCCGCTGAAATAATAGGCCACGTCCGTGCCGAGGTGTGTTCTGAGTTCCGCGTCCTGCATGGCGTCGGCGATCGGAAGATTGTACTCGGTATCGCGAGCTTGAACGTCATGCGCGGCCGTGGCGACCACGAGCGCAATAATGAATAATGATGCTCGCATCTCCAAACCCTCCAGGAACGTGTGGCGGCCCCTGAAAAACTTGCATGAAGTTGTCCGTCGCACAAGCAGGACGAGTATCCGAGGTACTTTTGCCCGCAGGTAGTTTTGGATGTCAGTCGCTTGCGGGCTTTCGAAATTCGCGCGGCGAGGCACCCGAGGCGCGGCGGAACATGGCACTGAAGGCGCTGACGCTTTCGTAGCCCAGGTCGAGTGCCACCTGCGTAACCGGTGCGCCGTTGGCGAGGCGTCCCATCGCTTCGAGTACGCGTGCCTGCTGGCGCCAGGCGCCGAAGCTGAGGCCAGTTTCGCTCTGGAAATGGCGCGCGAGGGTGCGGGCACTTGCGTTGATCGTCTCTGCCCACGCCTCGAGCGGCCGCTGGTCACCGGGCGCATCGAGCAACGCCCGGCAGAGTTGGCCCAGTCGCGGATCGCGCGGCATCGGCAGTTTCAGAGGCAAGGACTGCAGCCCGCGCAATTCCGACAGGATCAGAGCGATCACATGACCGGCGGGCCCGCTCTCGTCGTATTGAACTGGCAATTCGGTCGCGCGCACGACCAACTCGCGCAACAGCGGCGAGATCGACAGGGCGCGGCACGTCGTCGGCATGAAGGCGGCCGCATCGTCGCGCAGGTAGAGGGTGCGCATGGTGACGTCGCTCGCCATTACGATGCTGTGGCCGATGTGGGCCGGCATCCACAGCGCGCGTTGCGGCGGCACGACCCACATGTCGTCGCGCGTGGCGACGCGCATGGTGCCCGCGGTCGCATAGATCAACTGCGAGCGTTCATGGCTGTGGGGCTCGATCCTGAAGCCGGCCCTGAAATCCTTCGGCATTGCCGACACGGCCCGCGGGACGTGTTGGTAGTCGTCGGCATTGGTCGAGCGGGTTTGGCCAGTTTGCGACATAAGTTGGCAATATAGCGCAAGACCGCCACTGCCTTCTTACCTATTATCGAGGGGAGGAGACGCCCAAATGAAATTCAGCAGCCCAACCTCTCTTTTGCTCAATCTCGGCCATGCCATGGACCACTGGGTCCTGGCGATCTTCCTCTACACGGTGAGCGTGATCGCCGGCATCTGGGGCGCGGACTGGAAGGAGTTGACGCCTTACGCGTTCGGCGCGTCCTTCATGTTCGGCGCGGGCTCGATCGTGTCGGGCAAGCTGGGCGACCAGTGGGGCCGCCGCGTCATGATGATCGTCTTCTTCGCGGGGCTCGGCGTCTCGTGCATGATCATCGCCCTTTGCCAAAACAAGTGGCAGATCGGCGCCGCGCTCACCCTGATGGGCGCCTTCGCCTCGATCTATCATCCCGTCGGCATCCCGATGATCGTACAGGGCGCGGAGCGGCCGGGCTTCGTGATCGGCGTCAACGGGCTGGTCGGCAATCTCGGCATTGCCATCGGCTCCAGCGTCTCGGTGCTGCTCGCGACGCGATACGGCTGGCAGATGGCCTATATCGTGCCCGGCGTCGTCTCGCTGGTGGCCGCGGTGCTGTTCGCCAAGTTCGTACCCCAGGAAAGCGCCTCGCCGGCCAAGCGCAAGGCCAAGATGCTCGACCTGCCGCCCAGCATGATGGCGCGCGTGTTCTTCATCATGACCTGTGCCGCGGTCACGGGCTCGATCATCTTCAACTTCACGACCAACTCCAACGGTGAGATGCTGAAAGCCCGCATTGCCGAGCTGGCCGCCGATCCGTGGCTGCTCAGCACCGTGCTGTTCTGCGTCTTCACCTTCGCCTCTCTGGCTCAGCTCCTGGTCGGCCACTTGATCGACCGTCATCCAATCAAAACGGTCTACATGCCGATCCTGCTGGCGCAGATTCCGTTGTTCCTGCTGGCGGCGTATTCCGAAGGCTGGATGCTGGTATTCGCGACGGGCCTGTTCATGGTCTTCGTGTTCGGTGCCATCCCGTTCACCGACGCCATGATCGTGCGCTATGTCGATGATCGCATGCGCAGCCGAGTCACCGGCATGCGGCTCGCGATCGGTTTTGGCGTCAGCTCCCTGGTCGTGGCCGGAATTGGCCCCTCGGTGAAGGCGGCGGGCTTCCCGTTCATGCTGATGTCGCTGTCCGGCGTCGCTGCCTGCACCATGCTCGCCATTTCGTTCCTGCCCAGCGAAAAGGACGTAACCGCCTCGACGGCGCTCAAGCCTGCGGAGTAACGTTCCTCCCGATTGGGAGGAAAAAATGATCAAGCGTCGTGCCGTAATTGCCGGTGCAACCGGCTGGACGATCGTGGCTGCCTCGGCCGTGCGCGCGCAGGCCTGGCCCAGCCAGCAGATCAAGATCGTCGTGCCCTACATCCCCGGTGGCGCCACTGACACGGCAGGGCGCGTTGTGGCCGAGAAGTTCGGCGCACTGCTCGGCCAGCAGGTCATCGTCGAGAACAAGGGCGGCGGCAACACCATCATCGGCATGGAGGCGGTCGCCAAGGCCAAGCCCGACGGCTACACCCTGCTGCTCGGCACGACGACCCTGGCGACGAACGCGGCCCTCGGCCTCAAGCAGCCGTTCGATCCGCTCAAGGATTTCCAGATGATCTCCACGGTCGCGGACATCCCCGACATGATCGCAGTCAACAAGGACCTGCCGATCCGGAACTACAAGGAGTTCGCCGACTGGGTGCGCAAGCAGCCGGAAAAAGTGCGGTTCGGCTGCTCGGGGGTCGGCAACCAGCCGCATCTGTGGGGCGAGCTGTTCAAGAGCGTGAACAAGCTCAACATGGAAGTGGTGGGCTACAAGGGCTCGGCCGATGCAATTCGCGACGTCATGGGCGGGCATGTGCCGGTCGTCGTCGACGTCGTCCTGCCGACAGGCGTGCACGTCGCGGCCGGCCGCATGACCGGCATCCTCGTGGCCGCCACGGAACGCTGTCCGATCTGCCCTGACGTGCCGACCATCGTCGAGGCCGGCATGCCCGACCTGGTGAGCGCCGTTTTCTACGGCCTCGCGGGGCCGGCCGGCATGTCGAGTTCGGTTGTCGAGCGGCTGAACGCTCTGTGCCTCGAGACGGTCAAGGATCCCGCCGTGAAGAAGAAGTTCGCCGAGCTGGGTTTCGTCACCACGGGCAGTACACCGGGGCAATATCTCGACAAACTCAAGTTCGAGACCGATCGCTGGACCAAGGTGGTGAAGGAAAACAACATCAAGGTCGAAGGTTAGCAGGATGTTGAAGCGTCGCAGTGTCATCGCCGGTGCGACTGGGTGGACGATCGTCGCCGCGAGCGCCGTGCGCGCACAGGCCTGGCCCAGTCAAACCGTGAAGCTGGTCGTGCCGTATGCGCCGGGCGGCGCGTCGGATGCGCTCGGCCGCGTCATTGCCGAGAAGATGACAGCGCTGCTGGGCCAGCAGGTCATCGTCGAGAACAAGGCGGGCGGCAACACGATCATCGGCATGGAGACGGTCGCGAAGGCCAAGCCCGACGGGCACACGCTTCTGCTCGGCAGCACGACCATGGCTACCAACGTGGCCCTGGGATTGAAGCAGCCCTTCGATCCGTTGAGGGATTTCCAGCCGATCTGCACGATGGCCGACATCTGCGACCTGCTCGCGGTGAACAAGGATCTACCGATCAAGGATTATTCATCGTTCGCCGACTGGGTGAACACGCAGCCGGAGAAGGTGCGGTTTGCCTGCTCGGGAATCGGCAACCAGCCGCACCTGTGGGGCGAGCTCTTCCGCACGCGCAACAAGCTCAAGATGGAAGTGGTCGGCTACAAGGGATCGGCCGACGCCTTGCGTGACGTCATGGCGGGCCACGTGCCGGTGTTCGTTGACGTCATGCTGCCGACGGGCCCCCATATTGCGGCGGGACGCCTGACCGGCATCTGCGTCGCCTCGAAGGAGCGTTCGCCGATCTGCCCCAATGTGCCGACAGTGGTCGAACTGGGAATGCCGGATCTGGTGGGGGCCGCCTTTTACGGGATGGTCGCGCCGGCCGGTGTGCCACCAGCTGTCGTGGAGCGTCTCCATGCCGTCAGTCTCGACGTCCTGAAGGATGACGCCGTGAAGGAGAAGATCGCCGAGCTGGGCTTCGTCACCACAGGCAGCACGCCGGCGGAATTTCTCGAGCGTGTGAAATTCGAGACCGAGCGCTGGACCAGGGTGGTGAAGGAAAACGACATCAAGGTCGAAGGATAGCCCGTTCGAGGAGCTTCTTGAGGTCCGAGGCGGTTATCTTGTCGCGTCGCGCCAGGACCATCGCCGAGCTGCGATAGTGATCGGTGACGAAGAAGGTTGCGGGATCGGCCTGCAACAGGTGATCGCGGGTCTGATACCCGATGTTGAGGACGAGCGTTTGCCCATCCTGATGAACCCGCGCCAGCAGCTTGCCCTTGTGACGCCACGCAGGCGTTCCGTAGGACGTGCCTTCGTGCACGCCGGGCAGTGCAATTACCGCGCGGCGGATAGCGGCGAGGGAGAGCTTGCGTTGAGCCATGGTGCGCCAGCAAAGTAGTCTTTCGGGACAAAAGGGAAAAAATAAAAATGGCTACAGGTTCAGCGGTGCCGGTGCCGGCCTCGCATCTCGAGAGCGCTCGCGACGCCGAAGCGGCGACGACGGCCGCCAATGCGGCGATGGCGGCCAAGCTGCCGTTCTCGGATGTGCGCGACTTTGAAGCGGTGCATCGCGGGCTGATTGCCCCGGTGCCCGATGGCGCGGTCGTCACGAGCAGCGGCACGGCGCTGTGGAATCTGGGCGAATACGCGTTCATCAACGGCGAGCTGGCGCCTGCAACGGTCAATCCCAGCCTGTGGCGCATGGCGCGGCTCAACATGGCCAACGGCCTGTTTAAGGTGAAGGAGCGGCTGTACCAGCTGCGTGGCTTCGATATTTCCAACATGACCGTGATCGAAGGCGACAGCGGTCTCATCCTGATCGATCCGTTGACCACCGCCGAAGTGGCGCGCGCGGCGCTCGATCTGTATTACGCGCACCGGCCGCGCCGGCCGGTGGTGGCCGTCATCTATACCCACAGCCATCTCGATCACTATGGCGGCGTGCGTGGCGTGGTCGACGAAGCCGATGTGCAGGCAGGCAAGGTGGCGGTCGTTGCGCCGGCCGGGTTCATGGAGGCAATCTCCGGCGAGAACGTGCTGGCCGGCCTGCCGATGATGCGGCGCGCGCAGTTTCAATTCGGTCACCTGCTGCCGCGCGGCACGAAGGGGCAGGTCGATGCCGGGTTGGGGAAGGGGGTCGCGCGAGGTACGCCCGGACTGATCGCGCCGACACTGTCGATTGCAAAGCCCATCGAGCAGCACACGATCGATGGCGTGAAGATCGTGTTCCAGCTCGCGCCGGAGACCGAGGCGCCGGCGGAGATGCACATGTTCTATCCCGACCTCGGGGTGCTCAACATGGCGGAGAACGCCTGTCCGGTGTTGCACAATTTCATCCCGCTGCGCGGCGCCGTTGCGCGCGACCCGAGGGTCTGGTCGAAGTATATCGGCGACGCGCTCAAGATGTATGTGCCGCAGGCGGATGTGATGATCGGCCAGCATCACTGGCCGACCTGGGGCCGCGACGCGATCGTCGACTACCTGGAGGCACAGCGCGATCTCTACAAGCACATCCACGACCAGACCCTGCGCTACATGAACAAGGGCTGGCGTCCGGCCGAGATCGCCGAGGCGATCGACCTGCCGCCGGGCCTGGCCGATCGATGGTCGGTGCGCGGCTATTACGGCACGGTCAGTCACAACGTGAAGGCGGTCTATCAGCGATACCTCAGCTGGTACGACGGCAACCCCTGCAATCTCCATCCG